>NZ_CP093340.1:3057500-3380000 GCF_022637415.1 Luteimonas sp. S4-F44
CAGCGTTCACTCTGAGCCAGGATCAAACTCTTCACTTAAATTTTTCGACTTCGTCCCGAAGGACTCCATCAATGCTTTGAGTGCAGATGTCCTACCTGAGCTTCAAAACTACTCACTCGCATTTGCATGCTATATGAATTGACTTGTTGCTCTTTCGAAACGTCTGCTGATGGACAACGCCACCTGCCAGACGTCCGCACAAGTATCCTGCGCACACTGTCAAAGATCTTCGGAAGTGGCCTCAGCGCCTGCTTCCCGATGCTTCGAAGTTTCCTCCGAAGCGAGCCGCCCATCTTAGCGCGGTTTTGGCATTCGTCAACACCTTTCGGTGAATCTTCCTGCCTTCCCTTCGTGCCCCGAACCGAAGTTCGTTTCCGCCGAAGGAGCCGCACATCTTAGCGCAGCTTCCCGATCTGTCAACTCCCTGTGAAATCCCAGAAGTCCGACCGGTCCCCGCTTTTCTGCCGACCTCAGCGTCGTCACAGCGTTGCGGGGCGCGCATTGTAAGCCGAATTCACATTGGGTCAACACCCCTGTCATGCCGGTGTTGCGAGCCCGTGGCAGACAGCGCCACCACGCGGAGGCAGCCTGGCACGCAACGCCTCCTGCTCGAGCAGAAGCGGATGGGCGGCCAGCGCCTGGGCGACGTCCGTCCACCCCGCCCCCTGCACCCAGCGCAGCATGGCTCCATGCTGCGCCGCCGACGGGCGACGCGCGGCCTCGATCTCGGCCGACGACAGGTCCTCTGGCGACATCAGCCAGGGCCGCAGCACGCGGCCCGACTCTTTCATGGTGGCGGCCAGCGTGGCGGCGATCCGGAAGCCGCCCTCATCGATGTCACCCCAGTGGTAGACAGCCGCGTCGTCCGGCAGTGCCTGCAGCATGCGCGCACAGGCACGGCGCCAGGCAGGCGATGGCATCCCACCGGTGTAGACCAGCAGGCCGTCGGCAGCCGCTTCGCAGGCTGCGGCATCGTGAAAGCTGGCGAGGTTCTCGATCGTCAGCAGGAATCGCGCCCCGGTCACGACCGCGTCGAGCCGTTCGACCGGGATGCCGAGGTAGGGCTGGACCAGCGGCAACCCGGTGCCGCCGACGACAAGCGTGCCGGTCCCGGCGATCAGCATCGGATGTGGTTCGCGCCTCAGGCCGAGTGCGGACCAGACATGCTCGCGCTCGAGCGCGCCCGCATTCACCTCACCGCCGACCAGGAGCGCGAGCCACGGCGTCAGCGCCTCCAGCCGCTTGCTGTCACCCAGCAGGCGGATGCTCTCGCGCCGCAGCATGCGTTCGGCGCCGGCATCGGCATGGCGCGCCTCGACGACCCGCGCCGCGTCGGCCAGGTCGGCCGCCGATTCGGGGCCGTGGCCTGGCCCCTTGCCCTGCGCCCAGGCGTCGAGCACCTCGGCGATGACCGGAAAGCATGGCAGCCACCCATCCAGCCGGGCCCTGGCCTCAGCCATGCGCGTATCCAGCAATGCGATCCCCAGGTGCCGCGCCAACGCGTCGAGATCGCACACCGTCAGCCGCAGCAGACGTTGCCCATCGTCGCGATGCCGGTCGCGCTGGACCAAGATCGCGCCGTCGCGTTCGGCCAGGCGGATCTGCGCGTGGACGTCTTCCTGCTCGGCGAGGGTCGACAGTGCCAGGTACTCGGGCGCACTCGCGCCCGTCATCGGCAGCGATGCGGGCGCGGACTGCCCGCGCAGGCGGGCCCGCTCGCCCTTGCGCAGCAGCCGTTCGAGCAGGCGCCGGGCGGCGCTCACGTCGCGCCGCGCTCGCTCGCGATGCGGGCGGTCTCCTCGGCCAGCAGCTCAGGATGCAGGTCGAACTGGTCGCTGAGCAGCAGCGCACGGGCAGCCGCCTTGACCTCGATCCGTTCGACCTGCAGCAGATCGCCATCGCGGAACAGCTCGATGTAGCTGTCGAGCACGCCGCTGAGCGTGCCCTGCGCGGTATCGGGCGCGGCGAGCACGAGCTGCAGGCCGAGCGAGCGCAGATAGTTGGTCGTCGCCCGCGCATTCTGGGCGTCGATCTTGTCGCCAAACTCATCCAGCAGGATCAGCCCCATGCCACCGGGGTGGACGTCGCTCTTGCCATAGGCCGCGGCGAGCGCGGCGCCGGCGATGACGTACAGCGGCGCGCGATGCTCGCCGCCCGAGCCCGAACGCATGCGCTCGCTCAGCGAGCCGATCACGCGATCGTCCTGACGGATCTGCACCTCGAAGCGGAAGAACCGCCGGTAGTCGTCGAGCGGCGAATGCGCGCTGCGCGCGGCGGCGCCATCCTCGATCAGCTCGCGGAACGCGGCCGGCACTTCGCCAGCGCTGCCGAACAGGCCGTCCTCGCCGCCGACATCCGCGGCCCGGCGGATGAAGCGCTCCAGGTCGCGGAATTCGGGCACGACCTCGTAGTGGAACTGATAGCGCTCGTTGTTGGAGAACGCGGGACTGCTGCGCAAGGTCCGATTGAGCGTGGCGATCTGCTGTTTGAGCCGATTGAAGTTGTCGTACAGCGCCGACGCAACGCTGGCGCGGAAAGTCTCGACCGCGGTGGCGTAGGCCTGTTCGGCTTCGCCCTGGTAGCGCACCAGGTCGGTGTCGCGCAGTTGGGCGAGTTCGCGTTGCAGCAGGCTGCGCGCCGGACGCCAGGCGCTGGCGTCGAAATCCAGGTTCAGGCCATGGTCGCGAGCGTACTGCGCCAGCGTGCTCCAGGCTTCGGGCAGCAACCGGCCGAGCTGGCCGTCGCTGTCGCGGGCACGTTCGTCACAACGCCGGCTGCGCTCCTCGAGCGAGGGCCATTTGGCGTCCAGCTCTTCGCGCTGGCGCTCGACCCGGTTCGGGTCGACGTCACCGTCGCGGAAGGCATCGACCGCGGCCTGCGCGACGAGCGCTTCCTGGGCCTGCAGGCCTTCGAGCACCCGCTGCGCCTGGTCGACACCGTTGCGCGACAAGGCTTCGGTCCCGATCAGGGCCTCGATCCGGCGCTCATTCTCGTCGTGGCGCTCACGCAACGCCCGCACCTGCTCGCCCAGGCGCAGCAGGTCGGGATCGACCGCGTCGGCCTGGCTGCGCACACGGGCGCGGTAACGCGATTCGATCTGGCGATGCTGCAGCAGTTGCGCATGCAGGGCGTCGGCGGTCTCGCCGGCATCGGCGAAGCGGGCGAACGCCTGCTGCAGCGTGTCGAGGCGCCGCGCCTCGGGTTCGCGCTCGCGCAGGTCGCGCTCGACCGCCTCGAGTTCCTCTCGCAACACACGTAGGCGTTCGCGGCCGTCGTTGGCGCCGATCCGCAGTTCCGAGCCGGCGGGCAGTCGGCGCCGCTCGATTCCACCACCCTTGGCCACCAGGCCGTCACGGGTCAGGCCCTGGCGGCTGCGGACGACCTCCGCTTCGGTCTCCACGCAACGCAGATCGCCTAGCTGCCGACGCAGATACGCGACCGCATCAGCGTCGTCACCCTCGATCAACGCCGCGACACTGTCGGCCGCGGGACGCTCGCTGCGCTGTCCGCGCGCAGCACCGGGCAGCGCGAGCTTGACGCCGTAGACCGCGCGCGCGCCCTGCAGCGCGCGGTACACGCGCACGGCCTGTTCTTCCTGGCCGGCCGGCACCAGCAGCGCCTCGACGTGGCTGCGCAGATAGGCTTCGATGGCTGGCTGCCAAGCCGCATCGCGCACGCGCACCAGGTCGCAGACCGGCTGCGCCTCGATTCCGGCGTCATGCAGGTAGTTCATCAATCGCATGACGTCGTCGCGCAGGCCGGCCTTGCCGACGCTCAGGCGTTGCTGGTTGCCCTTGAGCGCGTCGCGACGGCTGCGCGCTGCCTGCCAGGCCTCGTGGGCGGCGCGGGCACGCGTGGCGACGGCAGCGCGCAATGGCGCCGCGGACGCGAGCGCGTCCAGAGCCTGGGCATGGAAGCGATCGGGCGCCAGCGCAATGGCGGCGTCGGGTGCAAGCTCGGACAGCGCGTCGGCCCAGTCGCGCCAGGGCGCGACGGCGGCGTCGATCCGGGCCGCATCGAGTTCGGCGACGCCCAGGCCGTGCACCGCCTGCAACTGGTCGCGCACATAGGCGAACTGGGTGCCGAGTTCGCGCTTGAGGCGGACCAGTTCCTCGCGGTCGCGCTCGGCCAGCTCGTCGAACGAGGCCTGTTCGCCGTAGCCGCGGCTGCCCTGGAGCTGCTGCTGGGCGAGCTCGAGTTCGTGCTTGAGGCTTTCGCGCTCGCTGCGCGCGTCCTGCAACTGCACGCGGGCCGCCGCCAGCGCCTGGCGAGCCGCGTCGCCCGCCTGTTCGGCCTGCTCGACCTGTTCGCCGAGCAGGTCGCGTCGGTACTCGGCCGCGAGCGCGCGGTAGGAGGCGGCGCGCACCGCCTGTGCGGCGATCTTGCCGTATTGGCGTTCGACCTCTTCGGCGGACTCGATGCGCTGGCGGACCTGTTCGATCTTGTCGCGGATCTGCCGGAAGCTCTCGAGCAGAGCGCGGAAGCGCGCGATGTCGGTCGGGCGGTCCTCGGCAACCAGCGTGCGCACGAACAGGTCGACGTCCTCGACCCGCTGCAGGTTCAGCGCGTTCTGGAACGCCTTGCGATAGGCGTTGAGGTCGGGCTGGACGCCCGGCGCGGCGCGCAGCCGGAACAACAGGTCGCGCACGAAGCGCTCGCTGGTGGTGTGCAGCTCGACCTTCTCGCCCGCCTCGCGGGAGCGGCGCGCGGCCAGCTCACGGAACGTCGGCCAGGCCAGCGGCATTTCGCGGCCCTTGACGCGTTCCAGGTGGTCGTCGCGCTCCAGCGCGACGCCGGGCAGCAGGTACAGACCGTGCAGCCGATGCTCGGGCTCGTCGACGGAGGCGCCCAGCGCGATGCCGGCCGTCAGCGCCTGACCGGTCTCCTGGTCGCGGAACACCAGGCTGATGTAGGTGGTCGCGGTGCGGCGCTTGCGGCCGTCGTCGCCACTGCGGTACACGCCCAGGCAGTAATCGCGAATGGTGCGCGCGCGGGCACTGCCGCCGGCCTGGGCGTTGAAGCGGATGCGGCTGCGGTCGCCGCCCAGCAACACGATCTGCAGCGCGTCGAGCAACGCACTCTTGCCGGCGCCGTTGGGCGCGATGATCGCGCTGGTCGCATCCAGTTCGAGCGTCTGCGCCTCGAACAGGAAGAACTGCACCAGGTGGACGCGTTCAAGCAACTGCATCGTTGTCCTCCGACACGTCCTGCACGTCGTCGTCCGGAGCGCCATCGTCGTCGCGATTGTGCTGGTCGAGGCGCTGCAGCCACAGCTCGCCGACGATCTCCACGATCGCCGGTCGCACCACCAGATGGAATGGCTGCGGATCGTCGCGATCCGAATCCACCAGCCGCGCCAGGCCCCAGCGGCGCAAAGTGCGCGCGAGCGTGCGCAAGGTGCCGACATCGGGCATCGGGCGACCGGCCAGCGCCTGGTAGGCCTCCTGCAGTTCCGGCAGTTCGACGACGACCTCGCCGTGTTCCTCGATCTGTCCCTGGCGCATCGCCTCGTCATAGCGCTGGCGCAGCACCAGCAGCAGCAAGGTCTCGTCGAGCGTGACCGCGACGCCCTCGCCATGCGCGGGCAGCGCGACCAGGTAGCGGTAGTGTGGATTGCGCGCCAGCCGGATGCCCAGCGGCGCGAGCGCGCCGACGAAATCGTCGAAATGATCCTCGACCAGGTGGTAGGCCACGCGCGCGGTGCGATCGGCGGCGTAGAGCACCTGTTCGGTGACCAGACGGTAAGCGGCGCGCTCGAAATCCTGCACGGCGTACAGGCCGTTGGACTGTTGGCTCAAGGTGTTCCAGCTGCGTTTCATGCGGGGGTCCGGGAAGCGGGCGCGAGCCGGCGGACGACGAAGCGCGGTGCGCGCAGTACGCCATTGTCCAGCGGCTCGGCGGAATCGAGGAGTTCGACGCGGAAGCCACGCAGCAATCGGCTGAGCGGGTCATCGCGGCGCAGGCCACCAATCCGCTGACTGCGCAGCGCAAGCGTGAGCAGGGTCTGGTAGGCGCGCAGGTCCTCGATCGAGGCCACGCGCATCTGGGCAGACTCGACGCGATCGGCCTCGCCCAGATGGCGGCCGACATAGCGGGCCATGTCCTCGGCGGTAACCAGACGTGCTCGCTTCATGCGCCGCAACAGGCTCAGCCGCGCGAGTTGTTCGGGCGTCGGCACCTGGGCGGCATTGGCACTGCGCGGGATCGGCTGCGGCCGGGTCCGCGGCGGACGCAGACGGGTCTCGTCCATCAGCGCGCCGGGCGCGACCGGCAACCGCAGTGCCTCGGCCGGCGCGGTCAGCACGCCGCGACAGGCGCGACGCAGCAGGATGTCGAGCCGGTCGGGCGCGCGCAGCCGGTAGTCGAGAAAGGCCAGCGCGCGACGGTTGGCCTGGCGGATGTCGTCATCGAGCCGGCCGAGGTACTCGTCGATACGCTCGAGCTCGCGCAGGCGGCGCAGGCTGCGCCCGAGCCGCAGCGCCGCGCGGGCATCGTCGCCACCGGCCAGCTGCTCGCGGTACCAGGCCCGCAGCGCCTCGTGCCGCGGGCCGGTCTCGACCTGCTGCACCATCGCCAGGATCGAGCTGCGACGCGCCAGCGGGTGGTCGGCGCGGTGCAGGCCGGCGTAGTCGCCGATGAAAAAGCGTGAGACGTACTGCTCGAACCATTGCCGTGCGAACTGCGCGGTGGTCTCGGCGCGGCTGAGCTCGGGCATCAGGTCGCGCACCTGCAGGCTCATCGACGCCAGCGAGACCAGCAGCCGCCGGGCCTGATCGGCCGCCTCGTCGAGGGCGTCGCCAGCGCCGGCCCCGTCGACGACCTGCTGCATCTGCAGCTCGATCGAGCGCACCTTGGCCGAGACGAAGGTCGGCCCGTGTTCGGCGAACTCGACCAGCGTCGACAACAGTTGCGAGACCGCGGGCGGCATGGCGACCATCTCGCGTGCGCCGATGCGCTCCTGGCGCAACCAGCCAGCGTTGCGGAACCGCTCGTAGATGGCATGGGCGCGGATGCCTGGTGGCGTGTCCGGGCCCTGCCCGTCCTCGTCCTCCCAGGGATCGTCGGCCACCAGATAGCGCTCGATCGCGGCGGTGATCTCGCGACGCGGCAAGCCGTGACTGGGCGGCATCGGCGCATCCGGGCCGAAGAACTCGTCGAACAAGCGGTGGAGTAACAGCCAGTAGTGCTCGCGGTTGGCCGAGGCCAGCGGGCCGAACACGCCGGCCGGCACGACCGAGAACAGCGAGGGCAGAGTCGAATCGCTCATCGAGCGTCGCGTCCGTGCGGGCAGTACGTCGTCTTCACCGCGACATTTTCACAGATCGCGCGGCCGGCGTGGGCATGCCACCGCACCGGCAACAGCCGGGCGGCAGCGCCCGCAGGGCCTACTCGACGGTGACCGACTTGGCGAGATTGCGCGGCTTGTCGACGTCGGTGCCGCGCGCCAGTGCCGTGTGGTAGGCCAGCAGTTGCACCGGGATCGTGTGCACGATCGGGCTCAGCACACCCACATGGCGCGGGGTGCGGATCACGTGCACACCCTCGGACGGACCGAAGTTGCTGTCGGCATCGGTGAAGACGAACAGCTCGCCACCGCGCGCGCGCACCTCCTGCATGTTGGACTTCACCTTCTCCAGCAAGCCGTCCTTGGGCGCGATCACCACAACCGGCATGTCGGCATCGACCAGGGCCAGCGGGCCGTGCTTGAGCTCGCCCGCCGGGTAGGCCTCGGCGTGGATGTAGGAGATCTCCTTGAGCTTGAGCGCGCCTTCGAGCGCGATCGGGTAATGCACGCCGCGACCCAGGAACAACGCATGCTGCTTGGGCGCAAAGCGCTCGGCCCACGAGGCGATCTGCGGCTCGAGGTTAAGCGCGTGCTGCACGCTGCCCGGCAGATGGCGCAGGGCCTCGATGTAGTCGGCCTCCTGCGCAGCGTCGACGCGGCCGGCCAGCTTGCCGAGCGTGACCGCCAGCGCGAACAGACCGACGAGCTGGGTCGTGAACGCCTTGGTCGAGGCGACGCCGATCTCGGCGCCGGCGCGGGTGTAGAACACCAGGCTGCTGGCGCGCGGGATCGCGCTTTCGGGCACATTGCAGATCGACAGCGTATGCCGGTGACCGAGCGACTTGGCGTATTTGAGCGCCTCCATCGTGTCGAGCGTCTCGCCCGACTGGGAAATGGTCACGATCAGGTGCTTGGGATTGGCCACCGCCTCGCGGTAGCGGTACTCGCTGGCGATTTCGACCGAGCACGGCAGCCCGGCGATCGACTCGATCCAGTAACGCGCGACCGAGCCGGCATAGAAGCTGGTGCCGCAGGCGAGAATCTGCACGCCCTCGATCTCGCCCAGCACCTGGCCGTCGGCATCGCCGAACAGCGCCGGCGCAAACGCGGCGGCATCGATGATCGCCTCGAGCGTGTCGCCCAGCGCGCGCGGCTGCTCGTGGATCTCCTTCTGCATGAAGTGCCGGTACGGCCCGAGCTCCAGCGACGCCAGCGAGACATCGGACAGGTGCTCGGGGCGCGTCACCTCGGCCCCTGCCTGGTCGAAGATCCGCACCGCGTCACGGGTGAGTTCGGCGGTGTCGCCCTCTTCGAGGAAGATCACCCGGCGCGTGGCCTGAAGGATCGCCGAGACGTCGGAGGCAACGAACTGTTCGCCCTCGCCCAAGCCGACCAGCAAGGGACAGCCCATGCGGGCCGCGACCAGACGGCCGGGGTCGCGCCGGTCGATCACCGCCAGTGCATAGGCGCCGTCGAGCTCGTTGACCGCAGCCTGCAGCGCGGCCAGCAGATCCAGGCCCTGGGTCTGGTGGTGGTGGATCAAATGGGCGATGACCTCGGTGTCGGTCTGCGACTCGAAGACATAGCCCAGCGCCGTCAGGCGCTCGCGCTGCGCCTCGTGGTTCTCGATGATGCCGTTGTGCACCAGCGCCAGCGTGTCGTGGCTGATGTGCGGATGCGCGTTGTGCTCGGTGACGCCGCCGTGGGTCGCCCAACGCGTGTGCCCGATGCCCAGAGAGGCGTGTAACGCCTCGGCCTGCGCCGCAGCGGCCATCTCGGCGACGCGTCCGGTCCGGCGCACGCGCCGCACCGTGTCGCCATCGAGCACGGCGATGCCGGCCGAATCGTAGCCGCGGTACTCCAGCCGCTTGAGGCCCTCGACCAGGACCGGGACCACATCGCGATCCGCGATCGCACCGACGATTCCGCACATGCCGCCCGCTCCTGCAAGTCAATGCACCATTCTAACGGCCGGTCGGGGCTCGGCGCAGAGGCCTCCACACGCGACCGTTCAGTGCATGAAGAACTCGACCGGCACCGCGATCTCGATCGGGGCCGGCAGGTCGGCGGGAATCGCCGGCAGCGGCGCGGCGCGATGAAACGTCTCGATCGCCGCGGCGTCGAGCCGGGTCGATCCCGACGAGCGTGCGAGCGCGGCCGAGAGCACGCGACCGGCCCGGTCCATGCGCAGGCGCACGATCGCCACCCCCTCCTCGCCGCGCATCCGCGCCGCGGTCGGGTAATGCCGGTACCGCGCCAATCGCGCCATCACCCGCGCTTCCCAGCGGTCGTCGCGGCGACCGGCCTGGGCCTCGGCGGCGGGGGCCGGCGGACTCGGCGGGGCAGCGGCCTGCTGGTCGTGCGACGTCGGCGGGTCGGCAGACGCATCTGTGGAGGCCGGGACGGCGGCGGGCAGCGGGCGCTCGCTGTCCGCCAGCGAGGGCAGCGGCTCGAGCGGCGCCGCGCGCGTCTGCGGCAGCGGCGGCGGCGATCGCGGTTCGGCAGGTGCGCGGGTCAGGCGCGCCTCAACCACCGGGGCGGGCGCGCGCCTCGGCTCGACCGGGACCGGCGGTGCAGCGGCGGGGAGGACACTCACTTCGATCACCGAATCGGCCGGCGGCGGCGGACGCAGGTCCTCGCCCAGACCGAACACCAGCAGCACGACCATGCCGTGCACCGCAATGGCGCCCAGCAGGGCGCATGCGCGCTGGATGCATGCCCCGTGGTCGGCGCGGCGCCACGACCGGGATCGGGTCATCCCGGCTGCGACCGGCCCTAGGCACGTCGGCATGACGCAGGCACCTCATTTATGCGAATGATTCGCATTTTCCCACATCCTTGGGAGATGGGGCGCGTCGTTGTCCGCGCAGCGGACGTCCGGACAGGGCGGCGGACACCTGCGGACGCCGAAAATTCACAATAAAATCAGTTTGTTATGGCTGGCACGATACCTGCTTGATTCCAGGCAGATCCCGATCGTGCCCTGTCCATGTCCGCACCCGCCTCCCCCTCTCCTGTCCGCCGCGGTATCCGCGACACCTCCGCACAGGACACGGTCCATGTCGCGCGCCCCGGCCGCCGGCGTCGCTGGCTGGCGATCGCCGCGGCCGCGATCGCGGCGATCGCAGCGCTTGTCTGGCTGGTCGCCGGCTGGGCGTCGGGCGCCACGTCGATCGACGCCGCCCGGCTGCGCATCGCCGAGGTCACCCGCGGCGACCTGGTGCGCGACATCGCCGCCGAGGGACGCGTGATCTCGGCCAACAGTCCCACGCTGTACGCGATCGCACCGGGCACGGTGACCCTGAAGGTAGTCGCGGGCGACCGCGTCGAGAAGGGCCAAGTGCTGGCCGAGATCGACAGTCCGGAGCTGCGCAGCAAGCTGGTCCAGGAGGAGTCCACCTTCGCCAGCCTGCAGGCCGAGGCCGAACGCGCGACGCTCGATGCACGGATCGCCCGCGCCGAGGCGCGCAAGCTGCTCGACCAGGCGCAGATCGAGCGCACCGCGGCCGAGCGTGACCTGCAGCGTTACCAGCGCGCCTTCGAGGCCGGTGTCGTCGCCCAGGTCGACCTGGCCAAGTCGGAGGATGCGCTGAAAAAGACCGACATCGGCCTGGCCTCGGCCCGCGAGGACGCGCACTTGCAGGGCCAGGGCGCTGGGCTGGACGCGCGCAACAAGCAGTTGCTGGCCGACCGCCAGGGGGCCGTCGTCGCCGAGGCGCGCCGCCAGGTCCAGGCGCTGACCCTGCGTGCGCCCTTCGATGGTCAGGTCGGCCAGGTGCAGGTGGCGCAGTTCACCAACGTGGCCGTCAACGCGCCGGTGCTGGGTGTGGTCGATCTGTCGGTGTTCGAGGTGGAGATCAAGGTGCCCGAAAGCTTCGCGCGCGACCTGGCGATCGGCATGCCGGCCGAGATCCGCAGCGCCAACGAGGTGTTCCCGGCCGAGGTCTCGGCGGTCTCGCCCGAGGTCGTTGCCGGCGAGGTCGCCGCGCGCGTGCGCTTCTCCGAGCGCCAGCCGGCCGGCCTGCGCCAGAACCAGCGGCTGTCGGCGCGGATCCTGCTCGACACCCGGCGCGATGTGCTGATGGTCGAGCGCGGCCCGTTCGTCGAGCAGTCCGGCGGCCGCTACGCCTACGTCGTCGATGGCAGCAGCGCGGTGCGCCGTCCGATCCAGGCCGGCGCCAGCAGTCTGGGCGCAGTCGAAATCGTATCGGGCCTGCAGGCCGGCGAGCGCATCGTCGTCTCGGGCAGCGACCTGTTCGGCGACGCCGAACGGGTGCGCATCAGCCGCTGAGTTTTCCCCCGGGCCCGCGGGCCTGCTTCTTCCATTTCCAAGATAAGGAACACCCCATGTTGCAGATGAACCAGGTCGGCAAGGTCTACCGCACCGAACTCGTCGAAACCCATGCGCTGCGCGCGCTCGACCTGCACGTCCGCGAAGGCGAGTTCGTCGCTGTCACCGGGCCGTCGGGCTCGGGCAAGACGACCTTCCTCAACATCGCCGGCCTGCTGGAAACCTTCACCAGCGGCACCTACAAGCTCGATGGCGTCGATGTGCAGGGGCTGGGCGACAACCAGCGCTCGCGCCTGCGCAACGAGAAGATCGGCTTCATCTTCCAGGGCTTCAACCTGATTCCCGATCTCAATCTGTTCGACAACGTCGACGTGCCGTTGCGCTATCGCGGCATGCCGGCCTCCGAGCGCCGGCTGCGGATCGAGGAAGCATTGGGCCTGGTCGGTCTGGCCTCGCGCATGAAGCATTACCCGGCCGAGCTGTCGGGCGGCCAGCAGCAGCGCGTGGCGATCGCCCGTGCGCTGGCCGGCAGTCCGCGCCTGCTGCTGGCCGACGAACCCACCGGCAACCTCGACTCGCAGATGGCGCGCAGCGTGTTGGAACTGCTTGAGGAGATCCACGCGCAGGGCACGACGATCGTCATGGTCACCCACGATCCCGAGCTCGCCGCGCGCGCGCAGCGCAACGTGCACATCGTCGACGGTCTGGCGACCGATCTGCGCCGCGAATCCGCGACCGCCGCGGCCTGAGCTGAGGAACGCGCGCCCCGATGTTCGCCTACTACGCCCGCCTCGCCCTGCGCAGCTTCCGCCGCAACCAGGTCCTGACGGCCTTGATGGTGCTGTCGATTGCGGTCGGCATCGGCGCGGCGATGACCACGATGACCGTGATGCACCTGCTGTCGGGCGATCCGCTGCCCGGCCGTAGCAGCACGCTCTTCTATCCGCAGGTCGACCCGAGGCCCGGCGAACGCATGCGGCCCAATCCCCCGGACATGCTCGACCACACCACCGCGATGGACCTGTGGCGCGCCGGCCGCGCGGACCGGCAGGCGTTGGTGGTCGAGAGCGAGATCCGGCTCCAGGCACCCGACACCGGGCGGCCGAAGCTGATGACCCAGATGCTGTCCACGCATGCCGACTTCTTCCCGATGTTCGACGTCCCGTTCGCTTATGGCGCCGGTTGGAGCGCCGCCGACGATACCGGCCACGCCCGCGTGGCGGTGATCTCCGCCGACCTCAACCGCACGTTATTCGGCGGGCGCGACAGCGTCGGCCGGACGCTGCGCATCCGCGACACCGACGTGCGTATCGTCGGCGTGCTCGCGCCTTGGCGGCCCTCGCCGCTGTTCTATCGCTTGGCCGGCGGCAACTTCGCGCAGGGCGACACCGCCAGCTTCTACGCCGCGCCGCAGGACGTGTTCGTGCCCTTCCCCACGGGCCTTGAGATCAACGATGGCCACTTCCAGCAGTTCACGTGCTGGCAGCTGCCCGAGGTCCCGGGCCATCTGCAGGGCAGCGACTGCGTGTGGCTGCAGTTGTGGGTGCAGCTCGACACGCCGGCAAAGGTCGCGGGTTATCGCGATTTCGTCGCTGCGTACGCACGGCAGCAACAAGCACAGGGCCGGATCCAGCACGCTGACAACGCGCGTGTGCTCGGGCTGATGGACTGGCTGGACTACAACCACGTCGTCCCACGCGACGTCCGGCTGCAGACCTGGCTGGCGCTGGCGTTCCTGGCGATCTGCCTGTTCAACACGGTCGGACTGCTGCTGGCCAAGTTCCTGCGCCGCGGCGGCGAGATCGGCGTACGCCGGGCGCTAGGCGCCTCGCGCCGGGAGATCTTCGTGCAGTGCCTGGTCGAAGCCGGCATGGTCGGGCTGGCCGGTGGCGTCCTGGGCTGGGGCCTGACACTGCTCGGGCTGTGGACGATCCGCCGGCAGCCGGTCGAGTACGCCGACCTGGCACGGCTGGACCTGTCGATGTTCGCGGCGACTTTCGCGCTGGCGCTCGTCGCGAGCCTGCTCGCTGGCCTGTTTCCCGCCCTGCGCGCCAGCCGGATCGCACCGGCCCTGCAACTCAAGTCGCTGTGAGGACTCCGGGGATGGACATCCGACCGATCGTCGCCGCCCTGGGCCGGCACCGCATCGCCACGAGCCTGATCGTGCTCGAGATCGCGCTCGCCTGCGCGGTACTGTGCAATGCCTGCTTCCTGATCGCCGAGCGCCTGGCACTGATGCGCATCGACAGCGGCATCGACGCGCCATCGCTGGCGGTGGTGGCACTGCGCGGCTGCGATGGCTGCGTCGACGCCGATGTCAACGCCCGGGCGCTGGCGGCGATCCGCGGCCTGCCCGGCGTACAGGCGGCCGGCGTGCTCAACGCCACGCCGTTCGGCATCCGCGCCGGCGACGCCGGGGTGACGCTGGATGCCGAGGGCCGGCACTTCGGCGGCGTGCCGCATTTCTACGCCTTCAGCCGCGATGCGATCGAGACGCTCGGCCTGCAGCCATCGCAAGGGCAAGGCTTCGAAGCAGCGGACTTCCAGCCGATCGACAACTTCCTGCCGCTCGACGCCCAGGTCTGGATCACCGAAGCCTTCGCCGCGCATCTGTGGCCGGGCGAGCCTGCGGTCGGTCGCGAGTTCTGGATGGGCGAATACCACTTCCGCGTCGCCGGGCTGGTGCCGCACTTCGCCCGCCCCAATCCCGGACGCAGCGAAAACGGCGTCGCCGGTGCGCAATGGTCGGTGGTCGTGCCGGTGCGCGATGAGGCGCAGTCGGGCGTCTACGCGTTGCGCGCCGATCCGCTCGACTTGCCGCGCCTTGCGATCGCCGCACGCGATGCGGTGGCCGCGGCCGTGCCCGAGGCCGTCATCGATATGGACCAGAGCCGGCCGCTGTCGGACCTGCGCGCACGCTACTTCGAGCGCGACCGTGCGATGGCCTGGCTGCTGCTTGGCGTGATTGCCGCGATGCTGCTGGTGACGGCCTTGGGCATCGTCGGCCTCGCCAGTTTCTGGGTCCAGCAGCGCACCCGGCAGATCGGCATTCGTCGCGCGCTCGGTGCGACCCGCGGCGACATCCTGCGCTACTTCCAGCTCGAGAACTTCCTGCTCGCCGGTCTGGGCATCGCGCTGGGCATGGCGCTGGCCTATGGCGGCAACCTGTTGCTGATGCGCCATTTCGAGCTGCCGCGCCTGCCGCTGTCGTACCTGCCGCTGGGTGCGGCGCTGCTGTGGCTGCTCGGCCAGGCGGCCGTTCTGGGCCCGGCACTGCGCGCCGCCGCCATCTCCCCCGCCATCGCCACTCGCAGCGCCTGACGTACGGACCCGCCATGCTCGGTTACTACCTGACCCTCGCCCTGCGCAGCTTCCGCCGCAACCGCGTGCTGACCGCGCTGATGGTGCTCACGCTCGCACTGGGCATCGGTGCGTGCATGACCACGTTGACGGTGTTCCACGTGCTGTCGGGCGACCCGATTCCGGGCAAGAGCGACCGGCTGTTCCACGTCCAGCTCGATCCCGAGCCGCTGGCCACCTATGTGCCGGGCGCCGAACCCGACAGCCAGCTGACCCGCTTCGATGCGGAGGCCTTGTTGCGCGACAGGCACGCGACGCGGCAGGTGATGATGACCGGGGGCGGCGGGATCATCGAGGCCGAAGACGGCGCCGTTCGTCCGTTTCTCGAGTCCATGCGCTACACCTCGGCCGACTTCTTCGCGATGTTCGATGTGCCGTTCCTCCACGGCCAGGGCTGGACCGCGCAGGACGATGCCGGACGCGGCCGCGTCGCGGTGATCGGACGCACCCTCAATGACAAACTGTTCGGTGGCGCCGACAGCGTCGGTCGGCAGGTCCGCGTCGACGGCACCGCGCTGCGGATCGTCGGTGTGATCGACGACTGGCTGCCGCGACCGAAGTTCTACGACCTCAACACCGGCCGCTTCGACGGTCAGGAGCACCTGTTCCTGCCGTTCTCGACCGCCATCGACCTGAAGATGGGCACATCGGGCAGCAGCAACTGCTTCGGCGGCGCGCCGACCAACGACAGTCGGGCGCTCAACGCGCCCTGCACCTGGATCCAGTACTGGGTGGAGCTCGAGGACCCGGCGCAGGCCGACGCCTTCAAGGCCTACCTCGCCAACTATTCCGCGCAGCAGAAGGCGGCGGGGCGCTTCGAACGGCCGGCCAACGTGCGGCTGCGCAGCGTGATGGACTGGCTCGACCATCGCAAGGTCGTGCCCGGCGACGTGCGTCTACAGCTATGGCTGGCGCTGGGTTTCCTGCTGGTCTGCCTGGTCAACACCGTGGGTCTTCTGCTGGCCAAGTTCCTGCGCCGCGGCGGTGAGATCGGCGTGCGTCGCGCGCTCGGCGCCGCGCGCCGCGATGTGTTCGTGCAGGCGATCGTCGAGAGCGGCACGGTCGGGATCGCCGGCGGCCTGCTCGGGCTGGGGCTCGCGCAAGCGGGCCTGTGGGCGGTCCGTCAGCGCCCCACCGACTACGCCGCGCTCGCCCATCTCGACGGCGCCATGCTGCTGCTCACGTTCGTGCTCGCGCTCGTGACCAGCATCGCCGCCGGCCTGCTGCCGGCCTGGCGATCGATGCAGATCGCACCGGCGCTCCAGCTCAAGTCGCAGTGACACGCGCTCGCCCCGCTCCTCCAATCGCGCATCCACAGGTCGCCGCCATGCACGTCCACCCCATCGTCTCGTCACTGCGCCGCCACCGGACCGCAGCCTTGCTGATCGTGCTGGAGATCGCGCTGACCTGCGCGATCGTCTGCAACGCCTTGTTCCTGATCGGCGAGCGCATCGATGCGGTGCGCCGCCCCAGCGGCATCGCCGAACGCGAACTGCTGCAGATCCGGCTCAGCGGCATCGGGCCGCAGACCGATGCCGGCGCCCGGACGCGCGAGGATCTGGCGGCGTTGCGCGCCGTGCCCGGCGTTGTCGGGGCCACGGTCACCAACCAGTTGCCGTTCTACCGGTTCTCGTCCAGCAACTCGGGGGTATCGCTGACCGCCGACCAGGCGCAGCCGACCCTGCACGCGGCGCGCTACCACGCCGATGAAACCACCATCGCGACGCTGGGCATCCGCCTGGTCGCAGGCCGCGACTTCCTGCCTGACGAGTACATGGATGTCGCCGAGGTCGAAGCGCTCGACGGCAGCGAAGGCATGCGCGGTGCGACCATCGTCACCGCCTCAATGGCGGAGCGGCTGTTTCCCGGTGAGCAGGCGGTCGGACGCACGGTGTACTTCGGACCGATTCCGCTGACGATCGTCGGCATCGCCGAATCCCTGGCCCGGCCCTCGCCAAGCGACGGGGAGGGCACGTTCTCGTTTCTCTTGCCGATCCGCCTGCACTACAACAACGGCGGCACGTATCTGATCCGGGTGAGCGATCCGGCACGCCGCGACGCGGTACTCGCGGCCGCGGTCGCTGCCCTCGAAGCGGTCGATCCCGACCGGCTGATCCTTGCCCACAGTGCCTACGAGGCCATCCGCGCGGACTATTTCCGCAATGACCGCGAGATGATCGGCCTGTTGTCGACCGTCTCGATCGTGCTGCTGGTGGTGACCGCATTCGGCATCGTCGGTCTGGCGAGCTTCTGGGTGCAGCAGCGCACGCGCCAGATCGGCGTGCGCCGCGCGCTGGGGGCCACCCGCGCGCAGATCCTGCGCCACTTCCAGATCGAGAACTTCCTGCTCACCAGCACCGGCATCGTGTTGGGCATGGCCCTGGCCTATGCGCTCAACCAGCTGATGATGGGCCGCTACGAACTGCCGCGGTTGCCACTGGCCTATCTGCCGGTCTGCACGGTGCTGCTGTGGGCGCTCGGGCAGGCCGCCGTGCTGTGGCCGGCACTCCGCGCCGCTGCCATTTCCCCCGCCATCGCCACCCGCGCCGCCTGAAGGATCCCAACATGTTTGGTTACTACTGCAATCTCGCGGTGCGCAGCTTCCGGCGCAATCGCATGTTGACCGCGCTGATGGTGCTGGCGATCGCGTTGGGTATCGGCGCGAGCATGACCACGCTGACCGTGTTCCACGTGCTGTCGGGCGACCCCATCCCGGCCAAGAGCGACCGGCTGTTCCATGTCCAGCTCGATCCCGAACCGATGACCGGCTACACGGCCGGCGGCGAGCCGTCGCGCAATATGACCCGTTTCGACTCCGAGACGCTGCTGCACGAGGCCCGGGGCAAGCGCCAGGCCTTCATGAGCGGCGGCTTCGTGGCGCTGGAGCCCGAAGGCGCATCGCCGTACTTCACCGACGCGCGCTACACCACCGGCGAGTTCTTTCCGATGTTCGACGCGCCGCTGGCGTTCGGACGCGGCTGGAGCGCACAGGACGATGCCGATGCTGCGCGCGTGGCGGTGATCTCGGCCGAGACCAACCAGAAGGTGTTCGGCGGCGGCGACAGCACCGGCAAGACACTGCGCATCGACGGCAACGCGTTCCAGGTCATCGGCGTGCTGGCCCCGTGGCGACCGACGCCGCGGTTCTGGGACCTCAATCTGGACGGGTTCGAGCCGCTGGAATCGGTGTTCGTGCCGTTCTCGGCCGCGATGGATGCCAAGCTCTCGCGCATGGGCAGCATGAGCTGCTGGGGCGATTCGAGCGGCATCGATTCCAACGCCCGCAACGCACCGTGCGCCTGGCTGCAGTACTGGGTGGAGCTCGATTCGCCGGGCGATGCCGCGGCGTATCGCGACTATCTCCTCGCGTACTCCGAACAGCAACGCCAGGCCGGGCGCTTCGTGCGGCCGGCGAACGTGCGCCTGCGCGATGTGCGCGCGCATCTCGACTACGCCCGGATCGTGCCCGGCGACGTGCGCCTGCAGGTCTGGCTGGCGTTCGGCTTCCTGCTGGTGTGCCTGGTCAACACGGTGGGCCTGCTGCTGGCCAAGAGCCTGCGCCGCGCGTCGGAGATCGGCGTCCGGCGTTCGCTGGGCGCCTCGCGCAAGGCGATCTTCGCGCAGTTCCTGGTCGAGGCCGGCACGATCGGGGTCGCCGGCGGCATCGCCGGGCTCGCGGTCGCGCTCTGCGGCCTGTGGGCCGTGCGCCAAGCGCCGAGCGCCTACGCCGAGCTCGCCCGGCTCGACCCGACCATGCTGCTGACCACGTTCGTGCTGTCGATCGTCGCGACCCTGCTGGCCGGCCTGCTGCCCGCCTGGCGGGCGACCCAGGTCATGCCCGCGATCCAGCTCAAATCCAACTGACCCCGGCCCAACCGACGGACACCCGCATGGACATCCGCCCTATCTTCTCCACCCTGCGCCGCCACAAGACCGCGGCCGCCCTGATCGTGATGGAGATCGCGCTCGCCTGCGCGATCATCTGCAACGCCATCTATCTGATCGACCGTCGCATCGACCGCATGGCCCGTCCCAGCGGTGCGGTGGAGAACGAACTTGTCCGCCTGCAGATGCCACGCGTCAGCCTGGACGAGACACTCGATCTCAATGCCTATGTCGCGCGCGATCTGGCGGCGCTGCGCGCAGTACCTGGGGTCCTGCACGTGGCGGCCTCCACCCAGATTCCCTATGGCAACAGCAGTTCGACCAGCGGCGTGCAGCTCAGCGACGACCAGGTCAATAACACGCTGGTCGCCTCGCCGTACCTGGGTAGCGAGGACCTGCTCGACACGCTTGGCCTGCGCCTGATCGCCGGCCGCGGCTTCAATGCCGAGGAGTACGTGGACATGGCGCGCATCGACGCCGGCGGCGAGGACGCGAAGGTGCCCGCGGTCATCGTCAACCGTGCGATGGCGCAGGCGCTGTTCCCCGGCGAGGACGCGGTGGGCAAGCACATCTACAGCTGGGGCAGCGCGCCGATGCCGATCGTGGGCGTCGTCGAGACGCTGGCGCGCCCGAACGATCGATCCGGGCCTGGCGATGCGACGATGCTGCTGCCGGTCCGCGTGGCCTCGCCTAATCTCAACTACCTGATCCGGACCGATCCCGCGCAGCGCCGCGAGGTGCTGGAGGCGGCCGAGGCCGCACTCAAGCGGATCGATCCCAACCGGGTGACGGTCAACAAGGACCTCATCAGCGAGCTGCGTGAACAGTACTACCGGCAGGACCGCGCGATGGCGGCGCTGCTGGTCGTGGTGTGCATCGCCCTGCTGGTGGTCACGGCGCTGGGCATCATCGGCCTGGCCAGCTTCTGGGTGCAGCAGCGTGCCAAGCAGATCGGAATCCGTCGTGCACTCGGCGCGACCCGTGGCCAGATCCTGCGCTACTTCCAAGTGGAAAACTTCCTGCTGGCGACCATGGGCATCGCGCTCGGGATGCTGCTGGCCTACGGCCTCAACCAGTTGCTGATGGCGCGCTACGAGTTGGGCCGGCTGCCGCTGATGTATCTGCCGGCCGGCGCGCTGGTGTTGTGGGTGCTCGGACAGATCGCGGTGTACTGGCCGGCGCGGCGCGCCGCCTCGGTGCCGCCGGCGGTCGCCACGCGCAGCACCTGACACGTTGAGGAGGAAGGGCATGCGGTATGCGTTCGAGTTGGGAATGCGTGGCCTGTTGCGACATCCACGCACAATGGGGCTGGCGGTCGCGACCCTGGCGATGGGACTGGCGGCCACGATGACGATGCTGACCTTGCTGTCGATGCTCTCGGCCGACCCCTTGCCGGGTCTGAGCCAGCACCTGTACCTGGGTTGGGTCGATTCGCGCCAGGCACCGGCTGCGGGCGCACGGGCGGCCGACGATGTCGGCGCCCCGCCGCGGCTGTTGAAGCTGGCCGACGTCCAGGCCATCGCCGATGCCCAACCCGACATCCGGCAGACCGCACTGGTGCCGACCTCGCTGACCCTGGAAGGCGAGGACGCACGACGCGAATCGGTGCGTGCATTGCTCGCGACCGGCCCCCTGCCCTCGATGTTCGGAGTGCCGCTGCTGCATGGCCGCAGTTGGACCGAACAGGAAGCGCGCGATCGCGCCCCGGTCGCGATCATCGACGCACGCACCAGCCTGCGGCTGTTCGGTCGCGCCGATGGCACCGGCCAACTGCTCCGCGTCGGCCAGGGGCAGGTTCGGGTCGTGGGCATCAGTGCCGAGTGGAATCCGCAACCGGGGTTCTATGCGCTGCAGGAATCGGATTCGGGCTGGGGCGAGGCGCTGGCGATCCGCGCGTTCCTGCCGCTGGACAGCGCGCTCGCAATCGGCGTGACCCCGATCAGCGCGCAGGACTGCGATCGCGGTGGGGCTGGGGGCTTCCGCTTCAACGAGCTCGATCTCGGCGCCTGCCGCTTTCTGCAACTCTGGGCCGAGTTGCCGACACCGCAGGCGGTCGATGGTTTCCGCGCCGCGCTCGAGCGGTATGCCCGGCAACGCCACGACACCGGCGCGTTCGAGCGCCCACCGCAGGCGCAGCTGTACAGCGTGCGGGCGTGGCTGACGGCCAACCGCGTGGTGCCCGACAGCGTGCGATTGAACCTCTGGCTGTCGCTCGGCCTGCTCAGCCTGTGCATGGTCAACGTCGCGGGATTGCTGGCTGCACGTTTCCTGCGCCGCGGCGGTGAATTGGGCGTGCGCCGGGTGCTGGGCGCGAGCCGCCGGACGGTCGTGGTCCAGTGTCTGGTCGAAGCCGGGGCGGCGGGCCTGGCCGGTGGCCTGCTGGCCCTGCCGCTGACCCTGTTCGGGCTGTGGGTCGTGCGCCTGCAGGACCGTGGCTATACCGAACAGGCCGTGCTGCACCCGGGGCTGTACGCCGGACTGCTCAGCCTCGCCGTCGCGGTCGGCCTGCTGGTCGGGCTGCTGCCCGCCTGGCGCGCGGCGCGGATCGAACCCGCGCTGCAGGTCAAGAGCCTTTGATGGAGCCTTCGATGATCCGATTGACCACCCTCCCGCCCCTGCGGCCGATTCTCTCTGTGTTGCAGCGGCAGCGGCTGATGCCAGTGCTGGTCATCGCGCAGATCGCGCTGGCCTGCGCGATCCTGACCAATGCGCTGTTCCTGCTGCAGCGCCAGGTGGGCCCGATGCTGATTCCCGACGGCATCGTGCGCGGGCAGTTGCTGCTGGTCGACCAGCTGGTCCAGGCACAGGGGCGCTGGACCACTGCGGAGGTGCAGTCGGTGAAACAGGCGCTGCAGACGATTCCGGGCGTGCGTGCGGTGGCGCCGACCCTCGGCATCCCGATGCGCCAGACGATGACCTTCACTCTCACGCTCGACAGCCCGGCCGAGGTCAGCGTCACTGCGACCGGGTTCGCCGGTGAGGGGCTGGTGCCGGCGCTCGGGTTGGAGCTGGTGCGTGGCCGCGACTTCGAGGATGGCGACTACGCCCGCGATGGCAGCCTGTTCGGCGACGACGCGCGCCGCGGCATCGTGCCGGCGATCCTGACCGAGGCGCTGGCACGCACGCTGTTCCCCGACGGCGACGCGATCGGCGGCGTGCTCAGCGATGCCGGCGAACCGCGCTATGTCGTTGTCGGCACCGTCCGCCGCCTGCTGCGCTACCAGCTCTCCGAGCTCGACGATGGCCAGGCCGAGTACTCGATGCTGATTCCCAACCGGGTCTTCGAGGACCTGCCGATTCTGGCGTTTGCGGTCCGCACCGAACCGGACGCGCGCGAGGCGGTGCGGGCCGAAATCCAGGCGGTCTTCGCGCGCCAGGACGGCCCGCAGCTGATGACCGGCATCGCACCGATCATCGTCGACTACGAGTCCCAGCGCTCGGATGCGTTCAAGACCCGGCGCGCGGCAGTGTGGCTGCTGGGCACCGTCTGCCTGGTCGTCACGCTGATCACGCTGATCGGCATCGCCAGCCTGACCGGCTACTGGATCGAGCAACGGATCCGCCAGATCGGCATTCGCCGCGCGCTCGGCGCAACCCGCGGCGATGTGCTGCGACAGTTCCTGGCCGAGAACGCACTCATCGTCGCGGCCGGCCTGGTCCCGGGCATGCTCGCCGCGTACGCGATCAACCAATGGCTGATGCAGCACTATGCGATGGCGCGTCTGCCGCTGGCCT
Source organism: Luteimonas sp. S4-F44 (assembly GCF_022637415.1). Classification (NCBI taxonomy): domain Bacteria; kingdom Pseudomonadati; phylum Pseudomonadota; class Gammaproteobacteria; order Lysobacterales; family Lysobacteraceae; genus Luteimonas; species Luteimonas sp. S4-F44. The sequence goes on from NZ_CP093340.1 coordinate 3,080,057, forward strand.
ACCTGCCAATCAGCGCGGCGCTGCTGTGGCTGCTGGGCCAGCTCGCCGTCCTCGGCCCGGCGCGGCGCGCGGCGGCGGTGCCGCCGGCAGTCGCCACGCGCAGTGCGTGAAGCAGTCGACACCGAACCGACCTCCACCACGCCGGGCGGTGCCAGAATGGCTCCCCGGACGCATCCCTTGCGAACAGGCTCCAGCGCTCCCCCATGCCCACCGTCCTGATCATCGACGACAACCCCGCGGTCGCCACCGCGCTCGACGTGCTGTTCTCGCTGCACGACATCGACACGGTGTATGCCGACTCGCCCGAGGCCGGCCTTTCCGCACTCGAACGCGAACCGGTCGACCTGGTGATCCAGGACATGAACTTCCGCGCCGACACCACGTCCGGAGACGAGGGCGCAGCGCTGTTCGAGGCGATCCACGCGCGCCATCCCGAGTTGCCGGTGGTGCTGCTGACCGCGTGGACGCATCTCGAGTCGGCGGTCGGGCTCGTGAAGGCCGGCGCGGCAGACTACCTGGCCAAGCCCTGGGACGACCACAAGCTGATGGCGACGGTCGCCAATCTGCTGGAGCTGTCGGCCAGCCGGCGCGAACTCGAGCGCCGACGCAGCCGCGAGCAGCGTGACCGCCACGCGCTCGAAGATGCCTACGACCTGCGCGGCACGGTCTTCGACGACGCCGCGAGCGAACGCGTGCTCAACCTGGCGGTACAGGTCGCGCGCTCCGAGCTGCCGGTGCTGGTCACCGGGCCCAATGGCGCGGGCAAGGAGAAGATCGCCGAGATCATCCACGCCAACTCCGCGGTCCGCGACGGTCCGTTCGTCGCGCTCAACTGCGGCGCGCTGCCGGCCGACCTGATCGAGGCCGAGTTGTTCGGCGCCGATGCCGGTGCCTACACCGGCGCCAACCGGGCGCGCGAGGGCAAGTTCGAGGCTGCCGATGGCGGCACGCTGTTCCTCGACGAGATCGGCAACCTGCCGTTAGCCGGGCAGATGAAGCTGCTGCGCGTGCTCGAGACCGGACGCTTCGAGCGGCTGGGCTCCAACCGCGAACGCCAGGTGCGCGTGCGCGTGGTCAGCGCGACCAATGCCGATCTGCCTGCCGCGATCGCCGACGGCCGCTTCCGCGAGGACCTCTACTACCGGCTCAACGCGATCGAACTCAAGGTGCCGGCACTGGCCGATCGCCCGGACGACATCCTGCCGCTGGCCCGGCACTTCTTGCCGGCCGGCCGGTCGCTGTCGCGTACCGCCGAGCGCGCCCTGCTCGCACACCGCTGGCCGGGCAACGTGCGCGAGTTGCGCAATGCGGTCCAGCGCGCCGCGCTGCTGTCGCAGGAGGCGGCGATCGCCGCCGACGCGCTGGGCCTGCCGCCAGCCGCGATGCCGGCGCAAGCTGCGCCGGAGCCCGACCGCATGGCGATCGAGGCCGCGCTGGCGCGTGCCGGCGGGGTGCTGGCCCAGGCCGCCACCGACCTCGGGCTCTCGCGCCAGGCGCTGTACCGGCGCATGGACCGTCTGGGTCTGCGGCGCGACTGATGCCCGCGCGCCAGCTGCCGCTGACGATCCGTCTGGGCGCCCTGGCGTCGCTGTTCGCGATCGCCGTCGCGCTGCTGGCCGCCTGGCTCACGCGCTGGCTGCCCGCCTGGTCGGCGGTGCTCGCAGCCGCCGCGCTGTGCCTGCCCGGCCTGCTGTGGGCGGCGCAGCGGATGCTCGGCCCGGTCCGTGCGCTGTTCCGCGCGCTGGCCGGCGCGGTCACGTCCTATCGCGATGGCGACTACGGCTTCGGCATCCGTTGGGACGGCGGCGGCGAACTCGGCGAACTGGTGGCCGCGCACAACCGGCTCGGCGATGTGCTGCGCGAGCAACGACATGCGCTGGTGCAACGCGAACTGCTGCTCGACACGATGGTGCAGAACACGCCGGTGGCGATGGTGCTGTTCGATCCGCAGCAGCGCGTGGTGCTCGGCAATGTCGCCGCACGCCAGTTGCTCGGCGACGGGCGCCGTCTGGAAGGCCAGGGCTTCGAGACGCTGGCAGCGCAAGCGCCCCCGGCGCTGCGCGAGGCATTGCGACGCGGCGGCGACGGCCTGTTGAGCGTCGGCGAGGAAGATCAGGAGGACATCTACCACCTGTCGCGTCGCTCGTTCCGACTCAACGGCCGGCGCCACGACCTGGTGCTGCTGCGCAGGCTGACCACGGAGTTGCGCCGGCAGGAAGTGCAGACCTGGAAGAAGGTGATCCGCGTCATCAGCCATGAGCTCAACAACTCGCTGGCGCCGATCGCCTCGCTCGCGCACTCGGGCGCCGAATTGCTGCGGCGCGGCCAGCTCGAGCGCCTGCCCGACGCCCTGGCGACCATCGAGGAGCGCGCGCGCCACCTCGAAGGATTCATCCGCGACTACGCGCGTTTTGCGAAATTGCCGACACCGCGGACCGAAGCCGTCCCCTGGCACACATTCCTCGCGCGCCTGCGCGACCAGGTGCCGTTCACCCTCGACGGCGACGACGGCGGCCAGGTCCGCATCGACGTCGCGCAGATGGCGCAATGCCTGATCAACCTGCTGCGCAACGCGCACGAATCCGGCTCGCCGGCCGACCAGGTGCGGCTGCGGCTGCGACGGCTGCCCGACAGCTGGCGCATCGATGTCCTCGATCGCGGCGACGGCATGAACGAGGCGGTGCTCGCCAATGCGCTGCTGCCGTTCTACTCGACCAAGCGCAACGGCACCGGCCTTGGGCTGGCGCTGGCACGCGAGATCGCCGAAGCCCACGGCGGACGGATCGCCCTGCAGAACCGCGACGGCGGCGGGCTGCGGGTGAGCCTGCAACTGCCGGCCTGACGCAAGCAGCCAGGCGTCCGGGCAATGGGCCCGGCAGGACAATCGAGCGCTGGGCGCGGTACCCGAGGCGGCGCAGACAGGTGGCTGCGCATGACCCGTACGTTCGCTCGGCGCGGGCCGCTTCGACCCTGAAGAAAGAACGAAGGCCGGCGCGTGCAACCACGCGCCGGCCTGCAAGGGCGACCGGCGCGTCGTGCGCCGGTCGCTATCGGCTCAGTAGCTGCCGACGAAGTTGATGTAGACGCCGCGGTGGTCGTAGTCGAAGTCGGTGAGGTCGTCGCTGAAGTCGGTGAAGTTGTAACCCACACCGATGCGGAAGTTGCGACCGATATCGCGGTCCACACCGACCATCCAGCCCTGACGCGTGCCGCCATCGTCGACGTCGAGCCAGCGGTACTCGGCCAGTGCGTGCCAACGTTGCAGCAGCTCGTAGCGCACCTGGGTGGCCGCGAACGTCGTGGCCGAGTCGAACCACGCGCCGGTGCCGCGACCGTACCGTGCCTCGCCCTCGCGCCGCGCCAGCTTGCCGGCCACTTCCCAGTGGTCGTCGAGACGGTAGACGCCTTCGAGCGACAGCACCTGCGACTTCTGGTCGACCTGCGCACCGCCGATCTGACCCAGCGTCGCCAGGTCGTACAGGTAGGTGTAGCGGCCGAACAGACCCCAGCGCGAGCTGTCCCAGGGGCGGTAGGCGAAGCCGAGATTGCTCTCGATGAACTTCGCGCTCGCCGCCGGGTTCAGGTCGTCCTGGGTATCGGCGTAGTTGAAGCGGGCGGCCACGCGCCAGCTTTCGTTGAGGCGATGCTGCACACGGTTGGTCGTGACCCACTGGGTCCGCCGCTCCACACCGCTGTCCTCGCGCCACTCGATCTTGCTCTGCCAGTCCGTCCTCGACGAGGTCCGCCCGCCCGACACGCTGATCGCGCGCCGGTCGATCTGACCGCCATCACGGTTGGTCAGATCGCCGTCCGACAACGTCAGGCCGAGGTTCCAGCCGATCGCCGGGTAGAAATCCATGCCGTAGGTATGCGCCAGGCCGGACTCATAGCGGGACTTGAGGAACTGGCTTTCGTTGAACAGGTTGACCTGGTTCGACAGCCGCCAGCGCTGGCCCAGCGTCCAGCCGTTCTGCTGCGAACGGTTGAACAACGGGTCGTACTCGGTGGTATCGGTCGAGTAGGTATACGCGCCGTAGAAGCTGTGTTGCGGGGTCAGACGGTACTCGCCGTTGATCTGCGCCGCGTCGCCGCGATCGCCGGTCGTGACTTCGGCGCCCACGCTCGACAGGTTGGCGAAGTTGTAGCGGCCACCCAGGGTGTAGGCATCGTTGTCGGCGTAGCCGCCGTCGTCGTCTAGCGTCAGCTGCGCGGTGCCGTAGACATCCAGCGCGGTGCCGAAACGGTGCGTGTAGCGCAGCGCACCGAGCACACCGGTCGCATCGCCGCCAAGGCGGCCTTCTTCGACGCGGCGGATCTCGGCGGCAAGCGCGTTGACGTCCGACAAGCGCCACTCGGTGACCGCCTGGGCCTGGGTCAGGGTCTCGGCGCCGCGCTCGGCACGGCTGTAGCGCGCGTAAAAGCCGACGTCGCGACCGAACTCGCCCAGCACCTCGGCGCCGTACTCTTCGACATCGGCCCCGATGTCGAAGCGCGCAACCGAGAAGCCGGCATCCACGCGACGCCACCACGCACCGGTGCTCCAGTCGCTGTTGGTCCAACCGAGCTCGCGGAAGTTCGCACGGGCTTCGACCGCGGTGGCGTCACCCTCTCTCGGACCTGTCGGGTTGAGTTGGATGAACGAGTCACCGCCGTTGTTGGAGAAGAACACCGGGGCGCTGGTCGCCTCGGTGCGGCTGTGCTCGATCTTGAGGTAGGTGCCCTTGCCGGCCTGCAGCGTCAGGTCGGCCGACATCAGCGTGTAGTCTTCGCCCGCCCGGCTTTCATCGACCCAGGTCGCACCGACGCCGACGTGATTGCCGAACCAGTGCTTGCCGCGCAGGCCGGCGGTGAGCTCGTCGGGGTCGAAGCCGCTGGGCACCCACTCGTAGTCGACGAGCATGCGTACATCGAACCCGTCGAGTGGCTGGTCGCGGATGATCGTGGGCAGATTTTCGCGGCTGACCTGCGAGAGCGGACGGGTCAGCATGATGCGGCCCTGCAACTCGTTGATCTCGTAGTCGGCGCCGCGCAGCAGCACGGTCCGTGCCTCGACACGGCCGGTGGTCGGATCGCGGACCTCGACCACGACCTGCTCCGAGCCCGGCAGCACGTCGGTGTGGCGCAGGTAGTACAGGCTGCCGCCGGTGCCGGAGAACTCGCTGTGACCCGGCGCGGTCTGCGCCTCGGACACGAACGCACGCAGCTCGGTCCCCGGATCGCCCCAGGCATTAGCCATGCGCGAGCGCCAGGCCAGCGCGGCGCCGTAGAGCGCACGCTGGTACTGCCCGTACTCGGTGCCGGTGAAGCCGGTCGAGAAATTGCCCCACAGTGCCTGGTTCTTGTCCCAGTCCATGCGCACGTAGAACCGGCCCATGGTGTCGACGTCGCGATAGGTCGTCGAGTCGTCGCCGTAGGTCGGGTAGTACAGATCGGGATCGACGCGCCGGAAGACGTCCTGCGGGTCGGCCGAGGTGAAGCCGTCGAACAGATCGCTCAGCGGCCGGTTCTGGGTGTCGGCCTGGGCGGTGATCAGATACTTGCCGCCGATCTTCCCCTTGCCGTAGAACGCCAGGCGCCCGTCGCTGAGGATGTCGTCCTCGCGGCCGGCCATCGCCATTTCACGACCGGGGCCGCTGGCCTTGTTCTGGTAGACGGTGACGTCGGCGATGCCAACGCCGAAGAAGTAGCGTCCGCTGACGTCGACGTCGAGCGCATGCTCCGACACTTCGCCATCGCGGCCGCGCAGCCCGATGTCGAAGCGGTGCTGGCCGACCGGCATCAGATACTCGGCGACGAACTTGCGTTCCAGATCGACTGGGTAGTTCTCGCCGTTGATCAGCAGCGTCTGTCCTTCGGGCAGATTGCGGCCGGTGATGCGCACGCGCGAGCCGTAGACCGGGATGTTCTGCTGGCGCAGGCCGTTGCCCGAAAACACGTTGTCGACCAGCGCCTGCGCGGCCGCCTGATCGGCGCCCAGCGACATGCCCAGACCGCGCTCGGTGCTCTGGCGCAGGATCTGCGCGCCGCGTTCGGCTTCGGCCGGCGTCACCAGTTGCAGGCGCTGGACGAAGGTCTCGTCGAAGTTGCCGGTCGCGTCATAGGCGCGCAGCACGTACACCAGCTCGTCGCCAGTCCGGTACTGGCGGCCTGCGGGCAGCGTGCCGTCCCACTCGGCGTCGGCGACCGCCGAACGCGGCAGTTCGAACTGCGCGATCGGCTCGATCAGATCGGCATCGGCGGCGCGGTAAAGCGTCAGCTCCAGCCGCTCGACGAAGTCGATGTAGTTGCTGCGCGCGAAGAAGCGCACCGGCTTGACGATGCGGCCATCCTCGAACGGCACCATCGTCGGTGCCGACACCGACAGCTCCGGCTGGCCGAGATTGGGGTCCTCGGTCGCCCAGATGGCACCGCCACCGGGCAACTGCATCGAGAACTGGCCCACCGCGGTCGCGCGACCGGGCTGTTCCAGCGCGACGCTGACGCGTCGATCGGGCTGCAGCGCCTGAGACGAGGACGCCTCGCTGGTGCCGTGGGTGACCGGCTGGTCGTAGCTGCGCGTGCGCAGCCGGAACAGCAGGTCGCCGTCGCTGCGGCAGCCGTCGGCGTCGCAGTCCATGGTCGCGGCGCCCGCGGCGCCGTCCTCGGCGGTCGGCGCCGCGGGGGCGCTCTGCGCCGCCGCGGTCGTCGATGCCATGCCGGCCAGCGCGGCCAGCAGCGCTGCGTCTAGCAGCTTCCTCTTCATGATCCGGTCCCCTTTCACTTCCGCGCCTCCCCGACAGGAGCGGCCGGATCCCTGCTTGCTTCCACCCGGGTCTTGGCCCGGACCTGCGGGCTCAGACGTCCCGAGAGCGCATCGAACACCGACTGCGCGCGGCGCAGGCCCAGGTCGACGTTGTAGGCGTGCGAACCGCGCACGTCGGTATGGCCCACGATGCCGACCGTCCCGCCACCCAGCGCTTCGAGGCGTTGGGCGACTGCGTCGAGCAGCGCTTCGAACTCCGGTCGGATGGCCGACTTGTCGGTGTCGAACAACACGGTGCCCAGCAACACACCGCCGTTACCGACGCCGGCCACCATCGCGTGCGGGTCGTCGACCCGCGTTCGCAGTTCGACGGTCAGCGCGGCCGCCGCGTCCGGTGCGACCCGCGACTGCAGTGCGTCGCGGACCACCGCCGCCCGGGCGAAGGCGAGCGCTTCATGCTCGCCCTCACCGGTGACGATCACCCGGCCGCCGCGGTAGCGGTCGATCTGCCCGGCCATCGCCTCGATCGCCGGCAGATACGCCTCGCGCAGCTCGCTGCTGTCCCGGGCGAAGAACACTTCGCCCAGTTCCAGCTCCACCGCCTCGCGGCCTCCCTGCAGTTCGATCACCGGCAACTTGACGCCGAAGTCGAAGCGCACCGGCAGACCCGGCGTCACACGCCGCACCAGCGGATTGGCGGTCGTGAACTCGGTGCCCGGCGGCAGCGTGGACGGATCCACCTTCAGGATGAAGTTGCGTCCGTGCATCGCGTTGCCGCCCGACACGTCCACCAGGTGATAGCGGCCGTACTGGTCGGTCTCGATCAGCAGACCTTCCACCGATGCAATCCGCACGCCCGGGATGCCGCGCTCATCGATCCCGCTGTTGGCGATCACGTACTCGACCACCAGGCCATCGGCCTCTTGCATCACACGTCGCGTGACGGTCGGCTCGGCCGCGGACAGGCCCTTGGCCGCCTCGCCCTCGCGTTCCACCTGCGTGCTGCCGTCGGCTGCCATGCGCACCGTCACGCCCTGGGCGCTGGTGAGCATGAAGTCCCCGGCGAACGTCGCCGAGCGCAGACGCTGACGAATGACCACCTGGTGCGCCTCGATCGGATCACCGACCGACTGCCGGCCCGTGATCGTGCCCAGCGCCATCCCGTGCAGCAGCGGCGCGCTGGCGTCGGCGACCGGCTGCGGCCCGTCGCCGCGGTCGATCGTGGTCGAGCCGGCAACATAGACCTCCGGCGCGAACCCGCCCTGCACCCGCACATTGGTCAGCACCGCACTCGCCTGCCAGCCATCGCCATTGCGATCGTCGAACACCGTGCCGAACACCAGGCTGTCGTCGAGCAGCGGATCGAACGCGGTCCCGACCTGGGCGGTGGCGATGTTCGACAGCGGCACGCCGCTCTCGCTCTGCGCCACGGCCTGGTTGATGTGGGACCCGGCACGGATGCCTGCGCCCACACGCAGCAGGTAGCTGATGCTCATGGTGTCGCCCGGCGCGAGGTCGAGGCTGGAGATGCGGATCGGGTTGTGGCCCGACACCGCCAGCGCCCGGCCGTCGCCACTCGACAGCGAACCGTCGACGTAGCTGAAGCCCTGCGGCGGCGTATCGAGGACATGCGCCCCGGTCACCATCGCGTTGCTCACGTTCTCCACCGTCAGCGTGTAGCGCACCAGATCGCCGACCTTGACCTCGCGCACGGCCACCGACTTGGTGACGCGCAGCGGGGCCTCGCCCTGGACCTTCACCGTCACCGTCGCGGTGTCGCACACCGGCGCCGGATAGGAGGTGTCGCAGACGCGGTAGACGAAGCTGTCCTCACCGTTGTAGCCAAACGCCGGCGTGTAGCTGCAGGTGCCGTTGGCGCAGCTCACCTGGCCGTGCTGCGACGGGGTCAGGATGGTCACCGAGCCCGGATCGAGCGGCGCCCCCGTGCTGGTGTCGTTGTCGACCACCACCACCGGCGTCGGCACGCCCGGCTCCGCGGTCCCGGCATCGTCATCGATCGCCTCGACGATGTTCGGACGCACCATGACCGTCACCGTCGCCGTCGCACAGTTCTCCGGGTTGGTGATCTCGCAGATCCGGTACTCGAAGCTGTCGTCGCCCGAGAAACCGGGGTTGGGCGTGTAGACCACCGTCCCGTCGGGCTGGATCACGATGCTGCCGTTCGCAGGCGGCGTGAGCTCCACGACCGTGACGTCGTCGGCATCGACCGGCACACCGTTGAGGGTGTCGTTGTCGAGCACCGGGATCGTGACCGGCGTGTTCTGGTCGGTCGTCGTGCTGTCGTCGGCCGCCGTGATCTCCGGCGCCTCGATCACCACCGTGACGCTGGCGGTATCGCAGTTCTCGGGATTGAGCACCTCACAGATCGTGTACTCGAAGGTGTAGCTGCCTGCCGGGCTGCCCGGCGCAACACCGACCACACCCGTCGACGGATCCACCACGATGCCCGTGGGCAGCGTGCCGACCGTGATCGTCACCGTGTCGATGGTCGCCGGCACGCCGTTGAGCGTGTCGTTGTCCAGCAGGTTGCCGACCGACGGATCACCCGTGGCGCCGTTGACCGGGCCATAGCTGTCGTCGTTGGCCACGATCTCGGCCGCCTCGACCACCACGGTCACCGTCGCGGTGTCGCAGTTGGACGGATTGAGCACTTCGCAGATCGTGTAGTCGAACGTGTAGCTGCCTGCTGGGGTGCCCGGCGCGACGCCAACCACACCCGTCGACGGATCCACCACGATGCCCGTGGGCAACGTGCCGACCGTGATCGTCACCGTGTCGATGGTCGCCGGCACGCCGTTGAGCGTGTCGTTGTCCAGCACGTTGCCGACCGACGGATCGCCGGTGGCGCCGTTGACCGGGCCATAGCTGTCGTCGTTGGCCACGATCTCGGCCGCCTCGACTTCCACCGTCACCGTCGCGGTGTCGCAGTTGTCGGGGTTGAGGACCTCACAGATCGTGTATTCGAAGGTGTAGGTGCCCGCCGGGGTGCCCGGCGCGACGCCGACCACACCCGTCGACGGATCCACCACGATGCCCGTGGGCAACGTGCCGACCGTGATCGTCACCGTGTCCGGGGTCGCCGGCACGCCATTGAGCGTGTCGTTGTCCAGGATGTTGCCGACCGACGGGTTGCCGGTGGCGCCGTTGACCGGGCCGTAGTTGTCGTCGTTGGCCACGATCTCGGCCGCCTCGACTTCCACCGTCACCGTCGCGGTGTCGCAGTTGGACGGATTGAGCACTTCGCAGATCGTGTATTCGAAGGTGTGGCTGCCCGCCGGCGTGCCCGGCGCGACGCCGACCACACCCGTCGACGGATCCACCACGACGCCCACACGCAGCTCGCCGACCGTGATCGTCACCGTGTCGATGGTCGCCGGCACGCCGTTGAGCGTGTCGTTGTCCAGCAGGTTGCCGACCGACGGATCACCCGTGGCGCCGTTGACCGGGCCATAGCTGTCGTCGTTGGCCACGATCTCGGCCGCCTCGACTTCCACCGTCACCGTCGCGGTGTCGCAGTTGTCGGGGTTGAGGACCTCACAGATCGTGTATTCGAAGGTGTAGCTGCCCGCCGGCGTGCCCGGCGTGACACCGACCACACCCGTCGACGGATCCACCACGATGCCCGTGGGCAGCGTGCCGAGCGTGATCGTCACCGTGTCCGGCGTTGCCGGCACGCCATTGAGCGTGTCGTTGTCCAGGATGGTGCCGACCGACGGGTTGCCGGTGGCGCCGTTGACCGGGCCATAGCGGTCGTCGTTGGCCACGATCTCGTACGGCGTCACGTCGATGGTGACCGACGGCTGACAGGCGGCGGAGGTATCGCCGGCCGGGCAAACCGACGGCTCATCGGTGGTAATGACGGCGGTGTTGACCACTTGGCCGGCATTCACGTCGGCCTGGGTCACCACGTAGGTGCCCGTCAGCACGCAGCTCGCACCGGGGGCCAGGCTGGCGCAGACCAGGCTCGACGGCGTGATGCGGTCGTCCCGCACCTCCACATTGCCCAGGCTCACCGTGCCGGTATTGGTCGCGGTGATGGTGTAGGTCAGCGTGTCGCCGAGGGTGACGGTGCCGCTGCCATCCTCGTCGGCGTTGCCGGCCAGCGCCTTGTTGGTCGCCATGCCGGGGTTGCGCTCGATGGTGACGTCTTCCTCGTCCGGCGGGCTCGTCGTCGTGCCGCCGCCCGGCGTCGTGCCGGTCGCGGTCGCGGTGTTGAGCACTTTGCCGGCATCGACTTCCGCCTGCGTGATCGTGTGCGTGCCGGTGCAGGTCGTGCTCGCACCCGGTGCCAGCGTCGTCACCGGGCACACGGCCGCAGCGTCAAGCTTGTCATCGTCGATCGCGATGTTGGCAATCGTCACGTTGCCGGTGTTGGTCACCAGGAACGAATACGCAATGGTGCTGCCGGCGGTGTTGCCGCTCGGCGTGCTCGCGGTCTTGACCACCGTCAGCGACGGCGTGGTCTCGAGCGTCACATCCTCTTCGTCCGGCGGGCTCGTCGTCGGGCCGCCGCCCGGCGTCGTGCCGGTCGCGGTCGCGGTGTTGAGCACTTTGCCGGCATCGACTTCCGCCTGCGTGATCGTATGCGTGCCGGTGCAGGTCGTGCTCGCACCCGGCGCCAGCGTCGTCACCGGACACACGGCCGCGGCGTCGAGCTTGTCGTCGTCGATCGCGATATTGCCGATCGTCACGTTGCCGGTGTTGGTCACCAGGAACGAATACGCAATGGTGCTGCCGGCGGTGTTGCCGCTCGGCGTGCTCGCGGTCTTGACCACCGTCAGCGACGGCGTGGTCTCGAGCGTCACATCCTCTTCGTCCGGCGGGCTCGTCGTCGTGCCGCCGCCCGGCGTCGTGCCGGTCGCGGTCGCGGTGTTGAGCACTTCGCCGGCATCGACTTCCGCCTGCGTGATCGTGTGCGTGCCGGTGCAGGTCGTGCTCGCACCCGGGGCCAGCGTCGTCACCGGGCACACGGCCGCAGCGTCGAGCTTGTCATCGTCGATCGCGATGTTGGCAATCGTCACGTTGCCGGTGTTGGTCACCAGGAACGAATACGCAATGGTGCTGCCCGCGGTGTTGCCGCTCGGCGTGCTCGCGGTCTTGACGACCGTCAGCGACGGGTCCGGCGTCTCGGTGGGAATCTCGATCGACGGCTGACAGACGGCGTCGGTCGAACCGGCCGGACAGACCGCAGGCGTGTCGGGCGTGGTGACCGTCGCGGTATTGCGGATCGTGCCTGCGTCCGCATCGGCCTGGGTCACCGTGTAGGTGCCCACCAGGGTGCAGGTATTGCCCACCGTCAGCGGTGCACAGGTGATGTTGTCGGGCGTGATGCGCGCGTCGGCCACCGTCACCGTGGGCAGCGTGACGTTGCCACTGTTGGTGACCGTCACGGTGTAGGTCAGCACATCGCCAACGGCCACCGGGCCGGCCGGCGCCGCACCATTGACCGCCGTCAGTGCCTTGGACGAAGTGACCGCCGGCTCGACCGCGATCAGCGTGGTTTCGTCGCAGTCGTTGCCGGTCGCCGCACAGTCGATGCCATTGACCGTGACCGCGTTGACGATCTGGTTGACCGTGGCGGGGGTGCCGACATCAATCTGGACCACGAACGAGAACACGGTGCTCTGACCGGCCAGCACATTGCGCGACTGGGTGTTGACGCAGTTGGCGCCGGTGCAGGTGAAGTCGTCCGCCGTCGCGCCATGCAGGGTGTTGGCCGGCACGGTTTCGACGACGTCGCCCGCGAACACGGTCGCGGCCTGGGTGCCGCCGACGTGGCGGACCTCGATCGCATAGCCCAGCAGGTCGCCCGGTGCGGCCGATTCGCCCGCAGCCACGGGCTGGCCGTCGCGGGTGATCGAGGCCAGCGTCTTGGTGACCTGCAACTGCGCCGGGGCGATGGTCGGGAAGCTGCACGACGCGAGGTCGCGGCCCGCCCCGCTGGCCGATGCGCCGACTTGCGACATCGTGCCGTTGGTCAAATCCATCGCGTAATACGCGCCGGTGGTGTTGACGACCACGTAGAGCAAGCCGTCTGCACCGAACGCCGCGCCTGCGTAGTTCACCCCCGACGGTGCGCCGGTGAAGGTCTGCTGGCGGGTCGCGGTGCCCTTGTCGACATCGACGCGATACAGGTCGTTGCCAGCCACCAGCCAGCCCACGCCCTGGTCATCGAACGCGATGTCGCCCGAACCGAAGTCGCTCGGCGCCACGTCGTAGGTCAGCGTACTCTGCCCAGCGAGCCGATAGCCGTAGTCGCCGTCGCGCTCGATACGGTACATCTGCGCCGTCGCCCCAGCGCCTGCGCGGGTCGCGGCCGTGATCAGATAGCCCACGCCGGTCTGGGTCATGCCCGCACGCGGCAGATTGGCGTTGATCGTCGCGCCGGTGCGGTACCAGCCGGGGCTGGTCGGATGCGTCGGGTCGTAGGCCCAGACGACGCCGCCCGACCCCTGGTGGAACAGCAGACGGGTCCGTCCGGTCGGATCGACCATCAGCCCGTTGAGGTCACCGGTGACCGCGAAGTCCAGCCCGGCGACACGGGTGTCGGCTGCCGATCCCGGCGTGTACTGGTAGATGCCGACGCCGTTGACGATGTTGAAGAAGCCGCCATCGACCGGGCAGAACCCGATCTCCTCGGCCGCCGGGACGACCGGACCGATCACATTGGCGTCCGCCTCGCCCTCGACATCCTGCGGCAAGGGCACGGTCTGGGCGTTGTGACGCACCGAGACGACGTTGCGGATGGGCTCGCCGGTCGGCGCCGCGGCATCGACGCGCACGCGGAACGACATCTGTGCCGACTGGGTCGGCAAAACCATGCCACCAACCGAGCCGGTGGCACCGCTGCCGATCCGGAACACCACGCGGTTGTTGGCGGTGTCGAACTCGGCAATGTCGTCGCCCACCGCATCGGACATGCTGCCGGTCGCTGCGTCGGCCGCGTTGGTGAGCACCCGCAACGAACCCGGCACATAGGTGGTGTTGGACGGGATCGGATCGGTGACGACCACATTGGTGGCGCCGTCCTGGCCGTTGTTGGTGAACGAGACGATGTACTCGACCTCTTCGCCCTGGCGGACTTCGCTGCTCGGCCCGAGCACCTCGCCCGAGGGCACGCGGCGCGCCTGCTTGGTCAGCGACGTAACGAGGTCGGGGAAGAAGATGTCGGTCGCGAAGACCAGCGCATGCGGGAAGTACGCATCCTGGCTGCTGGTGAACTCCAGCGTCGCGCCGGTGGCACCGTTGCGCAGACGCGGGCGGCCGGAATTGGCAGCCGTGTTGGAGATGTCGACCAGCTTCAGATCAACTGCGAACTGGTTGACGTAGTCGGGATTCTTGGCAGTGAAACGCTCGCCCAGACGGCTGATGCCGCTGTTCCAGAAATTGTTGGCGGGACTCTGCGCATCGCTGAGCGCGCCGGGGTTGAGCACGTCCGCGCCGCTGAGCCGGAACTGGTCGCCGGTGATGCCGCCGTCGCCTTCCCACACGAGCGCGCCCATGTAGGCGGTGAACTCGCCGTTTTGCGGCGTCAACAAACCAGTGACCGTGACCGACTGCGGGTTGGTGCCATTGACGTAGCCGGCATCGCCGTCGAACACCATCAGCCGCCGATAGGGCTTGCTGTCGTGCTCGTAGAGCACGATCAATGCCCAACCGCCATAGTTGCCCAGACCGCCGCCGTTGTTGTTGCCGCTCACGTCGGAGGTCAGTCCGCCGGCGGCGTAAGTGCCCGCGCCCGCGGCCGCGACCAGCGCGGTGACATCGCGATAGGCCGAATAGGGGCGGCTGCCCGCGTCGCCTTGGCTGGGGAAGGTGTTGAGATCGCTGGCACTGATCGCCTGGTAGCTGCCGCTCGGAGTCCGGAACTGCAGCGTGCCGCGGGCCGCGTTGTTCTCGGTCGATCGGCCGCCCCAGTAGAGGCCGGCCGAAAGCACGCGCGCCCCGCTGGGCAGGCTCAGGGTCGCGGTCGATGAGTTCTGCGGCACACCGGCGGGCAACCGGTTGCCCTCGATGTTCACGAACCGCATCGCCATCGACGAGCCGTTGTTGAGGCCGGAGTTGGACTGGTCGCAGCTGGCGCAGGTCAACAGCGCATTGCCGATCATCTCGACGTCGCCGCGCGCGTTGAAGCTGTGCCGCTCATTGAGCTGCGCCTGTGCCACGCCGTGCGCGAGCAGCAGGACGCAGATGGCCATCAGCCATCGTGCCCGCCCCGTCACCACGCGGCGGAGTCCCGCCACGACCCGGTTGTTCGTCTGCCCATCTTGCTGGCTCATGCCCTGCCCCTTCGCTCTTCGTTCGGTCCGCGACCGCACCCCGCGGTCTCGTCGTTGGCAGGCGCGCGCTCATGCGCCGACATGCACGAACGGAAGGCGCAGGCCTTCCGCCGCGATGTCGGCGGCTGATCGCTCGGTTGATTGGCGCCGCACGCGGCGCGCCCCTGGACAACGGGCGGCATTAGACGGCAAGGCGCGCGGAGATACACGCACGCTTGCTCACCGTTTATTTCACGGAAAACTCACATTGCTGAGTAGGGGGCGCACAGCGCCCCGGTGCGGCTCCCGATCAACCGAGCTGCAGCGCGGGACACTGTCGATCGCAAGGCCGTTACAGCACCTGCGCATGGCGGCCTCGATGACGCGCCGGCAAGGGGCCGCCGCGCAGTGCGGCAGCCGTAGACCGGATCAGCGAGGGCGCTTGACCGGGCGCTTCCAGCCTTCGACCAGGCTTTGCCTGGCCCGCGCAACGGCGAGCTTGCCGTCGGGCACGTCGGCGGTGATCACCGAGCCCGCGGCGGTGGTGGCGTCATGACCGATGCGCACCGGCGCGACCAGTGCGGCGTTGGAGCCGATGAACGCCCGGTCGCCGATGACGGTCTTGAACTTGTTCACACCGTCGTAGTTGCAGGTGATGGTGCCGGCGCCGATGTTGCTGCCGGCCCCGACCTCGGCATCGCCCAGGTAGGTCAGATGGTTGGCCTTGCTGCCGACGCCGAGGGTCGCGTTCTTGGTCTCGACGAAGTTGCCCACATGCACGCCGTCGGCAAGCACGGTGCCCGGTCGGAGCCGTGCGAACGGGCCGATCGTCACCGCGCCTTCTGCGCGCACGCCCTCCAGGTCGCAATGCGCGCGGATCTCGGTGCCTTCGCCCAGGCCCACGTCGCGCAGCCGGCAGAAGGGCCCGATGCGCACGCCCTCGCCCAGTTCGACGCGGCCCTCGAACACCACGTCGACGTCGATTTCGACGTCGGGCGCAACGATCACCTCGCCGCGGATGTCCACGCGGGCGGGATCGGCGAACCGGGCGCCCTGCAGGCACAGCGCCCGTACCGCGCGCAGCTGCCATGCGCGCTCGAGCTGGGACAGCTGCCAAGGGTCGTTGGCGCCTTCAGCCTCGAGCGGATCGTCGACCATGACGATCTGCGCGGCGCTGTACTCGTCAGCGGCCATCGCGAACACATCGGTGAGGTAGTACTCGCCCTGCGCATTGTCCGACGACAGCCGCGCGAGCCAGGACTTGAGCGCGGTCGCCTCGGCCGCGAGGATGCCGGTGTTGACCAGGCTGATCCGGCGCTGCGCCTCATCGGCATCCTTGTGCTCGACGATCGCACCGACATGGCCCTCGGGATCGCGCACGATGCGGCCGTAACCGGTCGGGTCCTCGAGTTCGGCGGCCAACACCGCCAGACGGCCCTCGACCGCCACCAACCGGCGCAGGGTCTGCGCGCGCAGCAGCGGCACGTCACCGTAGAGCACGAGCACCTGGGCCCCGTCGGGCACCGCGTCCATCGCCTGGCGGACCGCATGCCCGGTGCCCAGCTGCTCGCGCTGCTCGGCCCACTGCAGGTCGGTCCGATCGGCGAACGCCGCCCGCACCTGCTCACCGCGGTGGCCGTACACAACGTGGATGCCCGCAGGCTCAAGTTCGCGCGCCGCGGCGATCACGTGCCAGAGCATCGGCCGGCCAGCGATCTTCTGCAGCACCTTGGGCAGCGAGGACTTCATGCGCTTGCCCTCGCCTGCGGCGAGGATGACGACGTGCAGCGGAGCGGTCATGGCGTTCGAAACCTGGCGGGGGTTCGATGATAATCGACGCCCGTGCCTCCAGGACCTGCGATGTTCCATTCCCGAGCCCCCACGACCGCGGGTGCGCCGCAACGTTGGGCGGCCCTGGTTTGGGCCGCCGGCCCCGTCCTCGTGGTGATCGGTATCACGACCCACGGGCTGTGGGCGCAGGCCCCCTGGGAACGCTTCGCGCTCGCGCTGGGACTGGCGCTGACGGCCGCCGCGCTGGCGTGGCCGGCCGTGCGCTGGCTGCGCTGGCACTGGGCATCGGCCTTGATCGCGATCTGGAGCGCTGCATTGCTGCTGTTCGCCGGCCCCCGGCCGGTGTTTGCCGTCGCACTGCTGGCGCTCGCGGCGATGGCGACCGGGCTGCGCTGGGTGCCTGCGCGGCTTCCAGCACGTGCGGCCATCGCGGCCATCCTCGGTTATGCAGCCATCGCCGGCGCCGCGGGCTGGCTGCTCCCGCTGCCGATGCACCGCACGCCGGTGTGGTTGGTCGTGCTGGTGGTGCTCGTCGCACTCGGCCGTAAGGCGCTCGTCGCCGAATTGCGCGCATCTGCAGGTGCGTGGCGTGAGGCCGCAGCCGAGCACCCTCGCGCCCTGGCGTGGGGCGTGATGCTGCTGGGCCTGGCCTCGACCGGCGCCTGGTTGCCGACGATGCAGATGGACGACCTCACCTACCATCTCAACCTGCCCGCGCAGTTGGCCTTGCACGCGCGTTACCAGGCCGCACCCCAGCATGGCGTCTGGGCGTTCGCGCCGTGGCTGGGCGATATCGGCCAGGGGATCGCATGGTCGATCGCCGGCCAGGAAGCGCGCGGCGCGCTCAACGCGTTCTGGCTGATCGCCGCGGCCTTGGCGCTGGGCGGCTGCGCGCGGGCACTGGGGGCAACGCCGTTGGAGCGCAACGCGGCGATCGCGCTGTTCGCGAGCTTCCCGCCCCTGGTCTGGCTGACCGCCGGCATGCAGACCGAGCTGCCGGCGATGGCGGTGCTGTTCGGGTTGGGCACCGTGCTCGCCCATCGCGAAAACGACGGACCGCGGCTGATGGCGGCTGCGCTGCTGCTGGCAGCCCTCGCTGCGCTCAAGCCAATCCATGCGCTCTCGGCTTTGCCGCTGCTGGCATGGGCCGGCATGCGTGGGTGGCCGCGCGCGCACGCACGACGCTGGGCGATGGCGCTCGCTGCCGGTCTGTTGGTCGCCGGCTCGAGTTACGCCAACGCCTGGTGGCACACCGGCAACCCGGTGCTGCCGCTGTTCAATTCGGTGTTTCAATCGCCATTCCATCCCCCCGAGAACATGGGCGACGACCGCTGGCACGCGGGGCTGGGCCTCGACCTGCCCTGGCAGCTCACCTTCGCCAGCAGCCGTTATGTCGAAGCCTGGGATGGCGGCGCCGGCTTTCTGCTGATCGGATTGGCCGGTGGCTGGCTGCTCGCGCTTGGACGGCGTGCCACACGCGGGTTCGCGCTCGCGGTCGCCTGCGTCGCCTTGCTGCCATTGCTGCCGATGCAGTACGCGCGCTATGCCTATCCGGGCATCGCGCTGCTGATCGTCGCCTGCCTGCCCGGCAGTCGTGCCCAGGTCGGCGACCGGGCTTGGCGTTGGGGCATCGTTGCGCTGTGCGCGCTGAACCTCGCGTTCCAAGCGAACGCGGGATGGACCCACCACAGCGCCGCACTCAAGCGCACCCTGCGCGCACCGGGCGACGCCTCGGCGGTGCTGCCGCACTACGTCGCCGAGCGGACCCTGATTGCCGAGCTCCCTGACGACGATGGCATCGTGCTGGCCACCGATCCCCAGCGCGGCTACATCGCCGAACTCGCCGGTCGCGGACGGCTGATGTCGCTGCACGCACCGACACTTGCTGCCGCGCGGCTGGCTGCCGACGCCGATCCGTCCGGCGACGCGTGGCGCCGAGTGCTCTCCGACACCGAGGCGCGCTGGATTCTGGTCACCGAGGCCGACGCGTCGCCGGCATTGCGCGCCGGCCTGGCCGCGAGCGGCGCGGTCCGTGTCCGCAGCCTCAACGGCATCGCGCTATGGCGGCGCGGGCAGGCGTGACCGTGCGATGGGATTGAAGCGACAGGGCGGCAGCTACCTGCTGATCGGCGGCTTGCAGTGGCTGCTCGACTGGGCGGTGATGGTCGCACTCAGCCACGCCGGACTGCCGGTCCGCCAGGCCAACGTGGTCGGCCGGATCTGCGGCGCCTTGATGGGGTTCTGGTTGAACGGGCGCTTCACATTCGGCGCGGATGGCCGTGGCCCCAACCGGACGCAGTTGCTGCGCTTCTTGGTGATGTGGGCACTGATGACGGTACTCAGCACCTGGGCGATCGGCCACATCGACGACTACCTCGGCCGGCACTGGGCATGGCTCGCCAAGCCGCTGGTCGAGATCGCGCTGGGCGCACTCGGCTTCGTGGTCTCGCGGCAGTGGGTGTACAAGCGCTAGCTGCGCGCTGCGCCCCAAGGAAGCCCGCAAAGAAAAACGCCGGCACAAGGCCGGCGTCATCGAACGAATGTACCGCGAAACGGCTCAGTGCTTGAGCGTCTTGCGCAGGCGCTCGAGTGCCTGCAACTGGACGACCGCTTCGGCAAGCTTCTGCTGCGCTTCGGCCACGTCCATCGCCTCGCCGCGTCCGGCGAGCACACGCTCGGCCTCGTCCTTGGCCGCCTTGACTGCGGCCTCGTCGATATCGTCGGCACGGATCGCGGTATCGGCCAGGATCGTCACAACCTGGGGCTGCACCTCGAGGATGCCGCCGCCGATCGCGAAATCGAGCACCTCGCCATTGGGCTGGGTGACCACGACCTTGCCGGGCTTGAGACGGGTGATCAGCGGCGCGTGGCGCGGCGCGATGCCGAGCTCGCCCAGTTCCCCGGTGGCGACGACCAGGGTCGCCTCGCCGTGGAAGATCTCGGCCTCTGCACTGACGATGTCGCAACGGATGGTGCTCATGGGCTTGGCTCGCTTTGCTCGCTCAACTTACATTCGTGATGCGAGATCGGTGACGGCGAACATCGCCCCCGGACACCGATCCGATTCACCGAAGATCGCCGCTTAGGCGGCGATCTTCTTCGCCTTCTCGACCGCCTCGTCGATACTGCCGACCATGTAGAACGCCTGCTCGGGCAGGTGGTCGTACTCGCCGTCGACGATGCCCTTGAAGCCGCGGATCGTCTCCTTGAGCGGGACGTACTTGCCCGGCGAACCGGTGAACACTTCGGCGACGTGGAACGGCTGCGAGAAGAAGCGCTCGATCTTGCGCGCGCGCGACACGGCCTGCTTGTCTTCTTCCGACAGCTCGTCCATGCCCAGGATCGCGATGATGTCCTTGAGCTCCTTGTACTTCTGCAGCGTGGACTGCACGCGCTGCGCGGTCTCGTAGTGCTCGTTGCCGATGACGTTCGGATCCATCTGGCGGCTGGTCGAGTCCAGCGGATCGACCGCCGGGTAGATGCCCAGCGAGGCGATGTTGCGGCTCAGCGTCACCGTCGAGTCGAGGTGGGCGAACGTCGTCGCCGGCGACGGGTCGGTCAGGTCGTCCGCGGGCACGTAGACGGCCTGGATCGAGGTGATCGAACCGGACTTGGTCGAGGTGATGCGCTCCTGCAGCACGCCCATTTCCTCGGCGAGCGTCGGCTGGTAGCCCACGGCCGACGGCATGCGGCCCAGCAGCGCCGAGACTTCGGTACCGGCCAGCGTGTAGCGGTAGATGTTGTCGACGAACAGCAGCACGTCCTTGCCCTTGCCGCTCTCGTCCTTCTCGTCGCGGAAGTACTCGGCCATCGTCAGGCCGGTCAGCGCGACGCGCAGGCGGTTGCCCGGCGGCTCGTTCATCTGGCCGTAGACCATCGCCACCTTGTCGAGGACGTTGGAGTCCTTCATCTCGTGGTAGAAGTCGTTGCCCTCACGGGTCCGCTCGCCCACGCCGGCGAACACCGACAGGCCTTCGTGCGCCTTGGCGATGTTGTTGATCAGTTCCATCATGTTGACGGTCTTGCCCACGCCGGCGCCGCCGAACAGGCCGACCTTGCCGCCCTTGGCGAACGGGCACATCAGATCGATGACCTTGATGCCGGTCTCGAGCAGTTCGGTGGTCGAGGCCTGGTCCTCGTACGACGGCGCCGCACGGTGGATTTCCCAGTGGTCGGAGGCCTGCACGTCGCCGGCTTCGTCGATCGGGCGGCCCAGCACGTCCATGATCCGGCCCAGCGTGCCGGTACCGACCGGCACCGAGATGCCGCGACCGGTGTTGACGGCCACCAGGTTGCGCTTCAGGCCGTCGGTGGAACCGAGCGCGATCGCGCGCACGATGCCATCGCCGAGCTGCTGCTGCACTTCCAGCGTGATCTGCGTCCCGTCGACCTTCAGTGCGTCGTAGACCCTCGGTACCTCGTTGCGCGCGAACTCGACGTCGACGACGGCGCCGATGATCTGAACGATCTTGCCCTGACTCATGATGAGAACCTCTAGCTCTGAAATTTTCTGAGCGAACGCGTCGCTGCTTGTTTGGAAAGTCCGCACACTGATGTGCGGGCTGTTGCGAAGGGACTCGCGTTACACCGCTGCGGCACCGCCGACGATCTCGGAGATTTCCTGTGTGATCGCCGCCTGGCGGGCCTTGTTGTAGACCAGATTCAGCGTGTCGATCAGCTTGGTCGCGTTGTCGCTGGCGGCCTTCATCGCCACCATGCGCGCGGCGTGCTCGGAGGCCACGTTCTCCATCACCGCCTGATAGACCAGCGATTCGATGTAGCGGGTGAGCACGTGGGCGAGCACCGATTCGGCGTCCGGCTCGTAGATGTAATCCCAGTCGTGCTTGACCACCTTCGTCTCCGAGGTCGGCAGCGGCAGCAGCTGGTCGAAGCTGGCCTTCTGGGTCATCGTGTTGACGAAGTGGTTGTAGGCTAGGAATACCCGGTCCAGGCGGCCGTCGGTGTAGCCGTCGAGCATCACCTTGATGATGCCGACCAGCTGTTCGACTTCCGGCGTATCGCCGATGTGGGTCACGCTGGCGAGCATGTCGACCTTCAGACGGCGGAAGAACACCGTCGCCTTCTGGCCGATCGTCACCACGTCGACCTGCACGCCCTTGTCCTGCCACTGACGGATCTCGCCGAGCAGCTTGCGGAACAGATTGTTGTTCAGGCCGCCGGCCAGGCCGCGGTCCGAAGAGACAACGATGTAGCCGACCCGCTTGATCTCGCGCTCGACCAGGTAGGGGTGCTGGAACTCGGAGCTGGCCTGCGCCAGGTGCCCGATCAGCTGCCGCATGGCGTTGGCGTACGGACGCGAGGACCGCATCCGGTCCTGCGCCTTGCGGATCTTCGATGCGGAGACCATCTCCAGCGCGCGCGTCACCTTGCGGGTGTTCTGCACGCTCTTGATCTTGGTCTTGATTTCCCGTCCACCAGCCATTTAGCTCGCTCCGCTTGCGGTGATTCGTGATCGGGACATCGCGATTCGAAGCGAATCGCGTGCCGTCACGCACCTGTTGTTGCTGTTACGCATCACCCATCACGCACCACCCGCCCCGCCGGCTCAGAAGGAGCCGGTGGCCTTGAACTCGCTGATGCCCTTCTTGAACGCCGCCTCGATCTCGTCGTTCCAGCCGCCCGAGGCGTTGATCTTCTCGATCAGTGCGCCGTCGGTGTTGTCGAAGTGGGCATGCAGGCCTTCTTCGAATGCCAGGATCTTGGAGACCGGCACGTCGTCGAGGTAGCCCTCGTTGACCGCGTAGATCGACAGCGCCTGGTGGGCGATCGACATCGGCCGGTACTGCTTCTGCTTCATCAGTTCGGTCACGCGCTGGCCGCGCTCGAGCTGCTTGCGGGTCGCCTCGTCGAGGTCGGAGGCGAACTGCGCGAACGCCGCCAGCTCGCGGTACTGCGCCAGCGAGATGCGGATGCCGCCCGAGAGCTTCTTGATGATCTTGGTCTGCGCCGAGCCGCCGACGCGCGACACCGAGATACCGGCGTTCACCGCCGGACGGATGCCCGCGTTGAACAGGTCGGTTTCCAGGAAGATCTGGCCGTCGGTGATCGAGATCACGTTGGTCGGCACGAACGCGGACACGTCGCCAGCCTGGGTCTCGATGATCGGCAGCGCGGTCAGCGAGCCGGTCTGGCCCTTGACCTCGCCATTGGTGAACTTCTCGACGTACTCCTCGGACACGCGCGCGGCGCGCTCGAGCAGACGCGAGTGCAGATAGAACACGTCGCCCGGATACGCTTCGCGGCCCGGCGGGCGCTTGAGCAGCAGCGAGATCTGGCGGTACGCCACCGCCTGCTTGGACAGGTCGTCATAGACGATCAGCGCGTCCTGGCCGCGGTCCATGAAGTACTCGCCCATCGTGCAGCCCGAGTAGGCGCTGATGTACTGCATCGCGGCCGACTCGGACGCGGTCGCGGCAACGACGATCGTGTGCGCCAGCGCGCCGTTCTCTTCGAGGCGACGCACGATGTTGGCGACGGTCGAGGCCTTCTGGCCGATCGCCACGTACACGCACTTGATGCCGGTGTTCTTCTGGTTGATCACCGCGTCGATCGCCATCGCGGTCTTGCCGGTCTGGCGGTCGCCGATGACCAGCTCACGCTGGCCGCGGCCGATCGGAATCATCGCGTCGACCGACTTGTAGCCGGTCTGCACCGGTTGGTCGACCGACTTGCGCCAGATCACGCCCGGCGCCACGCGCTCGACCGGCGCGCTGAGCTTGGCGTCGATCGGACCCTTGCCGTCGATCGGCTCGCCGAGCGCGTTGACCACGCGGCCGAGCAGTTCCGGACCGACCGGCACTTCGAGGATGCGGCCGGTGGTCTTGGCCACGTCGCCTTCGCGCAGGTGCTCGTAGTCGCCCAGCACCACCGCACCGACCGAATCGCGCTCGAGGTTGAGCGCCAGCGCGAAGGTGTCGTTGGGCAGTTCGATCATCTCGCCCTGCATCACGTCGGCCAGGCCGTGCAGACGCACGATGCCGTCGGACACGCTGGTGACCGTGCCTTCGTTGCGCGACTCGGCGGACAGCTTGACCTTCTCGATGCGGGACTTGATCAGCTCGCTGATCTCGGAGGGATTGAGGTGCGTGGTAGCCATCGGGGATTCCCTTGTGTCGGCGTCGCCGCCGGCGTTGCAATTGAAATTCGTGTCAGTGCGCCAGCGCGGACTGCAGGCGCGCCAGCTTGCCCTTCAGCGAGCCGTCGATCACCACATCGCCCGCCGCGATCACCGCGCCGCCGATCAGTGAGTCGTCGACCGCGGTCTCGACCTGGACCTCGCGACCGAAGCGGCGCTTGAGCGCGCTGCGGATCTGCTCGACCTCGGTGTCGGGCAGCGCGGTGGCCGACGTGATCTTGGCCAGCACCACGTGTTCGGCCTCGGCGCGCAGTTGCTCGTAGAGTCCGGCGATCTCGGGCAGCTGCGGCAAGCGGCCGTTCTCGGCCAGCAACGCCAGGAACGAGGCGAACGCCTCGTCCGCACCCTCGGGGGCGAGCAGCGCGACGGCATCGGCATGCGTCAGCGCCGGGTGACCCAGCACCGTGGCGGCCTGCGGATCAGCGGCGATGCGCGCCGAGAACGCCAGCGCGTCCGACCACGGCGCGAACCGGCCGGCATCGCGCGCGATCGCGAACGCGGCGCGGGCATAGGGACGGGCGATCGTCAGCGTCATCGTGTCGGCCTCAGATCTCAGCAGCGAGTTCGTCGAGCAGCGCCTTGTGGGCGTTGGCGTCGATCTCGCGCTTGAGCAGGCGCTCGGCGCCGGTCACCGCCAGCATCGAGACCTGACGACGCAGATCCTCGCGTGCCCGCGTGGCCGACGCCTGGATCTCGGCGTCGAACAGCGCCTTCTGGCGCAGCCCTTCGGTGACGGCCTCAGACTTGGCGGCATCGACGATCTGGTTGGCGCGCTGGTGCGCCTGCTCGATGATCTCATTGGCCTTCACACGCGCGGCCTTGAGTTCCTCGTTGGCGGTTTCCTGCGCCAGCGCGAGCGCGCGCTGGCTGTTGTCGGCGGCGGCCAGGCCATCGGCGATCTTCTTCTGGCGCTCTTCGATGGCATTGAGCAACGGCGGCCAGATCTTGGTCGCGATGAGCCAGATCAGGGCGGCGAACGCAATCGCCTGTGCAATTAGGGTCAGACCGATATTCATGGGCTTGTGGCTGCCTGTCGTGAAGGGGCGGGCATGCGTACATGCCCGCTGTCATCGCCGATGCGGCCGTAGGTCGGCCGCATCGGAAAGCGCCTGCGCTCGTCCGGATCAGCCGGCGATCTGGGCGGCGATCGGGCCGACGAACGGCGAGGCGAACGCGAACAGCAGGCCGACAGCGACCGAGATGATGAACGCGGCGTCGATCAGGCCGGCGGTGATGAACATGCGGACCTGCAGCACCGGGATCAGCTCGGGCTGACGCGCAGCCGACTCGAGGAATTTGCCAGCCATGATGGCCAGACCCAGACCTGCGCCCAGTGCGGCCAGGCCGATCATGATGCCGACGGCCAGAACGGTCGAAGCCTGGATCTGAGCGAACGAGGTCAGTGCGATTTCCATTGTTTTCTCCGGAACGGATTGCTTGTTAAGGGTGGAACTGGGATTGAGACAAAAGGTGAAACGAAATCGGGTGTCGCCGGCCGATCAGTGGCTGTCTTCGGCGAGGCTGAGGTAGACGATCGACAGCATCATGAAGATGAAGGCCTGCAGCGGAATAACCAGCAGATGGAACAGCATCCAGCCCAGGCCCAGCACGCCGCCGCCGAGCATGCCCAGCAGGCCGGCGCCGCCCAGCACCCAGATCAGCAGGAACACGATCTCGCCGCCGAACATGTTGCCGAACAGTCGCATCGCCAGCGAAATCGGCTTGCTCAGCCACTCGACGATGTTGAGGATCAAGTTGAACGGCACCATCCACTTGCCGAACGGTGCGGTCAGAAATTCCTTGGTCAGCCCGCCCAGGCCCTTGGACCGCAGCGCGAAGAAGACTGTCAGGAAGAACACGCTGATCGACAGGCCCAGCGTCGCATTGACGTCGGCGGTCGGCACCGGCTTCCAGTAATGCACGCCGGCCAGCTCGAGCGGCTTGGCGATGAAGTCTGCCGGAATCATCTTCAGCAGGTTCATCAGCAGGATCCAGAAGAACAGCGTGATCGCGATCGGCGTCACCAGTTTGCTGGTGCCGTGATACGTGTCGCGCGCCTGCTTGTCGACGAACTCCAGACAGATCTCGACGAACGCCTGCCACTTGCCCGGCACGCCGGACGTCGCCTTGCGCGTCGCCATCCAGAACATCAGCACCATCAGGCCGCCCATCAGCAGCGAGGTGATCAGCGTGTCCAGATGCAACGCCCAGAAGCCGCCCTCTTCGTTCCAGACGAGGTTCTGCAGGTGATGCTGGATGTAGCTGGTTGGGGTCAGTTCCGAATCAGCCGCCATAAGATCGAAGACCTGCCTGTGTTTGAAATTCAGTGCCCAAGTGTCAGGAGCCGGCCGGAGGCCTGGCCATCGCAAGCAACTGCGCGAAGAGCGCGACGACGACCCCGGCGAGCATCGGAACCGGCGGCAAACCCGCCATTCCTGTGCCCAGCAGCAACACGGCCACCACCACGACCCACTTCAGCGCCATTCCCGCCAGCAGCCGCGCAAGCGCACCTGCCGAAGGATTGACCCCGCCCCCCAGCGCAATCACGCTCGACAGCCAGCCGCCGATCGCGATCGCCGCGCCGCCCAGTACAGCCGCCAGCGCCCAGGCGCCATCCTTTGCAAGGAAGGCCACGGCCGTCACTGCGATCGCCACCGCCTGCCAGACGAGTGCGCGCTGTGTCAGCCGCCGACCGACAGCGACGGATGTCAACACATCAGGATCCTGGGCATCTGAGGGACACGGAACGCGTCGAAACGGCCCCGTCGAGCCGC
Organism: Luteimonas sp. S4-F44; assembly: GCF_022637415.1. Lineage (NCBI taxonomy): Bacteria > Pseudomonadati > Pseudomonadota > Gammaproteobacteria > Lysobacterales > Lysobacteraceae > Luteimonas > Luteimonas sp. S4-F44. The sequence goes on from NZ_CP093340.1 coordinate 3,106,799, forward strand.
AAAAGTATAGCAGCGGAGCCATTTGGCCCACAACCGGCGAAGGTCCTGTTCCCGGCTGGGGGCCGACGCCAGCAAATCCTTAGCCCCATTCATAATTTTCTTCGCAGCCGCGCGGAACTTGTGCCCGTCCGCGGGGTCCGATCTACGTGCCCGATCTGCCGTACTTTCCTCGTCGGTCGTGTCCGCAGATCGCCACCCGAGCCCTGGCCCGCCGCCGGGGCTCTTTTTTTGGCGCTGCCGTTGCGTCGAAGGGACAGCGGCCTGCCGCCCGGTAGCCGCCCTTCCCTCGGCGAGGCCCTGCGCAGTCCGGCCACGCCCAGCACGCGTGGCATTCGCATGGATGCGCGACAGTGGCCGCGCATACCCTCCGTGCTCACCCTGCCTTGACCCGGGCGCGCCCCGCGTCGCGAATCGGTCTGGCCCGGCCAACCGCGCAGGCCGCCCGTCTCCAGATCCCCCGCCGCTGGCCGACCCGGACATCCATGAACGGACCGTTCGTTATTCGCGCCATCACTTCACGCCGGCAAGACCTTCACTTACCGACCATCGCCTCCTCTCCCACGACCTTGGCATGCCGATGTCCTCGACGCCCTTCCGCACCCTCGCTTTGGCCGCCCTGCCTGCCGCCGTGGTTCTGGCCACGCTCGCGATGCCCGCCCAGGCCCAGAGCCGCGACGACCGCTTCGTCCTGCGCCTGAGCGCATTCAATCCCGAGGCCAAGCTGGGGTTCTCGGGCGACGGCACCGTCACTGATGGCACCGACGAGGCGACCTTCGGTTTCAACGAGACCTTCAGCACCGGCCGCGAATGGCGTCCGCGCGGTGCGTTCGGCTTCCGCATCAGCGACCGCCAGGCCCTGGTCGGCAACTACTACGACTACCGTCGCGACGAAACCTGGAACTATGGCGGCACCGTGCTCGACCCCGGCACGATCGGCGGCAGCGGCGAGCCGATTGACATCCCCGCCGCCCGCATCGACGGCCGCCTGTCCTTCAGCCTCGCCAGCCTCAATTACGAGTACAGCGTGGTCAAGAACGACACCTTCCAGTGGGGTCTGGGCCTGGGCGTCACCTATGCCGAACTCGAGGCGTTCGCCAACGGCGTTTCCGAAGGCACCGATCTTGTGGACCCGCAGTTCGAAACGGTCCGCTGGAAGCGTGACGGCTTTTCGCCCGGTCTGCACACCCGGCTGACCTGGATGCCCGCCGAGCGCTGGACCGTCGGCCTGGAAGCCCAGTACCTCGACACCCGCTGGGGTGACTTCCTCGACGAGCGCGGCCACTTCGAGCGCGGCGGCCTGATCGTCGAGTACATGGTCACCGAGCGCTTCGGCATCCATGCCGGCTACGACTGGTTCCGCCTCAAGCTCTCCGACGACTACAAGGGCACGGCGCGCGCGCCCGAAGGGATCGACGCCGGCCCCTACCCCTACGGCGGCAAGCTGACCGGCGACCTGAAAGTCCACGGTCCGATGGCGGGTGTGACCTTCCGCTTCTAAGCCGACTCGCGGGCAACGGATGGACGACGAAGCCGCGGCCAAGGCCGCGGCTTCGCGCTTTCTGTTCTTCTGCGGTTCCGCCTACCGCACCGCGGATCGCGTACCCCACACCGCCGCATCCGCCTTGCAGTAGCGATCGATGAAGGCCTGCTGGGACGGCATCTGCTCGAGCGCACGCTCGACCGGCTCGCGGATCGCGCGCAGCAAGTGACGCAGGTCCTCGTCGCGCAGCGCACGCGCCAGCGGATGATGCTGCCGGGGCACGATGCCCTGGCCCAGCAGCACATGCGTCCACGAATCGACCCGGAAGAGTTCGTCGGCGCCCTGCCAGGCATGGGCGCGCTCGCGCCAGGCCTGCAGCCGGACCTCCAGCGACGGCGGCAGCGCCATGTCCCGGCACGCCGCCCACATCGGCTCGTCGCGCTGGGTGGCGTGGTAATGCAGGATGATGAAATCCCGCACGTGCTCCATCTCCGCGCGACTGACCGCGTTGAACAACGCCACCAGCGTCGGTGAGATGCCTTCGAACGGAAACAGCTGGATCAGCCGCACGACCGCACTGATGGTCAGATGCAGGCTGGTCGATTCCAGAGGTTCGATGAAGCCGCTGGCCAGGCCCAACGAGACCACGTTGCCGTTCCACGCCTGACGTCGACGCCCGGTGCGAAACGGCACCACCCAGGGGTCGCGCAGCGGCCGCGCGCCGACCTCGCGCAGCAGCTTGGCCTGCGCCTGATCGTCGGACATGTACCGGCTGCAGAACACCAGACCGCAACCGACCCGATGCTGCAACGGGATATGCCATCGCCAGCCCGCCTCATGCGCGATCGCGCGCGTGTACGGCACAGGCGGGCCCACCGGTTCGGTCTGGACCGCGACCGCCCGATCGCAGGGAAGCCACTGGCTCCAGTCCTCGTACCCGGTCTGCAGGGTCTGCTCGATCAACAGACCGCGAAAGCCGGTGCAATCGATGAACAGGTCGCCGTCGATCCGCCGGTCGCCATCCAGCACCAGCGCCTCGACATGGCCGCTGGTCGCATGGCGCACGACCGCTTCGATCCGGCCCTCGATGCGCACCAGGCCATGCCGCTCGGCCTGCGCGCGCAGGAACTTCGCGTAGAGGCCGGCGTCGAGATGGTAGGCGTAGTTGACCTGCGGGTCGGTGTCGAGCGAGAACCGGTCGGCGCGCGAGGCAAGCGATTCCAGGCAGAAGTCGCCCAGTTCCGACTGCATTCCCCGGCGTCGGCTGTCGAGCCAGAAATGATGGAAGGCTGCAGCCCACGTCCCTTGCCCGGTGACGCCGAACGGGTGGATGTAGCGATCGCCGGGGCGTCGCCAGTGCTCGAACGAAATCGAGAGCTTGAACGTGCCGGACACCGCGCGCAGGAACGCCTGCTCGTCGATCTGGACAAAGCGATGGAAGGTGCGGATCGGCGGCACCGTGGATTCCCCCACGCCGACCGTGCCGATCTGCTCGGACTCCACCAGCGTGATGTCCAGCCGGTCGCGGAACTGGTGGGCGAGCGCACACGCGGCCAGCCAGCCCGCCGTGCCGCCGCCGGCGATGACCACCTTGCGTATCCGGCCGGGCGGTGCCTGGTGCTCGTCCATCGCCTCGCCTCCCTGTCCACTCACCGGTTCAATTGGCCGAGCAACAGGGCGCGGAGACGTCGCGCCCGCGTCTCGTCGATCGGCCCCAGCACATCGCGCGCCGGTTCGGGGATGTGTGCGCCCGCGCGCGCGCTCGGCCCGAACACGTAGTAGTCGAAGACCTGGCGCCAGGCCACCTTGTCCCGCTCCGGCAGGTCGCGGATCGCCCACAACGCGTGCTGGAGCGCCGACACCGGCGACGGCAGGAATGCCGGCGCGTTGCGCCACCAGTAATTGACCAGCACGTTGAACGGCGCGAGGCTGCGCACGTGGTGCCACCACATGCCGGGGATGAAGATCGCATCGCCCGGCGCCAGCAGCGCGGTCTGCGCATGCGCCAGCGCCTCGCGAAAGCGCGGATGGCGCGCCGGGTCGGGCCGGTCGAAGTCGACCAGACTCACGACCTGCCCGCCGGGCGTGGGATCGAGTGGCCCGGGATAGAGGTTGTCGATCTGCTCGGGCGGGAACACGGTGAACGCCCGTTGTCCTACCGCGCAGACGGCGAGGTTGTCCGGCACGTCGTAATGACAGGAGGCCACGACCCGGTTGCCGATCCAGATGCCGGGCGCCGCAGGAACACCGCGCTCGGCCAGACGCAGATCGTTCTGCTGGCTGAACCCGGGCAAGGCGCCCGCCACCGACAGCGAGGCGACGTAGTAGGTCGGCGGTTGTGCGTCGTCGAGATGGGCCGCGATCGCATCCAGCACCTCACCGAGTCCGCCGCGACGGACCTCGATATTCAGAGCGCCGAAATCCTCGGTATAGAAGGGGCGTCCCTGGATCGTGGGATCGCCGAACGAATAGGGGACCGGCCGGCCGGTGTCGAAGCCGCGCAGATACGCCATGGCCGAGTCGGTCGAGACCTCGCCCGCACGCACCAGTCCCCAGTCGCGCGCCACACCCTTGAGCAACACCGGCTGCCCCTCGGACACCAGCGCATCGAGCGGCAGCGCGGCCGCGTCGCGAACCTCGATTGCGCGCATGGCCGCGGACATGCGCTCAGGCGTCCGCGCGTGGCATCGCCGCGTCCTGCTCGCGCAGGCGGCGCTGCTTCTCGGCCATCAGCCGGCGCACGTTGTGCAGCGAGGCCAGGACCATATACGCCCCTTCCAGATAGCCCGCCTGGTTCAACCGCGCCAACGCCGGGCCGTCCAGCGCCGCCAGGGCCTCGCGGTCGATGCTGTACAGACCCGCGACATCCACCCGATGGCGCTCGTCCAGGTCCACGGCCAGCGTCACCGGCTGGAGCAGCCCCAGCGCCTCGAAGGCCGCGAGCATGGCCGCGCCGAACGCGACGCCATCGCGGATGCCGCGCAGCACGCCGGCGACATGATCGAGGTACGGGCTGTTGCCGCCCTGCGGCAGGAATACCGGCTCGCCCTCGCCCGTATTGACCCGCGGGTGATCGAGATCGACATGGATCACCGGCTCGCGGCGCAGCTCACCGTCGATGCGCTGCTCCTGGAAACCGATCAGGAACGGCCCCTTCGCCGCGGCACCGGGCAGGTAGGCGGCGTTCCATCGGCCGTCGCGCAGGTACAGGTTTTCCCGCTGTTCGAATCCCAGCAACGCCACCGAGCCCCACTGCCCGTCCGCATCCTTGCGGAAGAAGATCGGGTACTCACGCTGCAGTTCGGCGTACTCGCTGGGGAATGCCGGCACCATGCCCACGTCGTCGCCGAACTGCGGGCCGAAGCCGGTCGCGATACGCAGATCCTTGTGCGCCACATTGTTGAGCAGTTCGTAACGCGCCATCACCTCTCCACCGTGCGGGATCGAAATCTGCAACGTCACGCCGCGCCCTCTAGAACTTGTAGCGCACCCCCAGCATGTAGCGCGGACGCTGATCGGCCAGCTTCATCATCTGCTGATCGGTGCGCGCGTGCCAACGCACCTCCTCGCTGGTCAAGTTGATCGCTTCCAGCCCGAACGACCAGTGCGCATCGAGCGCGTAGTTCACGCTCAGATCCCACTGCTGGTAGGCCTCCACGTAGTAGGGGTTCCGGCTGGCGCCCTGGTTGGCGAGGATCAGGTACTCGTCGCGCCAGTTCCAGGCCAGGCGGACCGACCAGCCGTACTTCTCGTACATGAACATGACGTTGGCGGTATCGCTCAGCCCGGTCAGCGAAAACTGGTCGATGCCCGGATCGCCGCCATCGTCGTAGCCAACATCGCCCTGCACGACGGTGTAGTTGGCCAGGATCCCGAACCCGCTGTCGCCGAAGAAGTACTGGCCGCCGAGCTCCCAGCCGTGCAGCTTGGACTGGTTCTGGTTGATCGGCCGGTTGACGTTGAACAGGTACAGCGGATCGTCCGGCGTGCCGTACAGATCGTAGGCGGCTTCGGTCGCCAGCGCCTGGGCGCCGGTGCCGTTGAACGCCCCCAGACCCGCCGGATCGTTGCGCAGCAGCGCCAGCGCGGTGAACAGCGACGTGTCGTTGCCCGAGCACGCGGCCGCGTTGGCCGGTCCCACCTGCTCGCGGCACTGCGCGCTCTGCAAGAACGCCAGCGCGGCCTGGGCGTCGGGGCCGGAGGTCGGGTCGGTCAGGCCGTAGAGCGATTCCTGGCTCACCGTGTTGCCGACGAAATTGCTGACCGACTTGTGCCAGTAGGTCAGCGAGACGTAGCTCGATTCGGCGAAATACCACTCCAGCGCGAAGTCGAGATTGTCCGACTCCAGCGGCTTGAGCGATGGATTCTGCGCGTTGCCGCTGGCTCGGCTGGACGGGTCCAGCAGGACCGAACCGAACGGCTGCTGCGCGCCGGGGCCCGCGTAGAGATTGCCGTAGGGCGCACGCGCAATGCTCTTTCCGAACGAGGCCCGGCCCTTGAGCTGGTCGCTGAAGTCGATGCTGAAATCCACGTTCGGGAGGATGTAGCTGTAACTGCTCGACTCGCTGAAGGGCTCGAGCTGGTCGGACAGCACGATGCGGAAATCGTTGTTGGATTGCCACTCGATCGCCTCGGGGGTGGCGATGATCGACGTGGAAACGACATCGGTGGTCTCGTAGCGCACGCCGATGCGGGTATTGGTCGTGAAGCCCCCCAGTTCGCCGTCCAGCGAGACTTGCATGTAGGCCGAGCGGGTCTTCTCCTCCACCCGGTTGTCCGCCGCGTTCTGCGGGCTCACGCCCAGGCCGACGCCGTACTGCCCCCGCGCCCATTGGGCGAGCGCACCGGCATCGCCGCGCCAGGCCGGCCAGCTGCTGATGCTGCGCCCGTGGAACAGGCCCACCAGGTCCAGCGGCTGCAACAGATCCATCAGGCCGCCCGCTACATCCCCATCGACATTGGCCACCCCCCAGTCGCCCAACGTCGAGTACGCCTCCGCCGCCTGCAGACGATGGGTCTTCGCCGTGCTGGAATCCACGCCGAACTGGAAGCGCCCCTGGTCGAAGACCCATTCGCCGTCGAGTCGGGCCTGCTCGATCTCGCTGACCTGGGTCTGCGCATTGACGCGCAACACCTGGGAGCCGATCTCACCGGCGACGAAGCCGGGATTGACGACCCCGTTGGTCCCGGCAATCGCGTCGGCCGTGGTGGGATACCAGGTCTGGGTGCCGACCGGCAGACCGTTGTTGAAGAACAATTCCTGCACCCAAGAGCCGCCGCAATGGGGGCCGGTGGTGCAGTTGTTGGTGCCCGCCACGCTCATGAAAATCGAGCCGCCACCGGTGAGCGGATCGTTGGGCAGACTTTCGGTCTTGGAGTTGTGCGCATCGAAACTCAGCCGGAAATCGCTGTTGACGTCCCAGACCGCATTGAAGCCCAGCGAGCCCAGCCGGTACTTCTGCATGCTCCGCTGTTGCTCGAGACCGAAGTCCTTGGTGCCGGCGATTTCACGCAGGTAGATCGGTGTGGCCACCGCTCCGGAGGTGTCGAACTCGACGTGCGTGTAGTCGCTGTTCTGCAGCCACATGCCCTGCTCGCCGCGGTTCTCGGTGATCTCGTTGGTGGAGTAGGTGTAGTCCAGCGTCAGGGTCAGGCTGTCGGTGGGCGCGAACTGCAGCACGGCCTGGCCGTTGATACGCTCACGGTCGAATTCGGAGAATGCGTAGCGCAGGTCGTTGGGGCGTGCGTAGAGATCGCCCACGCCAGGCGCGTTGCTCACCTGCGGATTGCCCGGCATCGTGCCCGTCCACGGCTGGATGTTCCAATAGTTCTCGGTGGCCTGTACCGAACCCCCCTTGCGCTTCTGGTAGCTGCCGCTCAGGCCCACACCGAAGGTCCGATCGGCGTTGGTGTAACTGAAGATGCCCGACAGTTCAGGCGTCAAATCGTCTTCGAACAGTTGGCTGCGGTCGGACACCGCCTTGGCGCCGGCGCTGGCGACGATGCCCGTGTGGTTGAAGGGCCTGTCGGTGAGGATGTTGATGGTCGCGCCCATGCCGCCGCTCGGCACATGCGCCTGGCTGGTCTTGTACACCTCGATGCCGCTGATCGATTCGGCCGCCAACTGCGCGAAGTTGAACGCGCGCGTCCCACCGTCCACGCCGCCGATGGCGACCTGGCCGGCCGCGCCAAAGGCGTCGGCGCCGGGCACCTGGCGGCCGTTGAGGGTGACCATGTTGAACTGCGGCCCGAAGCCGCGGGCGGTGACCTGCGCGCCCTCGCCGTCGCGGCGCTCGATCGAGATGCCGGTGATGCGCTGCAACGACTCGGCGAGATTGGTGTCGGGGAACTTACCGATGTCCTCGGCGCTGATCACATCGATCACGCCCGCTGCCTCGCGCTTGGTGTCCATCGCCTGGCTGAGGCTGTTGCGGATGCCGCTGACCACGACCGCATCGAGTGTCGTGGCGTCCTGCGGCTCGGAGGCGGCACGCGTGTCCGCGTTCGGAACGGACGCCGTCTGCGATTGCTGCGCGAACGCGGGGTTGATGATCAGCGCCCCCCCCACGAAGGTGAACATTGCGGTCGACTTCAAACGCCTGAACTTCATGCTCATTGACGGGTCCTCAGCATCGGAATGGGAACAACCGCGAGCTGGCTGCTCCCGGCGTACGTCACGATCCATCTCCGCAAGTGGCGGATGCGGCACTACCGACTTCCGTACCTCGCACGCGCGCTCGGACTCGACGAAGCGCCTGCTTCCCGGCGAAACGGGCACCCCGAACCGGCGGCGTCCGTTTGCTCTGTTCTGCAAACGATCCTGGCGAAACGGTCTTCGTCACCCCCGCACCGCGCCCGGCCCCCCGGCCCGGCGCACTGCCTCCCAGCGCACCGCATATCGCGAAAGGCAGCGAGACTGATAGCGCTACCATTTCGGCGCCAGATGTATAGCGGCCGGGCGGCGTTGTCACCATGCACTGCAACAAATCGGGAGCGTACGGCGTACGCGTCCGCTGCGCGCGGCGCCTCAGGTGGCCGGGCCTGCCGGTCTGCTGCCGATGCGGATCGCGCGACTGTTCAGCGCTCGCGTCCTGCCAAGCGGCTGAGGCCGCGCCGCCAAGGCATGTTCAGGCATTCGCCCGCACGTCGAACGCGAGCGCCCTGTTCGTGCGCTCGCGTGAAAGCGACGCGGGCTGCACGCAGCCGGTGAAGCGCGTCGCGCTCTGCCGCAGTCCGCGCCGTCGTTCGACGGCGCTGCGGTGTGCCCGGCCCATCGGCGTGGGCCGGCCTGCGCGGCCTCCGCGCGTTGGACGACTACTTGCGTTTGGGCAGGTAGAGATCGGTGATCGTGCCGTCGTAGACCTCGGCGGCCATCGCCACCGATTCGCTGAGCGTGGGATGGGGATGGATCGTGTGGCCGATGTCGGCGACCTCGGCCCCCATCTCGATCGCCAGCGCAGCTTCGGCGATCAGGTCGCCGGCATGCACGCCGACGATGCCGGCACCGACGATCCGGTGGGTGGCCTCGTCGAACACCAACTTCGTGAAGCCCTCGGTCCGGCCCAGGCCGATCGCGCGGCCGCTGGCCGCCCACGGGAACTTGCCCACGCCCACCTTCAGACCCTTGGCCTTGGCTTCGTTCTCGGTGATGCCGACCCAGGCGATCTCCGGATCGGTGTAGGCCACCGACGGGATCACCCGCGCGACCCATTCCTTCTTCTCGCCCGCCGCGACCTCGGCCGCGAGCTTGCCTTCGTGCGTGGCCTTGTGGGCCAGCATCGGCTGGCCGACCAGATCGCCGATCGCGAAGATATGCGGCACGTTGGTGCGCATCTGCGCATCGACCTGGATGAAACCGCGCTCGCCCACGCGCACACCGGCCTTGTCGGCGCCGATCTTGCCACCATTGGGCGAACGGCCCACAGCGACCAGCACGCGGTCATACAACGTCGTGTCCGGAATGCTCTCGCCGTCGAACGCGACGACGATGCCCGTTTTCTCCGGCTTGGCCTCGACGACCTTGGTCTTCAAGTGCACGGACACGCCCTGCTTCTTGAGCCGGTCGGCCAACGGCTTGACCAGGTCCTTGTCGGCACCGGGCATCAGCTGGTCGGCGAGCTCGACCACGGTGACCTGCGCGCCCAGCGCGCGGTACACGGTGGCCATCTCCAGACCGATGATGCCGCCGCCCACGACCAGCAATTGCTTGGGCACCTCGGCCAGTTCCAGCGCGTCGGTCGAATCCATCACGCGCGGGTCGTCCCACGGGAAGCCCGGGAGTTTGAGCGCCTGCGAGCCGGCGGCGATGATGCACTGCTCGAAGCGCACCAGCGTGGTCTTGCCGTCCTGGGCGACCACTTCGATTTCGTTCGGCGACACGAAGGTGCCGGTGCCGGCGACCACGCGCACTTTGCGCTGTTTGGCCATCCCGGCCAAGCCCTTGGTCAGCTGCCCGACGACCTTGTCCTTATAGGTGCGCAGCTTGTCGAGCGAGATCTTCGGAGCGCCGAAGTCCACGCCGTAGTCGCTGGCGTGCTGCGCCTGATCGATGACGTCGGCCGCATGCAGCAGCGCCTTCGACGGGATGCAACCGACGTTGAGGCAGACACCGCCGAGCGTGTCGTAACGCTCGATCAGCACGGTGTCGAGTTCGAGATCGGCAGCCCTGAACGCGGCGGTGTAGCCACCGGGGCCGGAGCCGAGCACGACGATGCGGCATTCCACGTCGGCCTTGCGGCCCGACGACGGGGCCGCCTGCACCGCTTCGGGCTCGGCCGGCGCACGATGTGAGCGCGCGACCGGCGGGTTGCTGCCCGGCGCCTCGCGTTTGCTCCCTCCCCCGCTCACGGGGGAGGCCGGGGGTGGGGGTGCCTTGTCGGCAGATTCCGCAGCCGGCTTGGCGCCGCCTTCGGCGTCGCCCTCGGCTTCGATCACCGCGACCACGCTGCCTTCCGACAACGTGTCGCCGACCTTGACCTTCAGTGCCTTGACCACGCCCGCATGCGAGGACGGCACTTCCATCGTCGCCTTGTCCGACTCCAGCGTGACCAGGCCCTGGTCCTTGGCGACGGTGTCGCCGACGGCGACCAGCACCTCGATCACCGGCACGTCGTCGTAGCCGCCGATGTCGGGGACTGTCACTTCGAGGGTCTTGGCCATCACGCGTTCTCCGGGGGTTGCGTCTGTTCTGGCACCGCCACGCGCGACGCCGGGCGCCGAGCCCAGCTCAGCGTATACAGGTCGTGGCGGCGGTCGTTGAGGTTCTGCACGGTGCCGTCGTTGCGTGCGACCGTCAGATCGTTGAGGCGCAGGTCGGCGAAGGCCACCTGCTCGACATTGGGCGTGGTGTCGGCGGCAACGCCGTCGCGCGCAAACGGGAAATCGCAGGGCGTCAGGATGCAGCTCTGCGCGTACTGGATGTCGAAGTTGTTCACGCCCGGCAGGTTGCCGACGTTGCCCGACAGCACCACGTAGCACTGGTTCTCCACCGCGCGCGCCTGCGAGCAGTAGCGCACCCGCAGGTAGCCCTCGCGAGTGTCCGTGCAGAACGGCACGAACAAGATCATCGCGCCCTGGTCGACCAGGTGCCGGCCGAGTTCGGGGAATTCGCTGTCGTAACAGATCATCACACCGATCGGCCCGCAGTCAGTCATGATCGCCTGGGCGCTGTCGCCGCCGCCGATCCCCCACCAGGTGCGCTCGTTGGGCGTGGGATGAAGCTTGTCGCGGGTATGCAGCGAGCCGTCGCGCAGCGCGACGTAGCAGATGTTGCGCACCTTGCCGTCGTCGTCGTCGCTGGTCCGGGTCGGATGCGAGCCGCCGATGATATTGATGTTGTGGCGGACCGCCAGTTCGCACAGCAGCTGCGCGAAACGCTCGGTGTAGCTGGTGAGCGCCAGCAACGAGTCGACCGGCGACAGCGGCCTGTTCTTCACAGACAACAGCTGCAGCGTGAACAGCTCGGGGAAGACCACGAAGTCGGCGCGATAGTCAGCGGCGATATCGACGAAGTACTCCACCTGCGTGGCGAACTCCTCGAACGAGGCGACACGCCGCTGCTGATACTGCACTGTCGCCACGCGCACCGAATCGGGCAGCGGGCGTGCGGTGCCGCGCGGGTCGGCATCCGGATCGATCTTGGGATTTCGCCAGACCAGGTGCGCCGCGTAGCCGGCCGACTCGGTGTCCTGGGGCAGGTAGCCGGGCAGCACGCCGATCAGCTCGAAGCCGTTACGCAGTTGGAAGCTCAGCGCGCGGTCGCGGATGCGCCCGGCGCGCACATCGGCGACGTACGCGCGCACGTCGCCGCGGTAGGCGCGGGCGCGCCGCGAAAAACCCGGCAGCCGCCCGCCGAACACGATGCCCTTGAGCCGCAGCTCCTGGCACAACCGCTTGCGCATCTCGTAGAGCCGGCGACCGATGCGCAGCCCGCGATGGTCGGGGTCGACGCAGACCTCCATGCCGTAGAGCCAGTCGCCGGTCGACAGGTGCCGTGAGGCATAGCCGCCGCCGGAGATTTCCAGCCAACGGTGCGGCGCCATCGCGGTGCGCTCGTCGATGCGGAACGTGCCGCAGTAGCCAATCGCCACGCCGTCGTAGAACGCCACGAACACGCCCTGCGGAAACTGCGCGATCTGGCCGTTGAGCATCTCGGCCGTGTACCCGTTGTCGTGTCCGTAGACGCGCTCGCTCAGTGCGACGATCGCCGGGATGTCGGCGATGTCGGCATGGCGCAGCGTCAACCGCGCCCGCTCGCGCGTGGACGGATCGCTCATGCCGACACCGGCGCGGTTACAGCAGCACCCGGCGCATGTCGCCGAGCAACTGCGCCAGCGTCGCAGTGAAGCGCGCCGCCGCGGCACCGTCGATGACCCGGTGGTCGTAGGACAGCGACAGCGGCAGGATCAGGCGCGGCTGGAACTGCTTACCGTCCCAGACCGGCTTGATCGCCGACTTCGACACGCCCAGGATCGCCACTTCCGGCGCGTTGACGATCGGCGTGAAGCTGGTGCCGCCGATACCGCCCAGCGAGCTGATCGAAAAACACCCGCCCTGCATGTCCGCCGGGCCGAGCTTGCCGTCGCGCGCCTTCTTGGCCAGCGCCGACATTTCCTGGGAGATCTCCAGCACGCCCTTCTTGTCGGCGTCGCGGATCACCGGCACGACCAGGCCGTTGGGCGTGTCGGCGGCGAATCCGATGTGGAAGTACTTCTTGAGCGTCAGCGTTTCACCGGCCGCGTCCAGCGAGCTGTTGAAGCGCGGGTACTGCTTGAGCACCGCGACCGACGCCTTAATCAGGAACGCGAGCATGGTCAGCTTGATGCCGGCCTTCTCATTCTCCTTGTTGAGCTGCACGCGCAGCGCCTCCAGATCGGTGATATCGGCATCGTCGTGCTGCGTGACGTGCGGGATCATCGCCCAGTTGCGCGCGAGGTTGGCGGCCGAGATCTTCTGGATGCGGCCCAGCTCCTGGACCTCGATCTCGCCGAACTTGGCGAAGTCGACCTTCGGCCACGGCAGCAGGTTCAGGCCGCCGCCGGCCGCGGCCGGTGCACCGGCCTTCGTGGCGCCGCCACCCGCCAGCACGCCCTTGACGAACTGCTGCACGTCCTCGCGCGTGATGCGCCCGGCGCGCGCGGTCCCGCGCACCTGGGCCAGATCGACGCCGAGCTCGCGTGCGAACAGGCGCACCGCGGGGCTGGCGTAGGGCACGTTGCCCGGCAGGATCGCCTCGGCATCGAAACGGACCGGCGGCTGGCCGCTGCCGGCCGGCCGGTGGTCCATCGAGGCCTGCGCGATCGGATCGGCCTTGGCCTGCGGCGCGACCGGCTCGACGGCACTGTCGTCCTTGGACTTGGCCGGCGCGGCGGCCGGCGCCTTGGCGTCGGCCGATGCATCGCCACCGCCCTCGGCCTCGATGATCGCGACCACGCTGCCTTCCGACAGGGTGTCGCCGACCTTGACCTTCAGTTCCTTGATCACGCCGGCCACCGCGGCCGGCACTTCCATCGTCGCCTTGTCCGATTCCAACGTGACCAGGCCCTGGTCCTTGGCCACGGTATCGCCGACCGCCACCAGCACCTCGATCACCGGCACGTCGTCGTAGCCACCGATGTCGGGCACCTTCGATTCCTGCGTGCCAGCGCCGCCGGGCTGCGCCTTGGGCGCCTCGGTCTTGGCAGCGGGCGCGGCCTTCTCGGCCGCCGGCTTGTCGCCCCCACCCGACGCGCTGCGCGCGTCGACCTCCCCCGCTTGTGGGGGAGGTGCATCGGCGGCGGCATCCTGGGCCTCGATGAGCGCGACCACGCTGCCTTCCGACAGGCTGTCGCCGACCTTGACCTTCAGTTCCCGGACCACGCCGGCCACCGTCGAGGGCACTTCCATCGTGGCCTTGTCCGATTCCAGCGTGACCAGGCCCTGGTCGACCGACACCGTATCGCCGACGGCGACCAGCACCTCGATCACCGGGACATCGTCATACCCGCCAATGTCGGGAACGCGCGCTTCTTTCAGGTCGGCCATGCGGCCCTCCGGGCATCTCGTGACCCACTATTGTGGCGCCCCGCAGGTCCCGCGCCAACTGCTGTGATGCCGCATCTCGCGCCTGCACCGATCGCGGAACGTTGCGTCGCGCCCATGGCGTTCGTCTGCGGTACAGGCGCGATGTTGGCCGACGCTCCCATACGAACCCGCATGGCAGCGGGCCCGCCGATGAACGCGCTGCGCAGATTTCCGAAGGCCACGTGAAGCGTTGCGAACGCTTCAGACAGCGCAAATCGCGGATTCAGGTTCCCTGCGCCAGCATAGTCGCGCCTTCCCGAAGAGGAGGGTCGCGACAGGACTTCAGGTTCCGGCCGCGAGAATCCCGCCGGCGCGTCTGCGCTCCCGGCGCCAAAGCAACAAGCATAAGGAGAACTCCCCCATGAAGCCGAACGCGTCCATCCTCAACAAGCGCAGCCTGATCCTCGCCACCCTGGCCTCGCTCGCAGTCTCGTCCGCGGCCTTTGCCCAGGACACCGACACCGCGGCCGGCAAGCGTTTCTCGGTCGTCGGCGGCGTCACGCTGCTGCAGCCGAACAACGACACCGGCCGCAACAACGGACTCAAGGTCGATGGCGGCCCGGCGCCGACCGCTTCGGTGTCGTACAACTTCACCGACAACATCAGCGCCGAGCTGTGGGGCGCGCTCGATTCATTCGATCACCGCGTCAAGCAGGACGGCGTCAAGATCGGCAATGTCGATCAGCAGCCCATCGCGCTGAGCGGCCAGTACCACTTCGGTGATGTCGACAACACCTTCCGCCCGTTCGTCGGTCTGGGCTATCACCAGTCCAACATCAGCAACGAAGACCTGGGCGGCGGCGGCGACCACGTCAGCCTGACCACGCCCAAGGGCGCGATCGGCACGGTCGGCGTCGACATGAACATCAACTCCACCTGGTTTGCCCGTGCCGATGCGCGTTACCTGCGCAGCCGTGCGGACGTCAAGCAGGCCGGTCAGACGGTGCAGCGCGATCTCAAGCTCGACCCGTGGACCGTGGGTGTCGGTATCGGCGCACGCTTCTGATCCTCTCTCTCCCAGAGACGTGCCCAGCGGCCCCGCCTTGTGCGGGGCCGTTTTTTTGCGCCTAAATCGGGGTCAGAGTGCAATTTCGCGTCGCGAAATTGCACTCTGACCCCGGTTCTACCCAGTCCCCGCCGAACGCCGCAAGCCTCAGAGCCAACGCCCCAGGCGCCATTGCAGCAGCACCGCGTAGGCGGCGTGGTAGCCGAGCACCAGGCCGGCGACCGCGAACAGCCCGGCCGGTTCGCCGAGCGGCCCCCACGACGCCAGAACCTCGACGTTGCCGCGCCAGCGCTCCCAGGCCTGCCAGATGCCTGCGATCACCCGCGCAACCACCACCAGCGTCAATGCCAGCACCAGCCAGCGGTTGGGTGTGTACCAGACCGCCCCGGGCCGGTGCTCGACCCGCGTCAGCGCCCAGCCCAGGCCACCGGTCGCCAACCCGGCGAACAGCCCCAGCCCCGCATAGACGAACGCATGCGCGACGAACAGGTTGGTCACGCCCATCACGCCGAGAAACAGCAACGCCGAGGCCGGCAGCAGCCAGGCATTGAGCCGGGTCAACCAGCGCGGCGGGCGCCGGCGCGAAGTTCCGACGCGATAGCGGTTCCACAGCGCCAGCGGCCACAGCAGCAGCATTGCCGCGCACAGCGCCAGCACGAACACGATCAACAGGACGATGGGCATGGCGGCAGTGTGCGGCACGCAGCGTGGCGGCGGCGTCGGCGGCTCCGATCGGCCGCCCTCAGGGTGGCGGCGTCGCGTCCGGGTGACGCACCGGCGGGTCGGCCACCACCCGCTCGCGGCGGAACATGTACAAACCGCTGGCGACAATGATCGCCGCGCCCAGCCAGGTCGGCGCGTCGGGCAGCACGCCCCAGAGCGTGAGATCGAGCACGATCACCCACAGCAGCGCGGTGTACTCCAGCGGCGCGACCTGACTGGCCTCGCCCAGGCGGAAGGCATGGGTCATCGCGACCTGGCCCAGCGCGCCCGCGCTGCCGATCAGCGCCAGCACGCCCAGGTGCTCGGTCTGCAGCGGCCGCCAGTCACGCCAGGCCAGCAGCCCGGCGAAGACCGCCATCAGTACCAGGAACCAGAACACCAGCGACTCGGGGCTGTCGCGCTGGGCCAGGATGCGCACGGTGATCGAGGCGACCGAGTAGCACAGCGCACCGAGCACCACCGCCAGGCCGGCCAGCGTGGCGACACCCTCACCAGTCGGGCGCAGCACCACCAGCACGCCGACGATGCCCACCGCGATCGCCGTCCAGCGACGCGGGCCCACCCGTTCGCCGAGCAGCGGCACCGCCAGCGCGGTGACCAGCAGCGGCGATACGAACACGATCGCGTACGCCGTCGACAGCGGCATGCGCGCCAGTCCGTACACGAAGCCGGCGATCATGCCCACGCCGAGCACGCCGCGCAGCAGGTGCAGCGGCCAATGGATCCGCCACAGCGTACCGCCGCGGCCGCGCAACACGATCCACGCCGCGATCAGCGGCAGCGTGGTCAGGCTGCGGAATGTGGCGACCTGGAACGCCGAGTAATCCTCGGCGATCCACTTCATGCCCGCGTCCATGCCCGCGAACGCGAGCACCGCCAGCAGCATCCACCACACAGCGGCGCGGGCATCGGTCGGCGGAGCGGCACGGGACATGGTCGCGAAGGATGAACAGGGGGCGTCCATCCTCGCACGGAAGCACGCGCCGGGCATCCGGCGCGCACGAGTCTTCAGCGCCGCAGCGTCTCGATGTCGATGACGAAGCGGTAGCGCACATCGCCCTTGCGCATACGCGCGTAGGCGGTCTCGATGTCGGCGATGCCGATGCGCTCGATGTCGGACACGATGCCGTGCTCGGCGCAGAACTCGAGCATCTCCTGGGTCTGCCGGATACCGCCGATCAGCGAGCCGACCAGGCGCCGGCGCTGCATGATCAATGCGCCGGCCGCGACCGGGGCCGGCACCTCGGGAATGCCGACCAGAATCATCGTGCCGTCGACGCGCAGCAGCGACAGATACGCGTTGTAGTCGTGCTCGGCCGACACGCTGTCGACGATGTAGTCAAACGACTTGGCCAGCGCCTTGAACGTGGCCTTGTCGCGCGTGGCCGCGAACGCATGCGCACCGAGCGCCAGTGCGTCGGCGCGCTTGGATTCCGAACTGCTCAGCACCGTCACCCGCGCGCCCATCGCGACCGCGAACTTGACCGCCATATGCCCCAACCCACCCAGGCCGACGACTGCAACGTCGTCACCCGGGGCGACGCCGAAATGGCGCAGAGGCGAGTAGGTGGTGATACCCGCGCACAGCAGCGGCGCGGCAGCATCGAGCGGCAGTCCGTCGGGAATACGCAGCACATAGGCCGCATCGACCGTGATCCGCGTCGAATAGCCGCCATAGGTCGGCCCGCTGCCATCACGCGCCATCGCGTTGTAGGTGGAGGTCATGCCCTCATCGCAGAACTGCTCTTCTCCGGCGCGGCACTGCGGGCAGGTCCGGCACGAGTCGACGAAGCAGCCGACACCGACCGCGTCGCCGACCGAGAACGCGGTCACCGCGCTGCCGACCTGGGCGATGCGGCCGACGATCTCGTGGCCGGGCACCATCGGAAAGATCGACCCGCCCCACTCGTCACGCACCTGGTGCAGGTCGGAGTGGCAGACACCGCAATAGAGGATGTCGATCAGCACCTCGGAGGGGCCGGGCGGGCGGCGCTGGATGGTGGTGGGCGCGAGCGGCGCGGTGGCGTCCGCGGCGGCGTAGGCAGGGGTCTCGAACATGACGGCGGTCTGCGACAGCGGGGGAGGCCACTATTGTCGCGCGTCAGACGCGGAGCGGAGGCGGCGAGCGCGCGATGCAACGTTCCAAGCCGGCTGCGTTACCCTGCGGGCCGTTCCCCATTGCCAGGTGCCCCACATGCCGTCCTTCGACGTCGTCTCCGAAGTCGACACCCACGAACTGACCAACGCGGTCGACCAGGCCAACCGCGAACTGACCACCCGCTTCGACTTCAAGGGCGTGGCGGCATCGTTCGAGCGTGAGGACGCGGTGATCACCCAGTCGGCCCCGAGCGAGTTCCAGCTCCAGCAGATGACCGAGATCCTGCGCCAGCGCCTGGCGGCGCGGAAGATCGACGTCCGCTGCCTGGAGTTCGGCGACATCGACACCAACCTCGCCGGCGCCCGACAGAAGGTCACCGTCAAGCAAGGCATCGAACGCGATCTGGCCAAGAAGATCCAGACCACGCTCAAGGCCGCCAAGCTCAAGGTCGACAGCCAGATCAACGGCGACAAGCTGCGCGTGACCGGCAAGAAGCGCGACGACCTGCAGGCGGCGATCGCGCTGCTGCGCGGTACCGAGTTCGAGCTGCCGCTGCAGTTCGACAACTTCCGCGACTGAGCGCCGCGCCCTAGAAGTAGCGCAGCCACGCCCAGTCCCGGTGCCGCGCCTTGAGCGCGGCAAACCAGCGCACCGCCGGATACAGCGCCAGCGCCAGGGCCGCCGCGGCCGGCAGCAACCACGCCGGGGCGCCGAACCCGAAGAATGCGCCCTGGTTGTGGCCCCACACCGCGACCGCAGCCAGGTACAGCAGCTTCAGCACGTACAGGTGCAGCAGGTAGAAGAACATCGGCGCCGCGCCGTAGGTCGCCACCGGCGCCAGCCGCAGGGCCCACGCCGGCCGCTCGAACAACCGCAGCAGCAACAGGCCCACGCCCAGGGTCAGGCACAGGAACAGCAGCGAAGGCGGGTATTTGGTGACGTTGACCAGACTCATCGCCGTGCGCAGTCCGTCCTCGCCGAGGCGCCAGGGCGCATCGCCATAGCCGTTGACCAGCCGCAGCACGGCGAACGCCGCCAGCGCGCCCACACCCCACGCCAGCAGCCGCCGCTGGCGGCGCATCGCACCGAAGCCGGCCGCGAACCAGGGGCCGGCGGCGTACCCGAGCGCGATCACGCCGATCCACGGCAGCACCGGGTACGAGGTCCGCACCCGCAGGCCCTCGATCGGTTCAAGCCAGGCGCGCTGGTGCAGCACCGCCCACACCCCGGACCAGGCACTGTCCACGCGCACGCTGTCGAGCAGGTTGTGCGCGGCCACTACGACCAGCCCGAGTGTGACCAGCGCCGGGCGCGGCAGCCACAGCAGCGCAGAGAGCGCGAGCATCGACAGACCGATCGCCCAGATCACCTGCAGGTACAGCGTCTGTGGCGGGAACTCGAACGTCCAGGCGAAGTTGACCAGGGTCACTTCCAGCAGCACCAGGAACAGGCCGCGTTGGAACAGAAACGCCGCGGTCGCCGCACGCGGTGCCGGCTGGCGCTGGCCATAGAGCCAGGCCGACAGCCCGGTCAGGAACACGAACACCGGCGCGCACAGATGCGCGAGCAGGCGGAAGCCGAACAGCAACGGCGAGACCTGGTCGATGTCGACCGGATCGCCCATCTGCGCGTGCAGGAAGAAGGTCTCACGCACATGGTCGAGCAACATCAACAGCATGACCAAGCCGCGCAGCAGATCGATCTGGACCAGACGCGGTTGAGGCGATGGGACGGAGACGGCCATGACGAATCGGGACAGCTGGAAAAGTTATTTTATAACATATCGATTGCGGCGTGCCGGCTGGTCTAGACTGCGCGCCCGTCCGCGCCGCCGATTCCGTGACCGCACAGCTTCCCGACGACCCGCTGATCGCCACCCGCCGCTGGCTCGAGCGCGCGGTGATCGGACTGAACCTGTGCCCGTTCGCCAAGGCCGTCTACGTCAAAGATCAGGTGCGGCTGGTGCTGTGCGAGGCGACCACGCCCGAGGCCCTGCTCGAACGCCTGGGCGAGGAACTGCTCCACCTGCGCGACACCCCGGCGCAGACCACCGACACCACATTGCTGGTGCACCCGCACGTGCTGCAGGAGTTCCTCGATTACAACGATTTCCTAGACGCGGCCGATGCCCTCGTCGAGTCGCTCGACCTCGACGGCGTGCTGCAGGTGGCCAGCTTCCATCCCGATTACCGCTTCGCCGGCGTACCCGACGACGACATCAGCCACTGCACCAACCGCTCGCCCTACCCCACCTTGCATCTGCTGCGCGAGGACAGCGTCGAGCGCGCGGTAGCGATCTATCCCGACCCCGACGCGATCATCGAGCGCAACATCGCCACACTCGAACGGCTCGGGCCCGACGGCTGGGACGCCTTGCGCCGCCCCTGAGCGTCAGCCGTGCTCGATCACCCGGCCGATGCCACTGGCATCGATCTCCCGGGTCGCGGCCGCGAGCGCATCGCCATCGCAACCGGCCATCAGCCCGATGCGGAAATGCAGCTCGCCGCCGGGCGTGCGCGAGGAATGGATCGAGCCCAGGTTCACGCCGTGTCGTTCGAACACGTGCAACAGCGCGCGCAGCGAACCCGGCCGGTCCAGCGGCAGGTGCACGCTGACGAACCGGTCACCGGCAAGATCGGCCAGCAGATAACCGACACGCTCGAAGGCGTAGTTGCCCTGCTCGAGCGCCGCCGCGCCCAGCGCCTGGCGTTGCGTATCGAGCAAGGCGCGGAACTGCGCGCGTGCGGCATCGTCGCCGCGTGCCACCAGGGCATGCAGTTGCGCCGTGCGCGCGGCCAAGTCGGCGAGCACGCCGACCACGTGTGGATTGTCGAACTGGATGTCCTCGTAGATCGCGGGGTTCATCGACAGGATCCGCGCGATCATCGCCGCATCGAGCTCGAACGAGGCCGAACGAAACGGCAGCAGGTCCGCCAATCCGCCGCCGTCTGGCGCCCGGTCGAGCAGCACGCCGGCCTGGGCCAGATGCCCGGCGTGCACCAGCGCCTGCACCAAGGCCATGATCCGGTCGTGGCGCTCGGCCTCGGCATGTACCACCTGGCCCTCGAGCGCTACGAGCAGGCGCGCGACCCACGGTCGCCAGCGCGCCAGGCGCGCCTCGCAGACCACGAGCACGCGGCCCCGCAGCGTCGGTGACTTGGGCGGCGCGGTCATCGGGTGCAGGCCGACGACCTCGGCCTGCGCACACAGCATCGCCGCGACCGGGGCCTGTTTGAGCGAGGTCACATCGAGCCACAGCCGCCCGTGCTCGCGCCCGGCCGAGCGCGCGGTCCAGTCGGCGACGACCGCCGCGGTCGCGCGGATCGGCGCGGCGAACACCAGCACGTCCGCCGCCGCGAGCAATGTCTCGGGCGCATCGCTGGCCGGGTCCGCCGGGTCGTGGCCGAGCACTTGCAGCCCCATGCGCGAGGCGAAGAACCCGCGCAGCCAGCGGCCGTAGGCGCCGGCGCTACCGACGATGCCCACGACCGGCGACTCGGGCAGCGGCGCGTCAGAAAAGGGGGAGTCAACGGTCATACCGCCATTCTCGCCGCTCGACGGCGGACATGCCGGCACTTCCCTAACTTATAAATACATGCTTATATGTCGACACTTACCGCCGCCCTCCTCCGCCGATGTCGCACGCCCACGACCATTCCGCACACAAGGCGCACGCCCATGCGCATGACCACGATCACGCGCATGCCCCTTCGGTCTCGGCTGCGAACGAACGCGCGGTCCTGACCGGCTTCGCATTGACCGCCAGTTTCATGGTGGTCGAGATGGTCGGCGGGGTCCTGTCCGGCTCACTGGCGCTGATCGCCGACGCCGGGCACATGCTCACCGACGCTGCGGCGCTGCTACTCGCCTGGCTGGGCTTCCGCATCGGCCGCCGAGCCTCGGATGCCCGGCGCACCTTCGGCTACATGCGTATCGAAGTGCTGGCCGGCCTGATCAATGCGATCACGTTGTTCGCGCTTGTGCTGTGGATCGCCTGGGAAGCAGTGCAGCGCCTGCGGCAGCCAGGCGAGGTGCTCGCCGGGCCGATGCTGGCGGTCGCGGTCGTCGGCCTGCTGGTCAACTGCCTCGTGTTCTGGATCCTGCATCGCGGCGACCAGTCGCACGTCAACATCAAGGGCGCGACGCTGCACGTGCTCGGGGATCTGCTCGGTTCGGTCGCCGCGATCGTCGCCGCGCTGGTGATCCACTTCACCGGCTGGATGCCGATCGATCCGATCCTTTCGATGCTGGTCTGTCTGCTGATCCTGCGCAGTGCCTGGGCGCTGCTGCGCGGCGCCTTCGACATTCTGATGGAAGCCACCCCGCCGGACATCGACATCGACGCGCTGCGCGCGCATCTGCGCGAGCAGGTGCCGGGCGTGGCTGGCGTCGACCACGTGCATGTGTGGTCGATCACCTCGGGCCGGGTGCTGGCGACACTCGAGCTCGCCCTCGACGAGGACGCACCGGCGTCACGCGTGGTGCCGGCGGTCAAGCGCGCGCTGGCCGACCGGTTCTCGATCGGCCACACGACCGTCGAGGTCGTGCACGCCCCGCACCGTGCCTGCGCGCTGGAGTCCGGCAATCGCGCATCGCCCGACAACGCGCACGAGCACGCGCATCCGCACGCACACGACCACGCCGACGCCCCCGATCGCATCCCGGACGCAGCGAAGCCAGGAGGCCCGAATTGAGCGCATCTGCGCCTGCGGTCGAGGCGGCCCCCGATCCAGAGCACGTCGAGATCCTCGCCGGCACCTTCCGCCTGCTCGGCGACCCGACCCGGCTGCGGGTGTTGCTAACCTGTCTCGACGGCCCGGTGCCGGTCGGTGAGATCGCCCGCCGCACCGGTGCCTCGCAGCCGCTCGTCAGCCACCACTTGCGCCTGCTGCGCGGCGCGCGACTGGTGCGCGGCGAACGGCGCCAACGTCAGGTGTTCTACGCGACCGCCGATGCGCACGTGCGCGACATGCTGGTCGATATGCTCGCCCACGCCGACGAGCCGGAGGACGAGGTGCCGCGAGGCTAGCGCACGCGGGGGCGGGCAGGCTCAGACCCGTGCGTGCGCGGCCTCGATCAGTTGCCGGACATCGTCGAGCGAATCGACGATCCGGTGGCCGAGTGCCCGCACCGTCTCGTCGGGCAGCAGCAGGTCGGGCACCTGGATCGTGGTCATGCCGGCCGCGAGCGCGGCGCGCACGCCGGTCGGCGAATCCTCCAACGCCAGGCACCGTGCCGGCGACACGCCCAGCCGCTCGGCCGCGAGCAGGTAGACATCCGGCGCCGGCTTGGGATGGGCGACATCGCTGCTGGTGCACACCGCATCGAAGTACCGCAGCAGACCGGCGGCGGCGAGCTTGCGCTGCGCCAGCGGCGCCCGTGTGGAGGTCGCGACCGCGCGCGGGATGCCGCACTCGGTGAGCAGGTCCAGCAGCGCGACGATGCCCGGACGATGCGCGATCCCGGCTTCGGCACGCGCCAGATACAAGGCCTGGCTGCGACCAAACAGCGCATCCGCAGCGGGCTCGCCGATGCGCTCGACCAGGCGTGCGCGACAGATGCTGTCGCTGTGGCCGATCATCGCGTGCCAGTAATCGGGCTCGATGTCCTGCGCCTGCTCGGCGGCCGCCAGACGCATGCAATCGAGGATTTCGCGCTCGCTTTCGAGCATCAGGCCGTCCATGTCGAACACCACCCCGGCAGGCAGCGACGGCAGGGCGAACGCGTGCGCAGACGGTGGAACGACAGGGGAGATGGAGGGCGTGGACACGCGTTCGATTCTACCCCGCATCGATTCGACGGCCCATTCAGCGTACCCGTGCGTACGGGCAATGCCGTACGCATTCCGCAATAATCGCCGTCCGCCCCACTTCCCCGGTCCACGCGTCGATGAAGGATTCTTTCAGCTACGAACAACTGATCGCCTCGGGCGAGGGCCGGCTGTTCGCGCCGGGCAGCGGCCGCCTGCCGCTGCCGCCGATGCTGATGTTCGACCGCATCCCCCACATCGACGACGACGGCGGTGCGCACGGGCTGGGCCAGATCCACGCCGAGCTCGACGTGCGCCCGGACCTGTGGTTCTTCCAGTGCCACTTCCAGGGCGATCCGGTGATGCCCGGCTGCCTGGGCCTGGATGCGATGTGGCAACTGGTCGGCTTCTACCTGACATGGCAGCAACTGCCCGGTCGCGGCCGTGCGCTGGGCGTGGGCGAGGTCAAGTTCACCGGCGAGGTCGGCCCCGACGCCAAGCTGGTGCGCTACGAGATCGACATCAAGCGCGTGATCAAGCGGCGCCTGATTCTGGGCATCGGCGATGCGCGCATGCTCGTCGACGGACGCGAGATCTACACCGCCAGCGACCTGCGCGTGGGGCTGTTCATGCGTGACGAGGCCGCATGAGCCTGAATCCGACCGCCCGCCGCGTCGTGATCACCGGCGCGGGCATCGTCTCGTGCATCGGCAACGATCTCGACACCGTCGCCGCCTCGCTGCGCGAAGGCCGCTCGGGCATCACCTTCGACGCCGGCCATGCCGAAAAAGGCCTGCGCAGCCAGGTCTCGGGCATGCCCGATGTCGACCTCGACGCGCTGATCGACCGCAAGCTGCGCCGCTTCATGGGCGATGCCGCCGGCTACGCCTATCTGGCGCTGCGCGATGCGATCGCACAATCGGGCCTCGCCGACGACGCGATCTCCGGCCCGCGCACCGGCCTGATCATGGGCTCGGGCGGCGGCTCGCCGGAGAATCTGATCGGCTCGGCCGACGTGCTGCGCGACAAAGGCGTGCGCCGGATCGGCCCGTACCAGGTCACCCGCACGATGAACTCCACGGTCTCGGCGTGCCTGGCCACTGCGTTCGGCATCAAGGGCCTCAACTACTCGATCTCGTCGGCCTGCGCGACCTCGGCGCACTGCATCGGCGTGGCCGCGCAGCAGATCCAGGCCGGCCTGCAGGATGTGGTCTTTGCCGGCGGCGGCGAGGAAGCGCACTGGGGCATGGCGATGCTGTTCGACGGCATGGGCGCATTGTCGAGCCGCTACAACGACACGCCGATGCGCGCCTCGCGGCCGTACGACGCCGATCGCGACGGGTTCGTGATCGCCGGCGGCGGTGGCGCGCTGGTGCTCGAGAGCCTGGAGCACGCGCAGGCGCGCGGCGCGACGATCCTCGGCGAACTGGTCGGCTTCGGCGCCAGCTCCGACGGCGTCGACATGGTTGCGCCCTCCGGCGACGGCGCGATCGCCTGCATGCGCATGGCGATCGACGGCCTCGACGGCGCCATCGACTACGTCAACACACACGGCACTTCGACGCCGGTCGGCGACGTCAGCGAACTGCGTGCGATGCGCACGGTATTCGGCGAGTCGATGCCGCCGTTCTCGTCGACCAAGTCGCTGACCGGCCACTCGCTCGGCGCGACCAGCGTGCACGAAGCGATCTTCTGCCTGCTGATGCTCGAACGCGGCTTCATCGCCGGCTCGATCAACGTCGACACCCTCGATCCCGAAGCCGAAGGCTTGCCGCTGGTCCGCGAAAGCCGCCCCGCCCAACTGCGCACCGTACTGTCGAACAGCTTCGGCTTCGGCGGCACCAACGCCAGCCTCGCCCTGCGCCGCTGGGACGCCTGACAGAACCGGGGTCAGAGTCGAATTTCCAACAGGACGTCCCACGCCTGTTAGCTTTCGGGGAAATTCGACTCTGACCCCGGTTTCGGTCAGCCGAAGAGGGTGGTCAGGTCGGTCGCGTCGAGGGGGCGCCACTGTCCTTCGGGGAGGTCGCCGAGTGACAGGCCGCCGATGCGGCTGCGGTGGAGCGCGACGACGTGGTTGCCGATGGCCGCGAACATGCGTCGGACCTGGTGGTAGCGGCCTTCGACGATCGTCAGCCGCGCATGCGTGGGGTCGACGACCTCGAGTGCGGCGGGCAGCAGCGGCGTGGTCTCGGACTCGAGCACGAGCGTGCCGCTGGCGAACAGCGCGGCCTCGTCGCCGCGCAGCGGCTGCGCCAGCGTCGCCTCGTAGACCTTGGGCAGTGCGGCCTTCGGCGAGATGATCCGGTGCAGCAGTTGGCCGTCGTCGGTGAACAGCAACAGGCCGCTGGTCTCGCGGTCCAGGCGCCCGACCGTCGACAGCACGGGCGCGCGCAGCCGGAAGCGCGGCGGCAGCAAGTCGTAGACCAGCCGGCCGGTGTCCTTGGTCGAGCAGGTGTAGCCGGTGGGCTTGTGCAGCAGCAGCGTCAGGCCTTGCGGCGGATCGAGCGGTTCACCATCGACGCGAATGGCCGCATGCGCCACGCGGTCGTCGGCATAGAGCACCTCGCCGTCGGCATCGGTGATGCGCCCCTCGCGGAACATCCACGCCACCTGCTTGCGGCTGCCGTAGCCGAGGTTGGCGAGCAGCTTGACCAGTTTCATCGCGCCTGCTCCGCGTGCACGATCTTGAAGCCGCCTTGCGCGGCGACCTCGCGCACCAGCCCGAAGCGTGCGGCGAGCACGTCCTCGTAGGGCAGGTGCCGGTTGGCCACCAGCCACAGGCTGCCGCCCGGTGCCAGCGCGTCGGCGGCCGCGGCGATGAACGCACGTCCCAGCTCGGGCCGCTCCTCGCGCCCGTGGGCGTGGAACGGCGGATTGCTGACGATGAAGTCGTAGCGTCGCGGCAGGCCCGCGGTGACGTCGCGCCACTGGAAGTCCAACACCACATCGTCGCGCAGACCGGTCAGATTGCGCCGGGCCAGGGTCAGCGCGCGGCCCTCGGCCTCGATCACGTCGAGCGCGCGCACGCCCGGGCAGCGCTGCAGCACCTCGGCCGCCAGAAAGCCGTAGCCCGCGCCGAGGTCGGCGCCGTGCCCGGCCAGCGTCGTGGGCAGGTGTGCGGCCAGCAGCGCCGACGCCGGGTCGATCCGGTCCCAGGCGAACACGCCGGGACGGCTGACGAACCGGCCACCGAGGATCGGGCGCGGCGCGTCCAGCGCCGCCCAACGCGCGCGCAATGCCTCGTCGCCGCGCGCATCGCACTGCGCCCAGAACACCCGGCACTTGTGCTTGGACAGCGCGCCGATGTTGCCGGCGAGCGCGGCCAGATCGGCCTGCGCGGACTTCGCCCCTTCGTCATTGGCGACGCTGGCCACGACCCAGCCGCCGGGCGCGACCGCCGCCAGCGCGCGTGCCAGCAACGCCCGCGCCTCGTCGCGCTGGCGCGGTGGCAGCGCCAACACCAGCGGCCGTTCCGGCAGCGCCGGGTCCTCGCCGTCGTCGGTCTGCGGCAGCGTCTCCAGGCCCGCGCGCTGCAGCGCGGTGTGCAACGGCGCCAGAGTCTGCTCGCACAGCAGGCCAGGCCACCGGCCGCCGGTCGTCGCCACGCCTGGGCGCGCACGCAGGAACAGCGCGCCGGCCGGCGGCCACGGCAGCAACCGCTGCTCGAACGGGAGGAACAGCGCATCGAGCGCGGAGTCGGCCATCGCGAGGGGTCCTGAGAAACAGCCGGCGATTCTACCGGGACCGCTCGACCGCGACCGCCGCCGCCTGCAGGCGCCGATGCGCGCGTCGCAACGTGGACGGCGCCATCGCGATGCCAACGCGACGTTGATGCATCGCGAACATCCGCGTCGGCACGATGGCCGGGCCTTTCCCAGCCCCAGGAGATCGCGATGCCCATCCGTGCACTGTTCGTCGGCGGCGTCATCGACAACAACGAACTCGACCTCGACGGCACGGAACCGCCGAAGCACTACCCCCCCGAAACCGGCAGCGGTCAATCGCGTTACCGCCTGCATCTGGTCGGCCGCAAGAAGGACCGCGTCGCGTACGCCGTCTACGGCGCGCCCGAGCTGCCCGGCGAGGAGGTGCTTCGGGTCAGCACGGAACGCGAATACGCCCGCCGCTTCGACGCGGCAGAAGATGTGATCGAGTGACCATCGGGCCGGGCAGCGCGCACGCGTTGCCCGGCCGTCTCAGTCCTGCAGTTCGCGCAGCGTCACCGAGGGCGGCGCGTCGAGTACGCGGCGGGTCGCCCACAGGCCGGCGACCAGCGTCACGCCGACGCCGATGCCGCCGCCGGCCGCGGCCAGTGCCCAGTTCGGCCTCCACGGCAGATCGAACACCTGCACCGAGACGACGCCAGCCAGCACCGATGCGGCCAGGGCGGCGACCACGCCCGACAGCAGGCCGATCGCTGCGAACTCCGAGGCCTGCGCCAGCCGCAACTGCGCGCGCCGGCCGCCGAGCACGCGCATCACCCCGCCTTCGAGCAGGCGTTCGTCCTGGCTCGCGCTGACCGCCGCCAGCAGCACCAGCACACCGGCGGCGAGCGAGAACCAGAACACCACCTGCACCACGGTGGAGACCTGATCGGCGGTGCTGCGCACCTGGGTCAGAACCGCATCGATGTCGACGACCGACAGGTTCGGGAAGCGCTGCACCAGATCGGCGGTGAAGCGCGGCCGCTCCGGCGGCACGCGCACCGCGGTGATGTGGCTGGCCGGGTAGCCGTCGAGCGCACCCGGCGAGGCAACGACGAAGAAGTTCGGCCGGAAACTCTCCCATTCGATGCTGCGCAGACTGGTGATCGGCGCCTCGAAGCGCTGGCCGGCGATATCGAACGCGATGCGGTCGCCGATCTGCCAGCCCAGATCCTTGGCGAAACCTTCCTCGACCGACAATTCCGGCGACGCCGGCACCGTGTCGCCCCAGTACGTGCCGGCGGTGATTCGATTGTCGTCTCGCAGCGCGCCCTGCATCGACAGGTTGAACTCGCGCTCGGCGCGGCGCTGGGCCTGGCGGTCCTGGGCCTCGTCGCCGCTGCGCCCCAGATAATCGTCGCCGCGCACCGGTTCGCCATTGCGCGCGATCAGGCGCGCGCGCACCATCGGGAACAGCACCGGCGGCTCGACCGCCTGCTCGGCAATGAAGCCACGCACGGCGTCGAGCTGGTCGGGCTGCACATTGATGATGAAGCGGTTCGGGGCATCCTGGCCGATCGACAGCTGCCAGCGATCGAGCAGGTCGGTGCGCACGAAGGTCAACAGCAACAGCGCCATCAGGCCCAGGCCGAGTGCGCTGATCTGCGCGACGCTGGTGCCCGCGCGCCGGCTCACATTGGCCAGGCCGTAGCGCAGGCTGCCGCGCAGCCTTGAGCGCAGCGCACGCACTAGCGCGATCAGCCCCCAGGCGAGCAACGCCAGCACGGCGAACGTGGCCGCGATGCCGGCCAGCATCGCGCCACCGAGCGCCGCCGAGCCGGCCTTCCACCACAGCAGTGCGGCCAGCCCACCGAAGCCGGCCAGCCCGACCAGCCAGGCGCTGGGCTCGAAACCGCCGAGGTCGCGGCGCAGCACGCGCAGCGCCGGCACCCGCCGCAGCGCCAGCACCGGCGGCGCGCCGAAAGCCAGCAACACGACCAGGCCGACGCCGTAACCTTGCAGCGCGGGCAGGACACCAGCGGCCGGGATCGACAGGCCGAGCAGCGACTCGAGCCAGCGGCCGACGCCCCATTGCAGACCGAACGCAATCGCAACACCCACGGTGCAGGCGACCAGTCCGAGCAGCAGCAGCTCGCCGACGTGGATACCAACCAGCGTGCGCTGCTGCGCGCCCATACAGCGCATCACCGCCACCGACGACAGGTGCCGGGCCGAATGCTGGCGCGCGGCCATCGCCACCGCGACCGCCGCCAAAATCACCGACACCAGTGCCGCCAGCCCGAGAAAGCGGCCGGCACGATCAAGCGAGGAGCGCACTTCGGGACGCGCATCACCGATCGTTTCCACGCGCTGGCCTCGGCCCAGTTGCGCACGCGCCAGGCGGGTGAAACCGTCGACCGCGTTGGTGTCGCCGGCGACGACCAGCCGATAGCCGATGCGGCTGCCCGGCTGGATCAGCCCGGTCCCCGCGAGATCGGACAGGTGCAGGAACACCTTCGGCGCGACGTTGAAGTAATCGATCGACGCATCGGGCTCCTGCAGCACCAGCGCGGCGAGGCGGAAGCTGCGTTCGCCCAGGTGCACGGTGTCGCCGACCGCCGCGCCGAGCGTGTCCGCCCCGGCCCGGCTCATCCACGCGGTGCCCGGCTCGGGCACCGTCTGCGCGTCGCGCTCGACGCCATCGCCGCGGTCGATCCGGAAGCTGCCGCGCAGCGGAAAGCCGTCGCCCAGCGCGCGCACGTCGCCCAGGCGCAGATTGGCCGCATCGCCCTCGCCGACGCGGATCATGCTGTCGAGTTCGACCGTCTCGACCGCGCGCAGGCCCGGCGCATCGGCGGCTGCGCGGAGCGCACCGTCGATCGGCGCATCGCCGCGCACCACCGCGTCGCCGCCGAGCAAGCGGTTGGCCTCGATCGCCAGGGCGCGCTCGGCGCGGTCGGTGACGAAACCGACCGCGGTCACCGCGACGACCGCGAGCACCAAGGCGGCGAACAGGATGCGGATGTCGCCGGCCTTGAAGTCGCGGCGCAGCTGCCGCCAGGCGAGCCCCGCGATCCTCATGCGGGCAGCGCCTCGTCGGCGACGAGCCGGCCGCTGTCGATGCGCAGGCGCCGCGCGCAGCGCGCGGCCAGACGGTCGTCATGGGTGACCAGCACCAGCGTGGTACCGGCATCGGCGTTGAGCGCGAACAGCAGATCGACGATTGCCTGGCCGGTCGCGGTATCCAGGTTGCCGGTCGGCTCGTCGGCGAACAGCAGCGACGGCCGGGTCACGAACGCGCGCGCCAGCGCCACGCGCTGCTGCTCGCCGCCCGAGAGCTGGCGCGGATAGTGGCCCAGGCGCTCGCCCAGGCCGACGCGTTGCAGCACCTCGCGCGCCGGAAACTCGACATCGCGATCGCCACGCAGCTCCAACGGCAGCATCACGTTCTCCAGCGCGGTCAGCGACGGCAGCAGTTGGAAACTCTGGAACACGAAGCCGACCTTCTCGCCGCGCACGCGCGCCCGGCCGTCCTCATCGAGCGTGGAGATCGGCGCGCCGTCGAGCAGCACGCGGCCCGCGCTCGGCGTGTCGAGTCCGGCCAACAGCGACAGCAGCGTGCTCTTGCCCGAACCCGAGGCCCCCACGATCGCCACCGTGTCGCCGTGCCCGATGCGGAAGCCGACGTCCTGCAGGATCGTCAGGTCACCGGACGGCAACGCCACGCGCTTGCCCAGCCCATCGACATCGAGCGCACAGTGCGTCGCGCGCACGGCTTCATCTTGCAGGGAGGAACCGTCGTGCATAGATATCCTTCACTGTTCGCGCCAGCCGGGCGCGCCGTCGCGACGCGGCACCGCCGACCAACCGGAGACATGGGAGATGACACTGGGAACTGCGGCCACGCGCCGCCTGATGCAAGCGCGCGTGGCGCGCTGGATGCTGGCGTGTCTGCTGGCCCTGCCTGTTCTAGCACAGGCCCAGGCCGCCACGGCGCGCCCTGCCGCCGAACCACAGACCAAGACGCTCCTGGTCATGGGTGATTCACTGTCGGCGGGCTACGGCATGTCCGCAGCGCAAGGCTGGGTCGGCCTGCTCGCACAACGGCTGCAGCGCGAGGCGCCGGACTGGCGGGTGGTCAATGCGAGCATCTCGGGCGAGACCACCGCCGGCGGCGCATCGCGGATCGTGCAGGCGGTCGTGCGCGAACGCCCACAGGTGGTGATCATCGCGCTGGGTGCCAACGACGGGCTGCGCGGGCTGCCGCTGGCCGAGGCCCGCCGCAACCTGGCCCGGACGATCGGCGCCTCGCAGCACGTCGGCGCGCGCGTGCTGCTGGTGGGCATGCGCATGCCGCCCAACCTCGGCCCGGACTACACGCGCGGCTTCGAAGCCAACTACCGGCTGCTCGCCGACACGTTCGATGTCGCGCTGCTGCCGTTCCTGCTCGAACCGGTCGCCAACGACCGCGCCAACTTCCAGGACGACAACATGCATCCCACCGCCGAGGCACAGCCGAAGATCCTCGAGCACGTCTGGCCTGCGCTGCGTCCGCTGCTCGGGCCCTAGTCAGGGCCGTTCGAGCAGCGGATACGGATTGACCGGCGCGCCGGTCCACCACTGGCGTTCGGCGGTCAGCCGGAACACCGCGAAATGCAGATGCGGGGCGGCGGGATCGGCGTTGCCGGTGCTGCCGACCCGGCCGATGACATCGCCGCGCCGCACATGCACGCCCTCGGCGATACCGGGCGCATAGGCCTGCAAGTGGGCGTAGTAATACGACCAGGTCCCGGTGGGCTCGAACTGGTAGATCGTCAGGCCGCCGCGCTCGCTGGTGAACAGCTTTTCGATGGTGCCGTCGGCTGCCGCCAGCACCGGCGTGCCGGCAGGCGCCATGATGTCGAGCGCCTCATGCCGGCGCTCACTGCCGCGCGCATCGTCGAAGGTGTCGCGCACGTCGGCGAGCGCGATGCCCTGCACCGGCAGCAGTAACTGCGGTGCCATGCCCGCGTCTGCGCCTGGGGCGGGCACCGGCGTCGCTTCGGGCGCCGCCACGGGCGCGGTGCTCGGCACGGACGCGGCAGGCGCCGATGCAGCGCTCGCTGCAAAGGTGTCGGCCGGTCCCGGCTCTGAAGCCGGCGACGACGGCGCGGCCTCGACGGCCACGGGCGACGCGGCGTCGTGCGTAGATCCGCCGCGCCACAGGAACACCGCCGCGTTCGCCAGCGCGAGCACCGCCGCAAGCGCGATCCACAGGCCGGCACGGGTCATGGCCTATTCCTCCAGCAGTACGACGGTGCCCGGCCCGACGACACCGGCAACCCGGCGCGCGCTCCAGTTGGTCATCCGGATGCAGCCGTGCGACTGGGTCTTGCCGATGTGCGCCGGCTCCGGCGTGCCATGGATGCCGTAATGCGGCTTGGACAGGTCGATCCAGACCGTGCCGACCGGGTTGTTGGGCCCCGGCGGCAACGTGGCCTTGGCATGTCCCCGGTCGGCATCCCAGAACAGGTCCGGGTTGTAGTGGAACGTGGGGTCCTCGGCCACGCCCTCGACCTTCCACTCGCCGATCGGCAGCGGATCGTGCGCGCTGCCAGTGGACGCCGGGAACTGCGCATAGACCTTGCCGGCGCCATCGACCAGCCGCACCACCGAATCGGACTTGCTGACCACCACCCGCTCCGGCTTCGCCAACGTGGGGGCGTCGGCCGTGTTCGGGACCACGATGCGCGCGCCGGCCTCGAAGCGGGCACCGGGGTTGAGCCGGCGCAGCAGCGCAGGCGCGGCATGGAAGCGCTCGCCCAGTGCTTCGGCGAGGCTCTCGAAGCCCAGCGCCTGACGCTTGGCCTTCTCCATCATGTCCTCGGGCAACGCGACGAAGGGACCGGCGACCTCGTCGGCGGTCAGCGTGTGCGCCGTCAATGCCGGCACGGCATCGGTGGTCAGCAGCTGCCAGGTGCGCGCATCCAGCGTGCCGCTCGCCTCCAGGCCGTGGAAGCGCTGGAAAGCGGCGATCGCGCGCGTGGTGTTGGTCCCGCCCTGCGCATCGATCTCGCCCGGCGAGAACTGCGCGCGGTCGAGCAGCACCTGTGCGCGCAGCATCGCCGCATCGCCGCCGTCGGCCGTCGCCGCATTGACCGACTCGGGCGTCAGCGCGACCTCGGCATCCGCCTGCGGTTGATCCTGGGCGATCGCCGGCGCGCAGCTCAGCAGCAGCACCAGGCAGGCGATCATCCAGCGGACGGGACGGGGTCGGGATTGCGTCATCGGGGCGCTCCTGCAACGGGGATGCCGGCATGGTTCCGTGTCCGCTGCGCCGGCCATGTGAAGCCTGGGCCGCGCGTTCAGCGGGCCGGACAGTGCAGCAAGGTCGAGCCCTGTCGCCAGCCGGGATCGTCGGCATAGGCGAACAGCACCTGGCCGTCCTTGAGGTCATCGATCACCGCGCGCGCCACCGCGGTGCGAACGGCGGGACAGCCCCAACTGCGCCCCAGCCGTCCCTGCCGCCGAGCCTGATCGGGATCGACGTAGTCGGCCCCGTGCATGACGATCAGCCGCTCGCGGGCGCGGCCATTGATGCCCGGCTCCAATCCATCCAGGCGCAGCGAGTAACCGTTCTGGCCGGTGTAGGTCTCGGCCGTCGCAAACAGCCCCAGGCTGGATTGGTAGCTGCCCTCGATATCGGAGAAGACCGTCGGCCGGTTGTCGCCGCTGCCGCGTCCATGCGCGACGTGCTCGGCGTGCAACAGGCGCGCCTGCGCGAGATCGAACACCCACAGGCGGACCTCCGTCGACGGCCGCGAGTAGTCGATCACCGCCAGCCGGCGGCCGACATCGCGTGTCCGCGCAGCGCACGCACGCGCTGCCAGCGCGAGCGACAGCACCTCGCGATCGAGCGCGGGCGCGGCGGCCGCCAGCCGGTCGAGCGCATCGTCGGCGCGCGGCGCCATCGCCGGCAGCAGCGCGCCAGGCAGGAGGCAGACGATCCACGCCAGATGGCGAAGGCGTTTGGCAGACATGCGAAGAGCCTACGAGGTCCGCCCGACGCGTGTGTGATCGCGCGCCCAGTCGTGCGGCCGCGCCCAGGCGGGCCTAACGGCGCCGCGCCACCGCGATGGCGACGCCGCCCCGGCACACACCGCTGAACAGGCGCGTCGACTTGATTGCCGGTTAAGCCCGTCCGGCGCAAGATCCTCGCATCCCACACGCCATCGAACGGGCGCCACGCGCCCGCGGGAGATCCGGACATGAACCGCCGTTCCCTGCCCCTGCTGCTTGCCGCCGCGCTGACCGCGATCGCCGCGCCGGTGCTTGCGCGCAGCGACGTGACCGACCCCGAAATCCCGAGGTCGCTGCCTGGAGACAGCCCGGTGTCGGTGCAATGGGCCGACCCGGACGCGTTCTCCGACATCCGCCAGAGCGGCAACCGCTGGGAGGCGCGCCGCGGCAACTGGGTCGTGCAGATCGCCGAGCACATCCGCCGGCGCGCCGAGCGCGAGTTGCCGCCCGGCAGCACGCTCGAGGTCACGATCAACGACATCCGCCGCGCCGGCATGTACGAGCCCTGGCGTGGCCCGCAACTCGACCATGTCCGCATCGTCAAGGACCATTACCCGCCGCGGATCGATCTGGACTTCGTGCTGCGCGACGCGTCCGGCACGATCGTCGCAGAAGGGCCACGCGAACTGCGCGACATGGGCTTCCTGCAGCGTGCCGGCAGCACCATGAGCAGCGACGCCCTGCGCTACGAGAAGCAGCTCATCGACGACTGGCTGCGGCGCGAACTGCGCCCCGCGCTCGTCCAGCGCTGAGCGCAGTCACCGCCCCCTGGCGCACCGGGCGGGTCGAAGTCCCCAACAACAAAAGGCCGCGCAGATGCGCGGCCTTCTGCATGACAGCCCTGCGAAGCGCTAGCGCACCACATTGAGGAAGTGGATGTGGCGCTGGTACTGGTCAAGCACGTCGTGGATCAGCTCGTCACGACGCCAGCCCATCACGTCATAGTCCTGCCCGCCCTCGCGCAGATGCACCTCGGCGCGATAGTAGCGATCGGAGTCCTTCCTGCGCCGGCGCGGGTCGTCGAGCATGAAGCTCGGCGGCTCGTATGGGATCGGTCGCACGGAATAGTAGAAGTCCATCTCCTCGCCATGGCCGACCTGCAACCAGACCCGACCATCCTCGCCGCTGTCGACCTGCACCTCGAGATTCTGCTTGCGCAGTTCGGTGGCGACATCCTCGAACGCAGGCAGGACCTGCGACTGCAGGTAGGCCAGCACTTCCTTCTGCAACGGGTGATGGGCGAGCGCGCGCAAGCGTAGCTTCCAATCACCGCCACCGCCCAGGCCCGTCGGCGCCAGCCGCGCCTCGCGGGTGCTCACCTGCTTGACCACCTCCAGACGCATCGCGCGCACCATGCCCCAGCACATCAGGATCATGACCACGGTGAACGGCAGCGCGGACGCGATCGTTGCGGCCTGCAATGCGGCCAGGCCGCCGGCGAGCAGCAGCGCGATCGCCACCGCGCCCTCGGCCAGCGCCCAGAAGATGCGCTGCCACACTGGCGATTCCTCCTCGCCCTTGGTCGTGAGCATGTCGATGACCAGCGAGCCGGAGTCCGACGAGGTCACAAAGAAGATCACCACCAGCGCGGTCGCCAGACCGGACGTGATCGTCGAGAACGGTAGATTCTCCAGGAACTGGAAAATCGCCACCGAGCTGTCGGCGGCCACCGCATCCACCAGTTGGGTCACGCCGTCGAACATGACCATGTGCAAGGCCGTGTTGCCGTAGATCGTCATCCACAGAAACGTGAAGCCCAGCGGGACCAGCAGCACGCCGACGACGAACTCGCGGATCGTGCGGCCGCGTGAAATGCGCGCGATGAACATGCCCACGAACGGCGACCAGGCGATCCACCAGCCCCAGTAGAACAGCGTCCAGCCGCCCAGCCAACTGGTCGGCTCATAGGCATAGAGGTTGAAGGTCATCGAGAACAGGTTCGACACGTACATGCCGGTGTTCTGCACGAAGGTCTGCATCAGGTAGACCGTCGGCCCGGCGATCAGCACGAACGCCAGCAGCGCGACCGCCATGATCATGTTGAGCTCCGACAGCCGGCGCACGCCACGATCCAGGCCGCTGACCACCGACCCGGTCGCGATCAGCGTGATCACCGTGATCAGCACGATCTGCGTCGTCGTCCCCACTGCGATGTCGAACAGATAGTTCAGGCCGGCGTTGATCTGGATCACGCCCAGGCCCAGCGAGGTCGCCAGGCCGAAGATCGTACCCAGGACCGCGAAGGTGTCGACCGCGTGCCCGATCGGGCCGTGGATGCGCTCGCCGATGATCGGGTACAGCGACGAGCGGATTCGCAGCGGCAGCCCATGGCGATAGGCGAAGTAGGCCAGCGACAGCGCGACCACCGCGTAGATCGCCCAGGCGTGGATGCCCCAGTGGAAGAACGTGATGCGCATGGCCTGGCGTGCGGCGGCGATCGTCTGCGGATCGCCGGCCGGCGGCTCGGCGTAGTGCATGATCGGCTCGGCCACGCCGAAGAACATCAGGCCGATGCCCATGCCCGCCGCGAACAGCATTGCAAACCAGGTGACGTAGCTGTAGTCGGGCCGGCTGTGGTCGGGGCCGAGCTTGATCCGCCCGAAACTACTGACCGCGATACCGATGATGAATACCAGAAAGCCCGCCACCGCGAGCACAGTGAACCAGCCGGCGTCGTTGGCGACCCAGGTCTTGGCGTGGCCGAATGCGGTCTCGGTCGCCTCGGGCACGACGAACGAAAGCACCACCAGCGCCAGCACGATCAACGCCGACGGGTAGAACACCGGGCCGAGAATGCGCGAGTGCCAGCGTTCCGGTGGTGCGGCCGGCTCGGGAGCCGGATGCGCGGGAGAGTCGTTCATGGAGAGTCCTCATACGGGGCACGACGTCGGGCTGCAGCCTGTGCCAGGCGCCGCCGTGTCCAGGTGAAAGCGGTGGCAAGGCCGCCGCCGGAACGCGGGCCGGGACGCGCCCGGCCCTCGGTCAGAAGTAGAAGCCGATGTTGACGTTGAGCCGGGAATGCCAGCCGTCATTGGCCGGATCGCGCACGCCGATGCCCGGGCCGCCGGCGAACCACATATTCTTGCCGGCGATCCAGTCGACGTAGGTCAGCATCACGCCCTTGCCGAAGCTGCAGCCGGTGACGTTCTGGATCGAGTCGCGCAGGCCTGGATCGCCGCCCACCGGCAGCGTCGCGCTGGCATTGTTGTAGCAGGTGATGCTGTCGAACCAGCCCGTGCGCTGCACGTCCCAGGCGACGTTGAATGTCGGCACATCGGCTTGCGCGGCGATCTCGAACGGAAACATGAACGCCGACATCGCGATCCGCGACTCGGGGTTGTCGTAGCGGTAGCGTGCCCATTGCGCCTGCAGCGTCAACGGACCGCGCGTCCACTGCCCGTGCAGCGCCGCGCCGGTGTGATCATGCTTGCGACCGTCGAGACGATTCTCGATGCGGCCGGCGAATGCCGACGCACCATAGGCCGTGTCCCAACCCCCGCTCGTGCCGCTGTGCTCGTAGCGCACGATCACGCGTTCGCGCTCGCGATACGGCAGCTCCTCGGTCGTCGCGACATCGAAGGAGTAGCGATCGAAGTTGGCGCCGGTACCGTACTCGTCGCCAGAGAACACGCCCGCATGCCACTGGTGCGCACCGTGCTGGCGCTGCCAGACCACGCCCAGATCGTAATCGTCCTCGATGCCCAGGTAGTAGCCGGAGCCGAACCAGAAACTGTACGAGGCGGTCGGCAGCAGCCCGAATGGCACCTGCTGGACACCGGCGCGGATGTCGGACACCGGTCCGCCGTCGCGGCCGTCCTCCAGACGCCAGCCCGCATAGGCGTGATGCACGGCGTCGAAGCCGTCGTACCAGCGGTATTGCAGGGAGAAGAAGGCCGGGCCGGCATGGCCCTTGGCGTCGACCCGGACCAGCTCGGTCTGCAGGCCACTGGTCGGCCCGTAATCGAGCCATCCGTAGTTGAAGCGGACCGCGCCGCCGAGCTCGAAACTGCGTCCGGGGTCGGCACCGTCATCGGCCGATACGACAGGCATCGCGCCTGCCAGGACACCACATAACACCCATTTGGAACCACGCATCATCACAACAGGTCTGCCCTCCTCGAATCACTCGATCAATCGGCACGAATCAGCCAGTTTAACGATTCGCAGCGCCAAGCCCAAATCCGGCGAGTTGCGAACATGCGAAAAACCCAGGGAAAACCCGGGGTTTTCAGCCACGACACGATGTGCGAAACGCGCGCGCGCCGCAGGCCATTCGATGTCGGAAACACACGATCGCCGCAGGCACGCGGCCGCATCCGGGCGCTATCATGGACAACCGGCAATGACGCCGATGTGCAGACCCGCCATGACCGTCTACGTCGATGATGCGGTGCACCTGTGGCGCGGCGAACGCTGGGCGCACCTGCTGGCGGACACGCTCGACGAGCTGCATGCCTTCGCCGCGCAGCTCGGCATGCCGCGCCGCGCGTTCCAGAACCGCACCAGCGGCGCCCATTACGACGTCACCGCCGGCTTGCGCGAACGCGCGATCGCGCTGGGGGCGATGCCGATCTCGCGCCACCACGACCGTGCGCTGGTGCGCGCGGTGATCGAGAACGCGCGGCGCCAGGGACGCGGCCTGGCGCCCTGAGCGCGGCGCCGCAGATGAAGCCGGCCTTCGGCGGCGGTATCCTTCCGCCCTTTCCGATCGCGATGCCGACCGCCATGACCGATACACCGCCCGACCGCCTGTCCAACGACCCGCGCAGCCCGCACTACGATGCGGACGCGATGAACCGCGGCATCGGCATCCGGTTCAACGGCAACGAGCGCCGCGACGTCGAGGAATACTGTGTCAGCGAAGGCTGGATCCGGGTCGCGGCCGGCCGTGCGCTCGACCGCCGCGGCCAGCCGCTGACGGTCAAGCTCAAGGGCACGGTCGAACCCTACTTCCACCTCGACGCCTGACGCGCACGGGCGCCGCGTCGCCGGTTCAACCGCCGCCGCGGACCTCGGCGACGATGCCATCGGCGATCGCCTTCACCTGCTTGGTGGTCATCGGCGCGAAGACGCCCTGCCAGGCGCTCGAGGTCGTGTCGTAGCTGCGCGTGGCGACGACCCGGCCTCCCGGCACCTGCACGAACTGCGCGCTGGCCTTGATGTGCGCGTTGCCGGTCATCACGCCCAGACCGATACGGGCGCCGGTCGACACATAGCGGTAGCTGTCCACACGCAGGACCACCACGACCCCGGGCGGATCGAGCGTGGCCGGCCGGCTGTCGCGCACACTGCCCTGCAGCCCGGCGGCCGACGCCGAGTTGCGGATCGCCTCGTCCCACAGCGCACGGAACTTCGACCAATCGTCCGACGCGCGTGCGGCGTCGCTGCCCTCGACGACCAGCACGACCTGGCGCACGTCGCCATCGATCGCAACCGGCTCGACCGGAGCGCCGGCCGGCCGCTGCACGGTGGCCGCGCAGGCCGACAACAGCGCGAGCAGTGCAGTGGCCGTGACGACACGCAGCGCGCGCGGGCGGCGAGCGGCCGCGGATGGGATTTGAGGACGAACGGTAGACATGGCGACTCCTTCGATGGCGGGCATCGCGGCCGGACCCTCCCCCTGCGCGGCGTCCTGGCGCGCGCGGGCAGCCTAGCGCGATCGCATGCGCATCGCGTGAACTGGCGTCCGCCTCACAGCATGCCGTCGCGCTTGACCGCCAGATAGCGCTCGACGAGCGCGGAGGGCAATTGCTCGCCGGTGACGTCGAGCACGGTGACGCGGTGATTACGCAGCGCATCATGCGCCGCCTTGCGCTGGGCCAGGTAACGTGCGGTGGCGCCGGCACGCACGGCGTCGTCGTGATCGTGCACTTCGGCATCGAGCACCTCGTCGAGCGCGCGCTCGCGCAGCGAGGCGACGACGACCAGATGCCGCTTCTGCAGCATGCGCACCGCGGCCAGCACATCCTCGATGTCCTCGTCGCGCAGGTTGGTCACCAGCATCAGCAGACCGCGCCGACGCTGGCGCAGCGACAGTTCGGTCGCCGCGGCCAGGTAGTCGGTCGCCACCGCCTGCGGTTGCAGGTCGTAGCTCACGCGCAGCAGCGTGTCGACCGCGCCCATGCCGCGCTGCGGCGCCATCCAGCGCGCATCGCCGCCGGTCGCCAGCAGGCCGACCGCATCGCCCTGGCGCAGTGCGAGATAAGACACCACGAGCGCCGCGTCGAGCGCGTGGTCGAAGTGCGACAGCGCGCCGTCCTGGGCAAGCATCCGCCGCCCGGTGTCGAGCACCACGACCAGTTGCTGGTTCTTCTCGTCCTGGTACTCGCGCGAGATCAGCTTGCGCGCGCGTGAACTGGCCTTCCAGTCGATCTGGCGCAGGCTGTCGCCGACGCGGTATTCGCGCATCTGGTGGAAATCGGTGCCCTCGCCGCGTCGCCGCTTGATGTGCGCCCCGACCAGCCGCGAGGCCTGGTCGGCGCTGAGCAGCGCGAGCCGGGTCAGCGGTGCGAAGTTCGGGAACACGCGCACGCGCTGCCGCGTACCGGTATCGCGCCGCTGCCACCACAGTGCCAGCGGCGAGCGCAGGCGCAGCTGCACGCCGTCGAAGGCGGTCTCGCCGCGCCGGGTCGGGCGCAGCCGGTACTCGACCCGGGCGACCGTGCCCGGCGCGAGCCGCAGCCGCCGCGGCAGGCCCGTCACCTCCCAGTCCGGCGGATGCAGGTCGTGCACGTCCAGGTGCTGCACACGTGCGCCGCCCTCGATCTGCAGCACCGCCGGGCGAGTCACCCCGATCGGCCAGGCCTCGGGCACCGTGCGCACGACATCCGGCGTGGGCCGGCGCGCCAGCACTGCCAGGTCGCCGATCGACAGGGCCAGCAAGAGCGCACCGATCGTCTGCCACGGCAGCACCGCGGCCGGCCACAGCGAAGCGGCCACGCCGGCCAGGCCCCAGACCACGAGCAGCCCGATCAGGACCGGCGTCGGTCTCATGCCTGCACTCCGCGTTGGCGAAGGCCCGAGGTCATCGGCGCGGCGCGTCGACCTTGGCCAGCACCGCCTGCAGCACCTGGTCGGCGTCCTGGCCTTCGATCTGCAGTTCCGGCGCGAGCGCGATGCGATGGCGCAGCGCGGGCGTGGCGATCTCGCGGATGTCGTCGGGGGTCACGAAATCCCGCCCGGCCAGCACCGCCTGCGCGCGCCCGGCGCGGATCAGCGCCAGGCTGCCGCGGGGACCGGCGCCCAGCGCGATGCCCGGCCAGCGCCGGGTCGCGCCGGCGATGCGCACCGCATAGTCGACGACCGCGGCATCGACGACGGTCGTCGCCGTGCCCTGCTGCAACGCGACGATCTCGCCCGGCGCCAACACCGTCGCCAGTTGCGAGAGGTCGAAATCGGCAGCGACCTTGCCCCCGCTGATCGCGGTCACCATCGCGACCTCGTCCTCATGCCCGGGGTAATCGATCAGCACCTTGAGCAGAAAGCGATCGAGCTGCGCCTCGGGCAGCGGATAGGTGCCCTCCTGCTCCACCGGGTTCTGCGTGGCCAGGGTCATGAACGGCGGCGGCAGCTCGAAGCTGTGGCCCTCGATCGTGACCTGCTGTTCCTGCATCGCCTCCAGCAGCGCGGACTGGGTCTTGGCCGGCGCGCGGTTGATCTCGTCGGCCAGCAGCAGGTTGGTGAAGATCGGCCCGCGGCGCACGACGAAGGTCTCGCTCTTGGTGTCCCACACGGCATGGCCGCTGACATCGCTGGGCATCAGATCGGGCGTGAACTGCACGCGCG
The DNA here is from genome assembly GCF_022637415.1 of Luteimonas sp. S4-F44. NCBI lineage: Bacteria > Pseudomonadati > Pseudomonadota > Gammaproteobacteria > Lysobacterales > Lysobacteraceae > Luteimonas > Luteimonas sp. S4-F44. The sequence continues at coordinate 3,148,907 of NZ_CP093340.1, forward strand.
CGAAGTTGCAGCCCAGCGCGGCCGCCAGCGCCCGCACCAGCAGTGTCTTACCCAGGCCCGGCACGCCTTCGAGCAGCACGTGACCGCCGGCCAGCAGCGCGACCAGGATCTGGTCGAGCACCTCGGGCTGGCCGATGAAGGCCTTGGCGACTTCGTCGCGGACGGCGGCGACGCGTTCGGCGAGGACATCGCCGGTGATCGGCGCGGGCGGGGACACGGGCAGTTCGCTCATGGTCGGGGTCTCGTGAGGTTCGATCGCATCTGGATCAGGCGGGCGATGCGCTGGCGCAGCGCCTTGGCATCGTCGGGACGGGGCGCGAGCAGGGCCTGGCGGACCTCGCGCGGCGACAGGCCGGTACGCGCGGCGATGGCCTGGTCGCGGGCCTCGCCCTCGAGCGAGGCGGCGAGCGGATCACGCCGGCGCAGGCGCGCCAGGAACGCCTCGCGGACCGCCTCGTAGAGCAGCGGCGCACGGCCGTAGCGCACCAGGTGTTCGCCGCTGGCGCGCACGTGTTCGAGCAGCGCGCGGCGCGCCGCAGGCGGCGACGGGCGCAATGGGCCCAACCGCTGGGTGCGCATCCACAGCCAGGCCGCCAGTGCCAGCAACAGCGGACCCCAGGCCATCCAGCCCCGCGTCAGCAGCAGGTACCACAGCGGCGGCACGCTGGCCGCGTAGACCAGGTGCACGGTGCCCTCGCCCCAGTTCGGCGCCAGCACCTGGCGCGCGAGCATCCAGTGCGGGCCCTCGCGCAACGCGTCGTTGGCGAGGAAATCCATGTCGGCGAGCACATCGACCCAGCCCTCGCCGTGAGCGAAGCGGGCATAGGCGAGATGGCCGTCCGGGTCGCCCCAGGCCAGCCACGGCGCGACCGCGTCAAGCTGGAAGCGGCGGCCGCCGCAGAACTCGGTATGCGGCGGCTGGTCTTCGATCCGCAGGTGCTCGCAGACCCCGGGGCCGTCGACCAGTTGCACGCCCAAGGCGCCGAGCAAGGTCCGCGGCCGCGTCGCCTCGTCGCGCAGTCGCGGTGGCGGCGTGCGCACCACCAGGTGACCGCCGCCGTCGACCCAGTCGAGCACGGTCTCGATCTCCGCCGGCGTCATCGCCCCCGGATCGCTGTAGACCACCAGCGTGTCGCGGGGCCCCAGTGCGATCGCGTCCAGGCGCAGGCGCTGGCGCGACTGCGCCGGCACCCCGGCCTCGCGCAGCGCCTGGCGCAACGCGTACAGCGGGTTGTAGGCGGCCTCACCACGCGGCGGCAGCGTGCGCTCCTCGTCCACGCGCTCGTGGGTGTGCAGGAACAACGCCACGCTCAGCGCGAGCACGAGAGCCGCCAGCACGCCCACTCCGATCCGCGCCGGCCAGCCCATCAGGACGCCCACCCGAAGCGCGGCGCCAACTCGGCGACCAGCGCCTCGAAGGCGGTGTCGTCGGGCAAGCGCCCGCCGTACGCGGCGCGCTGCCAGACCCGCACCATGCCTGCGAACGCGTCACGGTCGCCGGCCTCTGGCAGACGCCGCGACGCGCGCAGGCACTGCGCTTCGGTCGCGCCCGGGACCAGGGTCACCCCGGCCCGTTCGGCCATCGCCTCGACGCTGCCGCGGTAGAGCAGTGCCAGCGCACGCCGCCGCTGGCCCGCGCGCCACAGCGTCCGCGCAGTCGTCACCAGATCATCGGGCAAGGCCTCGGGCAGTGGCGGCGCCGCATCGACGACGATCTCGCTGGGCGCGTCCGGCGCGGCGAGCCCGTCGCGCATCCACGGCCACCAGCGGCGTGCGGTCAGCGCGAGGGCCAGCACAATCAGGCCGAACACGATCCACAGCCCGTACTCGGCGATCAGCGCGAGCACCTTTGCGATCGCCGCGAACACACCCGGATCGAGCGTGCTGCTGCGGTCGCGTGCCTTGTCGTCGCGCGTTTTGGGCTGCCAGCGCCGCTCGATCCGCCGGTTATCGAGCAAGGGATCGGCGTACGCGCGCTCGACGGACTCGCCGAAATCCGCATGCTGCGCGAACTGGTCATCGAATACGTCCTGCAGCGAGACCGCCGACGTGCTCGGCTCGCGGTCCCGCTCCCGGTCCTCGGGCGTCCAGGTCTTGGTCGGCGCCAGCGGGTCGTCGGCCGGGGCCTGTTGCGCCTGCGACGGCCCGGCGGCCAGCAACAGGCCCGCCAACAGCGCGACCGCGACGGTCGAGGCCGCCGGCGCGATCCGCGCGCGCAGCCGCCGGAACGCGATCTCCAGGTCCCAGGCCTCCAATTGCGTGCGCCGGTTGAGGTACAGCCCGAACCCGGCACCAACCTGGAACGGCGCGATCAGACCGATCGCCAGCCAAAGCGCCAGATTGCCCAGCACCTGCGCCCAGCGCGGAGGCTGCTGGGTGATCAACGCCCACATCGCGCGCGCCGACTCCGACAGCAGCTCGGCCGGCACGAACAGCAGCACCAGCGAGACCAGCGACAGCACCAGCACGCCGACGAACAGCTGACCGACGATCGCCAGCAACAGCGCATGCCCGCCGACACCGTCGACCAGCAGCCGCCGGCGCTGCGCCAGCGCCGGTCCGGTCAGGCCTTCGAGCAGTGCGACCGGCAGCGCCACCGCCCGCCACGGACTGAACCGGCGCCAGGTCAGATAGCCGAGCATCGGGCGCCAACCCCAGCGCAACTGCGCGGCGAGTGTCTGCCGCGGCCGCGGCGCGGCGCCGAACACCGCGCGCGAGAGCACAAACAACGGAATCCGGTCGAGCAACGGCGCCAGCCACCACAGCGCCAGCGTCGCCAGCCAGAGGCGGTCGATCGCCCAGGCTGCGGCGTTGACCGCGACAAACAGCGGCAGCGCGCACGCCAGCCACGGCCCCCAGATCGCCGCCGCATGCCGGCGCACCAGCGCATTGCCCAGTTCCATCGCTTCCCAGCCGGTCCGCGGGCGCAGCTCGACCTGGACCGACTCAACGCGCATCCACGCCTCCACGCCCGCCGCGCCACAGCCACAGCAGCACCAGCAGCCACAGCCCGCCGCCGACCCCGAAGCGCACCGGATCGGGAATCGCACCGGTCGACGACCAGAACGCCTCGACGAACGCCGCGAACACGAGCATCACCAGAATGCCGATGCACAGCCGGCCGCCATCGCGCCCGGCCTGCACCACCGCATCGACCCGCCGCAACGGTCCCGGCGCGACCAGCGCCAGGCCCAGCCGCAGGCCGCCGGCCCCGGCGATCACGATCGCGGTGAGCTCGGGCGCCGAATGGCCGACCACGAAGCGCCAGAACGGGCCGCCATGACCGATCGCCTGCAGGTGGCCAGCGACGACGCCGAAGAACACGCCATTGAACAGCAGCACGAAGATCGTGCCCACGCCCGCCAGCAGCCCGCTGGCGAAGGTGCGGAACCCGATGCTGACGTTGTTCCAGATGTAGTAGCCGAACATCTGCACATCGGTCTGCCCCGAGCGCTGGAAGGCCAGGTCCGCCCCGGCCGGGTCGTACATCGATTCCATCTCGGCCAGCTGCGACGGCGAGAGCACCGTATAGGCCAGCTCCGGCCAGCGCAGCACCAGCGCGAACAGCAGCGCCATCGGCAAGGCGAACAATGCCAGCGATGCCCACAGGCAACCGCGCTGGGCGCGCACCAGACGCGGGAATTCGGCCAACAGGAACAGCAGCGCGCGCCGCCAGGGCGGCGGCGGCGGGCGATACATCACCGCATGGCCGCGCTGCATCAGCGCCTGCAGCCGCGCGGTGAGCTGCGGGCTGTAGCCGCGCCGACGTGCGAGCGCCTGCTGCTGGCACAGCCGGCGGTAGCGCGAGGGGATCTCCTCATCGCTCAGGCCGTCCCAGCCGCTGCGGTGGCGGCGTGCGCGCCAGGGGCTGGCCGCGCGTGCATCGAGCCAGCGCTCGAACGCATCCCATTCGGCCGCGTGCCGGGCGACGAAGCTGTCCTGCCTCATGCGCGGCGCCCCAGCAGCCAGTTCGCGATGCCCAGCAGGCGCAGCACCCCCACCTCGCCGCGCGCACCGGTCACCGGCGCGACCACGTCGGCCAGCTCCTGCTGCCGCCCGGGCGTGAGCGTGCCCGCGCGCTCGGCGAACGCGATCACCGCGATCTGCTCATGCGCCTGCAGCGGCACGGCCGGGGCCTGCGGCTGCAGTTCCAGCGCGGTCGGCAACGTGCGGTCACGGGGCGCATGGATCACCAGCGTGCCGGCGACCATGTCGCCCAGCCGCCGGCTCCAGGGATCGGCCAGGCAGGCCACCAGGCCGGCGCCGTAGCCCATCGGCAGCATGTCGACGGTGCGCATCAGGTTGCGCACAAAGCTAGCCATCCAGCCGATCGGCGCACCATCGGCCGAGACCACGCGCAATGACAACGCGCGCTTGCCCGGGGTGCGGCCGCCCGCCAGAGCCTCGAACAGCACCGGATAGCCCCAGAAGATCACGAACAGCGTCACCATGTAGACGCCCGAGCCGACCCGGCCCAGCAGACCGAGCACGATCGACGCGGCCAGCAGCAGAACGCCACGGATGCCCAGGTCGATCAGCCAGGCGACCGCGCGCGGCACCGGGCCGGCCGCCGGCAGCTGCAGGGCCACGCCTTCGGGCGTGTGCACCTCGCGCACGGTGTCGAGCAGCGCCACGGGCGCCTGCGCGCGCGCTGCTGCCGCTGCCTCCCTGCGCTCCGGCTCCGTGCCGCTCATGCGTCGTACGTCGTCCCGCTCAGGCCGCCATCGCGGCGAGATACTCGTCCTTGAGCCGGACGTAGTGCGCTGCGCTGTAGCGCAGTCCCTCGATCTGCGCCTCGGTGAGCCGGCGCACGCAGCGCGCCGGATTGCCGACCCACAGCTCGCCCTCGCCGATCTCGCGCCCCGGCGGCACCACCGCACCGGCGCCGATCATCGCGTGGCGGCCAACGACGACACCGTCGAGCACGATCGCGCCCATGCCCACCAGCACCGCATCGCCGATCGTGCAGGCATGCAGGATCGCCTTGTGGCCGACGGTGACGTCGCTGCCGACGATCGTCGCAAAGCCGCCGAGCTTGGCATGCGGGCCGGCGTGGCTGACGTGGATCACAGTGCCGTCCTGCACGCTGGTGCGTGGGCCGATGCGGACATGGTTGACGTCGCCGCGGATCACCGTGCCGGGCCAGACCGAGACATCGTCGCCAAGATGCACGTCACCGATCACGGTCGCGGCGGGATCCACATAGACGCGGGCGCCGAGCTGCGGGGCGATGTTGCGATAGGGGCGCAGGTTCATCGCGCGAGTATGCCTGCCCGGCCGCGGCTTTGCCCCCATCGCGCCGGTGCCGCGACGCCGCGATCGTCCGCGGCGCGGCCCGGGACCGACACCGCCGCGCGAGGGCTCAGCGCGCGGGCGGCAGCCGGTACCAGTCGCGGGCGTAGGCGAGCGAGCCCCACAGCGCCTGCGCATGCGCCTGCCGGACCAGCGCCGGCGACAGCGCGGCCGGACGCAGCACCCCGGTCCCGGGCGTGTCGCGGTACTGGCTCGGCGGCTTGTCGGGCTGGAACACCACCACGTCCTCGCCCTGCAGCCACGCGAAGTTGCGGTCGTACTGCATCAGCGCCCGTCCGGGCAGACTGAGGTGCGGATCGGAGAGGTCGCGGCCGGTCATCGGCGTGGCATCGCCGATGCCGATCAGCGACAGCAGCGTCGGTCCCAGATCGATCTGGCTGGCGATGCGGTCATCGCGGCGCGGCGCGATGCCTTCGCCGAGAATCAGCCCGGGGATGTGGAAATTGTCGATCGGCACCAGGTCTCGGCCGAATACCCGCGAGTCGTGGTCGGCCACGACCAGGAAGACCGTGTCGCGCCAGTAATCGCGGGCCATCGCGCGCGCGAAGAAGCCACCCAGCGCGTGGTCGGCGTACTTGGCGGCGTTGTCGCGGGTGTGCAGCGGCTGCGTATAGGGCGCAATGCGCCCTTGCGGGAACTCGAAGGGATCGTGATTGCTCGAGGTGAACACGAAGCCGAAGAATGGCTGGCCCTTCGCATGCAGCCGCGCGAACTCGCTGTCGGCGCGCGCGAACAGGTCCTCGTCCGACACGCCCCAGGCGCCGACGAAGGTCGGGTTGCGATAGTCGCGCTGCTCGATCACGCGACCAAAGCCATTCCCCAGGAAGAACCCGCGCATGTTGTCGAAATGGCTCTCGCCCCCGTAGTAGAACGTGGTGTCGTAACCGCGCCGGCGCAGCACCTCGGCCAGGGTGAAGAAGCCATGCTGGCTGCGTTCCCGCTTGACCACGGCCTGCGCTGGGGTCGGCGCGAACCCGGCGACGACTGCCTCGATGCCCCGCACCGAACGCGTGCCGGTCGCATAGAGCCGGGTGAACGCCCAGCCCTGACGAGAGAGTGCGTCGTAGTGCGGCGACAGCGGGCGCCCGCCCAGGCTGCCGATGAACTGCGCGCCGAGGCTCTCCTCGAGCACGATGACCAGGTTTTTCGGCCGTCCCTGCCACGTGGGCGTGCGCGCCGCGAGCGTGGGGATCGCCGGGTCGGCGAACGCGGCCGCCGGCAGTCCGGTGTCGCGGCGCACCGTCGCGAGCACTTCCGCATCGGGCAGTCCGCCGTACAGCGCCTGCGCGCTGTCCTCGTGGCGCAGCCAGCCGCGCAACGCGTCGCCCAGCGAATAGAACGAGTTCAGCGGCAACGTGTTGACCGTGGGATCACTGCTGAAGGCCAGCATCGCGGGGTTCATCGGCCGATGCCCCAGGGTCGAGCGCACCCCCAGCGCCGCGAGCGCGAGCACCAGCAGCGCCAGCACCGCGCGCACCGGCAGTCCGGGCAGCGGCACGTCGTCCCGGGGCCACCAATGGCGCACCAGGCGGATGCTGCCCCAGGCCACCAGGCCGGTGCCTCCCAGTACCGCGATGCATTCCAACAGACGGCCGCCGGCCAGCATCGACAGCACTTCGCGCGGATACGCCAGGTATTCGACGAACAAGCGGTTGGGACGCAGCCCGTACTCCTGCATGAAGCCCGGCGTCGCCAACTCCAGACCGGCCAGCAGCGTGGCGCCCGCGACCAGCCACGCGATCGCCGCCCAGCGCACCGCGCGCCAGGCGAGCACGCGCGCGGGCAGCAACACCAGCAGCGCGGCGAGCACGCCGAACAGCAGGCAGACGCTGGCGATGTCCACCCGCAGGCCCTGCAGCAGCACCTGCGCCCAGCCGTCGACTGCGCTGACCTGGGCGTGGTGCCAGCCCGCCAGGCCCAGCCGCGACAGGCTCAGCAGCAACAGGCCGAGCACACAGATGCCCAGTACAGGGCGGAGCCGGGCAAGCGCCCCGTGCAGCCTGGTCATCGCCGATTCCATCCGCCGGGAAAGGGGCGGTGGCGACAGAATCGCCAGCGGCCTGTTGGAAACGCATGGGAAAGATGTCGGAAATCTGTCGTAACGCCGCGACTGGCGGCCGTATCATCGGTCGCGATGCGGCTCGACGCCGTGGGAAGGACCGATGCGACTGCTCGTGGTCGAGGACAACCGCAACCTCGTCGGCAACCTGTTCGAATACTTCGAACCGCGCGGCCACGAGATGGACGCCGCGCCGGATGGCATCGTCGGCCTGCATCTGGCCGTGACCCAGCGCTATGACGCGATCATCCTGGATTGGATGCTGCCGCGGCTGGATGGCTGCACGCTGCTGCAACGGCTGCGCGAGCATGCGATCGATACGCCGGTGATCATGCTCACCGCGCGCGACGACCTGCACGACAAGCTCGTCGGTTTCCGCGCCGGTGCCGACGACTACCTGACCAAGCCCTTTGCCCTGCCCGAACTCGAGGTCCGGCTCGATGCCGTGCTCGCGCGTGCGCGCGGTCGGCGCAGCCCGCGCGCGCTGCAGATCCACGACCTGCGCCTGGACCTAGACACACTGGAGGCCACGCGTGCCGGCCAGGTCCTGCACCTGTACCCGGCCGGACGCAAACTGCTCGAGACGCTGATGCAGGCCAGCCCCGCCGCGGTCGAACGCCGGCTGCTCGAACACGCGCTGTGGGGCGACGCACCGCCCGATGGCGACATGCTCCGTTCGCACATCTACGACCTGCGCCGCAGCGTCGACGGCCCGTTCCCGGTCAAGCTGATCCGCACCCTCCCGCGCTACGGCTACCGGCTCGTCGCGCCCGCCGAAGCGTGCCCGCCCGGATGAGTCGGAACCGCAGCCTGCGCACCCGCATCCTCTACTGGCTGGCGGCCTACGCGCTGCTGCTGGCAGCCGGGGTGTCGTTGCACGGCTTTCTGGTCAACGAGTACGCCGAGCGCCTGCTGTGGGATTCGATGCTGCGTACCGAATTCACCCGCCACCTCGACCGCCGTGCCAGCGACCCGCAGTACCGCTGGAGCGATTCGGACAGCTTGCGCCTGTACGTGGGCGATGCCGGTGCGCCGCCCGAGACGCGCGGGCTGCCCGACGGCATCCACGACGAGGTCGAGCTCGCCGACGGCACCGAAATCCTGGTGCTGGTGGACCATGTCGACGGCCTGCGCCACGTGCTCACATTGGACATCACCGAGATGGAGCGCGAGGAGGACCGGCTGACACTGTTCATCCTCGGCTCGTCGGTATTGCTGGTGCTGCTGATGGGCGCGGTGATGGCGGTCGGTCTGGGACGTGCCCTGCGCCCGCTGACGACGCTGGCGCGCGACATCGCCGCGCTCTCGCCCGACCGTGCCGGGCAACGCGTCGTGCCCGAGCCGCAGGCCAGTTCGGAGCTGGAGGTCATTGCTGCCGCGCTCAACGACTACCTGCACCGCAACGAGCGCTTCGTCGAACGCGAACGGGCGTTCATCCGCACCGCCAGCCACGAACTGCGCACGCCGGTGGCGGTGATGTCGGGCGCAGCAGAACTCGCACTCGCCGCTCCCGACGTGCCGGCCACGACCGCCCACCAGCTGCGACGCATCCGCCACACCGCCGATGACATGGACCGGCTGATCGCGCTGCTGTTGGCGCTGGCCAAGGACCCGACACGCCTGCTGCAGACTGGCCACCCGATCGAACTGTCAGGGTTGCTGCCGGCGATCATCGACGAACACCGCCACCTCACCCGCGACAAGGCCCTGGAGATCGTCCTGCACGCGCCGCAACCGTGCACGATCCTCGCGCCACCCGGCGTGGTCCGCGCGACCGTGGGCAACCTGCTGCGCAACGCGATCGAACACAGCGACGACGGCCGCATCGAGATCATCCTGTCGGCCGATGCGACCGTCGTCATCCGCGATCCCGGCCACGGCATGTCGCCCGAACAGATCAGCACGATCTACTCGCGCATGGCGCGCAGCGCGGCCCCGGTGGGCGACGGCATCGGCCTGGAGCTGATCGCACGGGTCTGCGAACACCTGGGCTGGGCGCTGGAGATCGACTCGGCGCCGGGCGGTGGCACCACCGCCACACTGCGCATGCACGCATCCGGCAGCGCGCGTTGAGTGGCATGCGCACCGTCCGCTGAACCGCATGGTGCGCACCGGCAGTGGGGACGCACAGCGTCACGGCACGGCCAGGTGCAGAGGCGCCACGGCGCTGCGCAGCCCTTCAGGTCTTCAGACCTGCCAGCAGCACGCGCATCCGGCGCCCGACGCCGGCGCTGACGGACCTATGCAGCGCGCGACCTTCAGTGCCTTCGTTTGCCCTGAAGGTCGCGATCCGCGCGTAAGCGACCGGCAAGCCGAGGCGACGGAGCAAGCGCAGGCATTAAAACTGCGCTGTCAATGCTGCTGGACGGCCGCAGCCCTATCGGAATCAGCACATATTTCACATTTGTTAGCCAATTCCGATAACCGGTACTTATCGGCTCTGGCGCATAGAATGCGGCTCGTTGCCAGCACGCTGCGAGGCCGTCCGAAGGCAGCCTGGATCCATGTGATGAAATGCGCCCGGGTCTCAAGCGCCGAGATCTCGGCAGTCAGGCGGTCGCCACGTGGTCCTGGCATGCACAACCGCCCTGCGAGCCCTCCAAGCCATCAACAAGTGAAGCACTGAATGAAGATCGCCAGCTGGAACGTCAATTCGCTCAATGTCCGCCTGCCGCACCTCGAGCAGTGGCTGCGCGAGGCGCAGCCGGACATCGTCGGGCTGCAGGAAACCAAGCTCGAGGATGCGAAGTTCCCCGACTCGGCGCTGGCCGCGCTCGGCTACCGCAGCGTGTTCTCCGGCCAGAAGACCTACAACGGCGTCGCACTGCTGGCGCGTGAGCGCGCGATCGCCGACGTGCAGATCGGCATCCCCGGCTTCGAGGACGACCAGAAGCGCGTAATCGCCGCGACGATCGACGGCGTGCGTGTGATCGACCTCTATGTCGTCAACGGCCAGGACGTGGGCACCGACAAGTATGCCTACAAACTGCGCTGGCTCGAGGCGGTGCACGACTGGGTCGCGCGCGAACTGGCGGTCCATCCGCACCTGGTGGTGCTGGGCGACTTCAACATCGCGCCCGATGCGCGTGACGTGCACGACCCCGAGGTCTGGAACGACAGCCACATCCTTACCTCGAGCGCCGAGCGCGACGCGCTGCGCCGGCTGCAGGCACTGGGCCTGCACGACGCGTTCCGCCTGCACCACGCGCAGGGCGGGATGTTCAGTTGGTGGGACTACCGTCAGGCCGCGTTCCGCCGTGACCTTGGCCTGCGCATCGACCTGACCCTGGTCTCCGATGCCCTGCGCGACCGCGCGCTGGCCGCGGGCATCGACCGCGAACCGCGCACCTGGGACCGGCCCAGCGATCATGCACCAGCGTGGGTCGAACTGCGGCTGGACCGGTAGCCGCGAAAAACCAGCACAACGCACTGAGTTCGAGGCGCGCGACTACTTTTTACAGCGGGAGATACCGCGTCCAAAAGGAGTTCGGTTGTCATCGCCAGAAGCAGCGGACTGACAGCCGGTGGCCGCGTCGAGCACGCCATGGATGGCGTGCGCCCGAGTCAGGGCAGGATGCACTGACCGAGGGGAAAGCGGCTTCCGGCGGTCAGGTCGCTGCCTATCCGAAGTGGAACTTCCATCTTCAATTCGGGAGAAGAGCAAAAATCGACTCTGACCCCGGTTGTGGGGTCAGCGGCGGAACAGGTTGACGATCGCCAGCAGGATCACCGCGCCGAGGAAGGCGGTGACCAGGAAGCCGAGCCAGCCGCCGCCGACGCTCAGCCCGATCCTGGGCAACAGCCAGCCACCGATGAAGCCGCCGACGATGCCGACCACGATATTGAGCACGATGCCCTGGCCACGACTGCGCATCAGCAGGCTTGCCAGCCAGCCGGCGATGCCGCCGACGAACAGATAGAACACCCAGGACCAGAACGACGTCGGTTCCATACCCGCAACCTCCAATTGCGAAAGGGAGCCGCCGGGCGCGCCGGCGGCCGTCAGCACACGGACGACGCGGTCAGGCCACCGCGTCGCCGAGCAGAGCGTCGAGCGCGGCGCGCGGCAGCTTGCCGGTCTCGTTGCGCGGCAGTGCGTCCACCCGGCGCAGCCGCCGCGGCAGGAACACCGGATCGGTACTCTCGCGCAGCGCGGCCAGCAGCGTGGCGTCGTCGAGCGCAGGGTCGGCGACCACGACCGCCGCGATCCGCCGCACCCCGTAGGCATCGGCGGTCGCCGCCTGGCAGATCACACCATCGCGCACGCCTTCGATCGCCAACAGCCGGCGGGTGAGATCGGCCAGCGACGCGCGCTTGCCGGCGATCTCGATCATGTCGGCCTGACGACCGCGCAACACGAACCGCCCCTGCGCGTCGAGCTCGACGATGTCGGCCAGCATCCGCGGCTCGGGCAGGTGCGGCGCAGTCACCAGCGTGCCGTCGGGCACCGGTTGCAGGCGCACACCGGCGAACGGCGTCCAGGCGGTCTCGCAGGCGGTCCGGCGGCGGGCGAAGATGCAGGTCTCGGTCGAGCCGAACAGCTCGCGCACCTCGCACCCGAAGCGCGCCTCGGCCTGCGCGGCCAGCGCCTGCGGCAGCGGCGCGGTCGCGGTGGCGATCGCGGACAGCGGCGGCAGCGTCACCCCCGAATCGACCAGCGTGCGCAGGTGCACCGGTGTGGTCACCAGCAGGGCCGGCGCCGACGCATCGCGCAGCGCCGCGGCGATGTCCTCGGGAAAGAACGGCCGCGCGCCATGCACCGCCACATTACCCAGCAGCGGCAGCAGCACCGACATCTCCATGCCGTACATGTGCTGCGGCGGCACCGTCGCCACCACCGGCAAGGTGTCGCTGCCGTGCAGGTCGGCCAGCGCCGCCAGGTTTTGCAGGGTGCCGGCGTGGAAACTGCCCCAGGTCTTGGTGTTGGCGGTCGGCACGCCGGTGCTGCCGGAGGTGAAGCCGATCGCGACCACCGCGTCGGCGGCGAGCGTAGGCAGGTCGTCGCCGAACGCCAGCGGCAGGACGTCGGGCAGGCGCAGGTAATGCGGCGGCAGCGCGCCCGATGCGGGGGCGCCGGCATCGCAGCCGCACTCGCCGCGATCGCCGACGCAGTAGCTGTCGGGGTGGCGCGCCCGCACATCGTCAATCGCCCCGCGCGTGCGCGAGGGGGGCAGCAACGTCGTCTGCCCGCGCAGCGCGACCGCGCAGAAGGCGACCAGGAAGCGATAGCGGTCCTCGCACAGATTCAGCGCACACGGCGCGTCGGGCAGCATCGCGGCCACACCGCGCACGTGCGCCAGGAACGTCGCCAGCGATACCGGGCCCTGGGCACCGAATGCGATCGCGCGCGCGCCCTCACCGACGGCCAGCGGCAGCCGCCCGGCCTCCAGTGCGTCCCCCACGCCCCCCTGTTCCCAAACGACTGCCGACATCCGCACTGCGCTCCTCGTGACTGGCCCGCGCGCCCCGGCGGCATCGCGTATCCGACGTTTTAGCTTACGCTGGACGCCCCGCGGCATGCCAAGTGCGGATGTTCAGCCCATATAGCAGCCTGCGTACAGGCCCGGTCCGCTGCGCCTGGCGCGATTACCGACGTGGCCAGTCGGCCGAAACCCTGATCCGTCCCTGGCTGACGACCGAGCTGGCGATCGACGATGCCCGGATCGACCTGACCCGCGACGCGCGCGGCCGGCCGCGGCTGCGTCTGGCCGCCGACGCGTCTGGCGAGGCCCCGCCCCGCTTCGACATCAACTGGAGCCATAGCGGCGAGGCGCTGGCGGTCGCGCTCGGCGACGGCGTCGATGTCGGCATCGACATCGAATGGCTGCGCCCACGGCCGCAGGCGATGGCGCTGGCCCGGCGCTTCTTCGCCCCCGAGGAGGCCGACGCGCTCGCCCGGCTGCCGACGGCCGAGGCCGAAACCGCGTTCGTGCGCCTGTGGTGCGCCAAGGAGGCCGTGCTCAAGGCCCACGGCCACGGCTTGTCATTCGGTCTGGAGCGGCTGACCTTCGCTGCCCGGGACGCGCAGTGGTCGCTGGTGGCGTGCGATCCCGCACTCGGCCGTCCCGAGGACTGGCGCATCGAGACGTTCTCGCCGCTGCCCGGCTACCTGGCGACGCTGGCCTGGCGGCCGCGGCTTCTACAATGCCGGCCATGACCGCCCCCCACGACCCCGCGCTGCGCGCCGATCTCGACGCCGGCCTGCACGCCCTCGCCCTCGACCCGGCCCTGGCCGAGCCGCTGCTCGCCTACCTCGCGCTGCTCGCACGCTGGAACCGGACCTACAACCTCACCGCGATCCGCGAACCGCGCGAGATGGTCGTGCGTCATCTGCTCGACTCGCTGGCGATGACGCCCTACGCGGCCGGGCTGCCGACGCTCGCCGACCTCGGCACAGGGCCGGGGCTGCCCGGCATTCCGCTGGCGATCGCGCTGCCCGCGCTGCGGGTAACGCTGGTCGAGTCCAACGGCAAGAAAGCGCGCTTCCTGCGCGAGGCCGTGCGCCAGCTCGGCCTGGGCAACGCCGAGGTGGCCGAGTCCCGGATCGAGGCGGTCGACCGCCCCGGCGCGTTCGCCGCGATCACCGCACGCGCACTCGCCACCCTGCCCGACATCCTCGCCGCCGGCGGCCACCTGCTGACCGACGACGGCCGGCTGCTGGCGATGAAGGGCCAGCGCCCCGATGACGAGATCGCCGCGCTGCCGGCCGCCTGGCGGCTGGAAGCGGTGCACCCGCTGCGGGTGCCGGGTCTGGCGGCCGACCGCCATCTGGTGGTTGTCGCGCGCACAGCCCCCGGCACCGGCGCCTGAACCGCGTCCGCGCCAGCCGGCGCGTCCGACCCACTGCCCGCCTTAGGGCATAATCCCCCTCCGGACGCCGCATGGCGCCCGGCTCCCGTCCTCAACCGCGCCCGGAGCCCATGGCCCGCATCATCGCCATCGCCAACCAGAAAGGCGGCGTCGGAAAGACGACCACAGCAGTCAACCTGGCCGCGGCGCTGGCCCGCACGCCCAAGCGCGTGCTGCTGGTCGACCTCGACTCGCAGGGCAACGCGACGATGGGCTGCGGCATCGACAAGTCGATCGTGCCGGTCTCGACCTGCGACGTGCTGCTGGGCGAGGTCGAGGCGATGGACGCGATCGTGCAGACCGAGGAAGAGGTCGACCTGATTCCCGGCAACACCGACCTGACCGCGGCCGAAGTCGAATTGATGAACGCACAGGACCGGGAGCAGCGCCTCAAGCGCGCGCTCACGCCGTTGCGCGACCGGTACGACTTCATCATCATCGACTGTCCGCCGGCACTGTCGCTGCTCACGCTCAACGCGCTGACCGCGGCCGACTCGGTGCTGGTACCGATGCAGTGCGAGTACTACGCGCTCGAGGGCCTGTCGGCGCTGCTGCAGACGATCGAGGCCCTCAAGCAGAACCTCAACCCCTCGCTCGAGATCGAAGGCGTGCTGCGCACGATGTTCGACGTGCGCAACAACTTGTCGAATGCGGTCTCGGCCGAGCTGACCGGCCATTTCGGCGACCAGGTGTTCCGGACCATCGTGCCTCGCAACGTGCGCGTGGCCGAGGCGCCAAGCCACGGCCAGAGTATCGTCGGCTACGACCGGGCATCGCGCGGCGCCATCGCCTATCTTGGGCTGGCTGGCGAAATCCTCCGCCGCGAGCGCGCGCGGACCCCGACCCACCAGGACGCCACCGCCATGGAGACCCCGGCATGAGTACGGCCAAGACGCCCGCCAAGAAGCGTGGCCTGGGACGCGGCCTCGAAGCGCTGCTCGGGCCCAAGGCCGCCGCCGAGGCGCCGAGCCTGGAGGCCACCGAGGCCGACACCCTGCGCACCCTGCCGATCGATGCACTGACCGCCGGCCGCTACCAGCCGCGCAAGCACTGGGACGCCGACAAGCTCACCGAGCTGGCCGAATCGATCCGCGCCCAGGGCGTGATCCAGCCCATCGTCGTGCGCGAACTGCCCGACCGCACCTACGAGATCATCGCCGGCGAACGCCGCTGGCGCGCCTCCAAGCAGGCCGGCCTGGCCGACGTGCCGGTGGTCGTGCGCAACGTCGAAGACCGCACGGTCGTGGCGATGGCGCTGATCGAGAACATCCAGCGCGAGGACCTCAACCCGCTGGAGGAAGCCCAGGCGCTGCAGCGACTGATCGACGAGTTCGACCTCACCCATGCCCAGGCCGCCGAGGCCGTCGGCCGATCGCGCGCGGCGGTGTCCAACCTGCTGCGCCTGCTCGAACTGCCGCCGGCGATCCGCATCCTGGTCGAGTCCAAGCAGCTGGAGATGGGCCACGCGCGCGCACTGCTCACGCTCTCGCCCGAACTGGCCAGCAAGCTCGCCAGCGACGCGGTCGAGCACGGCTGGTCGGTGCGCGAGGTCGAGCACCGCGCGCAGCAGTTCGCCGCCGGCCGGGTGCCGGGCGGCAACGGCCGCAGCGCCGCGCGCAGCAAGGTCCGCCCGCAAGCCGACATCGTCTCGCTGGAGAACGAGCTGTCGGAGACCCTGGGCACGCGGGTCTCGATCGCCAACGGCCGCGGCAACAAGGGCCGGCTGGTGATCCACTACGGCAATCTCGAAGCGCTCGACGGCGTGCTCGAACGGCTGCGCGGGGCGCGCGACTGAGTCTGGAATTGTGTAACGCCGTGCCTTGCCTCTAGGCTGCGCGGATGCACCTTCCCCCCACCCGCCTGTCCTGGTCGCGCCGGCTGCTGCTGGCGCTGCTGGTGCTGGGCCTGGCGATCGCGCCGGTGCTGGTGGCGATGGGCAATACCTACGAGCTCGTCCGCGGCGAAACCGCCGCTGAGCACGACACGACGGCGCACGCGCACGCCGACGATGGCAACCTGCTGCACGCGGTCGCCCATTGCGCCGGATGCGGCGCGCACACCCCGGCGCTGCCGCCGGTACTGCCCGCCCTGGCCCCGCCGGTCCTGGTGCGGCCTGCCTACCCGCACCCCGGCGACGCGCCGATCCGCCGGCACGAACGCCTGCTGCGTCCCCCGATCGCCGCCTGAGTCCCGCTGGCGTCCGCGCGCATCGCGTGCCGGGCGGTTCGCGGGTGCCCGACGCACGTCGCCGTCCGCGTCGTGAGGCAAGCCGGCAGGCCAGGCCACGACCGACGCCAGGGCGCGCCATCGCAGGCCCCCGTGCGCGCGCACACGGTGCCGACCTGAGCGTCCGTCCGCACCCGTCCCTGTCCCGACACGTCGCCCGACGCGCCCGCCAGCGCTGCTGAGGCCGTCGCGCGTCCGCGCGTGGCCGGCCCCGCCCCTCGCAATGCCGCCGGCTGATCGCCGGCGGCGATCACGATCGGAGTGTGTCCCATGCTGTTGCGACTGACGGCCTGTGCCGTCCTTGCCGCCGCGCCGTGCCTCGTGCCGGCGCAGGCGGCGCCCCCTGCTGTGTCCGTTGTATCGATGACACCCGCCCCCACAGCGGCGCAGGTCCTGACCCTGGACGCGGCGTTCGTGCGCGTTGCGCAGGCCCACCCCGGCCTGCGCCTGATCGATGGCCGCGGCACGGTGCTCGCCGCCGAGCGCGACCTCGCGGCGCTGCGCCCGCCGCTGGAAGCGGGCTTCGAGCTTGAGAACCTGGTGCCCGACGCGCCCGGGCGCACGCTGGAAGCGACGCTGTCGCTGGCCGGCGTGTTCGAGCGCGGCGGCAAACCGGACGCGCGTCGCGCGCTGGCGCAGACCCGGATCGATGCGCTCGCACTCGAGCGCGAAGCCGCGCGTGTGGACCTGCTCGCCGAGACCGCGCGCCGCTACCTGGACGCCGTGGTCGCCGCACGACAACGCCGCCTGGCCGACGACGAGATCGCCGAGCAGGCCCGCGTGGTCGCCGCCGCGCGCCATCGCTTCGAGGCCGGCGCCGCGCCCGAAGCGGTCGCGCTCGCCGCACAGGCGACGCAGGCCCAGGCCGAACTGCGCCGCGCGCGCGCAGAACGCGAAGGCGACGCCGCACGTCGCAGCCTGGCGATGCTCTGGGGCACGCCCGAGACCGACTTCGCGGTGACCGACGCCGACCCGCTGGCCCTGCCGGAGATCGCCACGTTCGCAGAACTGCGCGCCCTGCTCGAGCGCACGCCCGAACTGCGCCGCTTCGGCGACCAGCGCCGCATCGCCGAGGCACGCCTGCAGCTGGCACGCAGCGCGCGCACGCCCGACATCGGCTGGCAGCTGGGCGTGCGCCGCGACCAGGATAGCCGCGATGTTTCGCTGCTGGGCGGTATCACGGTGCCGCTGGGCAGCCGCGCGCGCGCGCAGCCCGAGATCCGCGCCGCCGAAGCCGAACTGGCGCTGCTCTCGGTCGAACGCGAGGCCGGCGATCTCGCGCTGCAGGCCACGCTGGCCGAGGCGCACGGCCGTTATGTGGTCGAGCGTGCGCAGGTGCAGCGCTTGCAGACCGACGTGCTGCCACAACTCGCTCGCGCGCTGACCCAGACCGAACGCGCCTGGGCCGCCGGCGCCGCCAGCTACCTCGAATGGGCGCAACTGCTCGACGCCCGCCGCGACGCGCTGCGCCAGCAGCTCGACGCCGCCGAAGCGGCGCAACGCGCGCTGATCGAACTGCAACGCCTGACCGGCGAACCGCTCGCGCGGCGCGCCACCACCGGAGACACCCGATGACGCCCCGCCTCCCCCGCCATGCCCTGTCCCTGCTCCTGCTGACGGCGCTGGCCGGCTGCAGCGCGCCCGACAGCGCACCCGCCACTGCCGCGACCGAACCGAACGAGCCGCACGCCGAAGGCAGCGAAGACGCACACGGCCACGACACCGCGGTCGTCGTGCCCGACGCGATCGCGCGCGACATCGGCCTGCGCACCGCGCCCGCCGGGCCAGGCACGATCGCCGACCAGCACGAAGTGCAGGGCCTGCTGACCACGCGCGAGACCGGCAATGCCCGCGTCACCGCACGCTTTCCCGGGCCGATCCGCCGCCTGCATGCCGAACTGGGCGATGTCGTACGGGCCGGCCAGCCGCTGGCGACGATCGACAGCAATCTCAGCCTGTCGTCCTATACCGTGACCGCGCCGATCGCCGGCACCGTGCTCGCGCGCGACGCCGCAGTCGGCCAGGTCGCGGGCGAAGGCGCGGTGCTCTACGAGCTCGCCGACCTGTCGACGCTGTGGGTGGACCTGCACGTCTACGGCCGCGATGCCGAGCACCTGGCACCGGGCTCGCCGGTCACGATCACCCGCCTGGGTGACGGCGCCACCGCACAGACCCAGATCGAGCGCGTCCTGCCCGCCACCGCGACCGCCAGCCAGAGCACGGTGTCGCGCGCGCGCCTGGACAACGCCGACGGCCAATGGCGCCCCGGCGCCGCGGTCCGCGCGCAGGTCACCGTTTCGCTGCAGCAGGCCGCTCTGGTGGTCCCGTTGAGTGCGCTGCAGCGCATGGACGAGCGCGATGTGGTGTTCGTGCGCGAA
This sequence comes from Luteimonas sp. S4-F44, assembly GCF_022637415.1. NCBI lineage: Bacteria > Pseudomonadati > Pseudomonadota > Gammaproteobacteria > Lysobacterales > Lysobacteraceae > Luteimonas > Luteimonas sp. S4-F44. The sequence goes on from NZ_CP093340.1 coordinate 3,167,732, forward strand.
GGCGAGCGCTACGAAGCGCGACCGGTGTCGTTGGGCCGCCGCGATGCGCAGCAGGTCGAGATCCTCGACGGCATCGCCGCCGGCGACGAGGTCGTGGTCGCGCAGAGCTACACGCTCAAGGCCGACCTCGAGAAAGCGGGAGCGACGCATGCGCACTGAGATGAGCTACCCCACGCTGCGCCGCGTCCGCGGACACGCGCATGGAGCGACTACGACCCGCGTGTGCGCGTGCACGGCGCTGCATGCCTCCGCCGCCGCGTTGGCCCTCCCGGGAGGGCGCTCGAATGCTTGAGTCGATGATCCGCCTGGCTATCCGCCATCGCTGGCTGGTGCTGCTGGCCACGCTCGCGCTGATCGCCGCCGGCGTCTGGAGCTTCCTGCGATTGCCGATCGACGCCACGCCCGACATCACCAACGTGCAGGTGCAGGTCACCACCGCCGCGCCCGGCTACGCGCCGCTGGAGACCGAGCAACGCATCACCTTCCCGATCGAAACCGCACTCGCCGGCCTGCCACGGTTGGACCACACCCGCTCGCTGTCGGCCTACGGCCTGTCGCAGGTGACCGTGGTGTTCGAGGACGGCACCGACCTGTACTTCGCACGTCAGCAGGTGGCCGAACGGCTGCAGCAGGTGCGCGGCCAGGTGCCCGACGGCATCGCACCCACGCTCGGCCCCGCGGCCACCGGCCTGGGCGAGATCTTCATGTACACGGTCGAGGCCGAGGCCGGCGCCCGCAAGCCCGACGGCAGCGCCTACACCGCGACCGACCTGCGCACGCTGCAGGACTGGGTGATCCGCCCGCAGCTGCGTACCGTGCCCGGCATCACCGAGGTCGACACCGTCGGCGGTTTCGAACGGCAGATCCACGTCACGCCCGATCCGGCGCGACTGGTCGCGCTCGATGTGCACTTCGAGGATATCGTCACCGCGATCGAGGCCAACACCCGCAATGTCGGCGCCGGCTACATCGAGCGCAACGGCCAACAGTTGCTGGTGCGCGTGCCCGGCCAGGTCGCCGACATCGCGGCGATCGGCAACATCGTGCTGGTCAGGCGCGACGGCGTCCCGCTGCGCGTGCGCGATGTCGCGGACGTCGGCGAAGGCCGTGAACTGCGCACGGGGGCGGCGACCAAGGACGGTAGCGAGGTCGTACTGGGCACGGTGTTCATGCTGGTCGGCGAGAACAGCCGCACCGTCGCACGCGCCGCGGCCGCTCGGCTGGAGGCCGCCAATGCAAGCCTGCCGGCCGGCGTGCACGCGACCGCGGTGTACGACCGTACGGCCCTGGTCGATCGCACGGTGCGCACGGTGGCCCGCAACCTGATCGAAGGCGCGCTGCTGGTAATCGTGGTGCTGTTCCTGCTGCTGGGCAATGCACGCGCCGCCCTGCTCACCGCGCTGGTGATTCCGCTGACAATGCTGTTCACCGTCATCGGCATGCGCCAGGGCGGGGTCTCGGGCAACCTGATGAGCCTGGGCGCGCTCGACTTCGGACTGATCGTCGACGGCGCGGTGATCATCGTCGAGAACTGCCTGCGCCGTTTCGGCCAGGCCCAGCAACGGCTGGGCCGCCTGCTCGACAGCGACGAGCGCCATGCCCTGGCCGCCAGCGCCACCGCCGAGGTCATCCGCCCCAGCCTGTTCGGCCTGGGCATCATCGCCGCGGTCTACGTGCCGGTCTTCGCGCTCGATGGCGTCGAAGGCAAGATGTTCCACCCGATGGCGATCACCGTGGTGCTGGCGTTGACCGGCGCAATGCTGCTGTCGCTGACCTTCGTACCGGCGTCGATCGCACTGCTGCTGTGCGGCCGCGTCGCCGAGCACGACAACCGCGCGATGCGCGCCGCGCGTCGCGGCTACGCACCGCTGCTCGACGGTGCACTGCGCCACGGCCGCTGGCTGGTCGCCGGCGCCGCCGTGCTGGTGCTGGGCTGCGGCTGGCTGGCCACGCGCCTGGGCAGCGAGTTCGTGCCGAGCCTGGACGAAGGCGACATCGCGCTGCATGCGATGCGCATTCCCGGCACCGGCATCGAGCAATCAGTGGCGATGCAGCGCGCGCTCGAACGGCGTCTGCTGCAGGCGCCCGAGGTCGCGCACGTGTTCTCGCGCATCGGCACCGCCGAGGTCGCCAACGACCCGATGCCGCCCTCGGTCGCCGACACCTTCGTCATCCTGCACCCGCGCGGCGACTGGGCGCAGCCGCGCAAGCCGCGCGCCACCCTGGTGGCCGAGATCGAGGCACTGGCGCAGGCGATGCCCGGCAGCAACTACGAGTTCACCCAGCCGATCCAGATGCGCTTCAACGAGCTGATCTCCGGCGTGCGCAGCGACGTGGCCGTGCGCATCCAGGGCGACGATCTCGATGTGCTGCAACGCTTGGCCAGCCAGGTTGAGACCGTGCTGCGCAGCATCGACGGCGCCGCCGACGTGCGTACCGAAGCCGTCGACGGCCTGCCGCTGCTGGAGATCGCCCCCGACCCGCGCGCGATGGCCCGCTACGGCCTCAACCCCGGCGATGTGCAGCGCGTGGTGGCCGCCGCGATCGGCGGCCAGACCGCCGGCCAATTGTTCGAAGGCGACCGTCGCTTCGACATCGTCGTACGCCTGCCCGAGGATCGGCGCACCGATCCGGCCGCACTCGCCGACCTGCCGATCCCGCTGGGCACGTCGCCCTCGCCCGACGAAGCCGGCCGCGACGACGCCTGGCCCTCGGGCGCACCGCGCACGGTGCCGCTGCGCGAGGTCGCCGCTATCGAGACACGCATGGCCCCGAACCAGATCGCCCGCGAGAACGGCAAGCGCCGCATCGTGGTCACCGCCAACGTCCGCGGCCGGGACCTGGGCAGTTTTATCGAGGACGCGCAGGCGCAGGTGAGCGCGCGCGTGTCCCTGCCGACCGGGACATGGATCGACTACGGCGGGACCTTCGAACAACTGGTCTCGGCCAGCCAGCGCATGCGCCTGGTGGTACCGGCGACGCTGGCCGCGATCCTGGTGCTGCTGTTTATGGCGTTCGGCTCGCTGCGCGATGCGCTGGTGGTGTTCAGCGGCGTGCCGCTGGCGCTGACTGGCGGCGTGCTGGCGCTTGCGGCGCGCGGCATCCCGCTGTCGGTCTCGGCCGGCGTGGGCTTCATCGCCCTGTCGGGCGTAGCCGTGCTCAACGGGCTGGTGCTGGTGGGCTTCATCCGCCGGCTGCGCGCCGACGGCCTGCCGCTCGCAGATGCGATCCGCGACGGTGCCCTGACACGTTTGCGCCCGGTGCTGATGACCGCCCTCGTCGCCTCGCTCGGCTTCGTGCCGATGGCCTTCAACGTCGGCGCTGGTGCGGAAGTGCAGCGTCCGCTGGCCACCGTCGTCATCGGCGGCATCGTCTCCTCGACCCTGCTGACGCTGCTGGTGCTGCCCGTGCTGTACCGCTGGGCGCATCGGCGTGAGCGCCGGACCGCGGAGGCGGGTGTGTGATCGAAGCCCGCGCCGATGCAATGTCACATCGGCGCGAACCGGCCACAGCCGCGCAGTACCAGCCCAATCGAGAGCCATGCTGCCTGGAATTCGCAGGCGAGGTTGACTAGAGTCTGCAGATCAACCGCGCGTTCAAGCATTCCGACATGGCAGCAGGCCCGTCCTCAGATCGCTAAGCCGCAGCGACGTGTTCCATCAGTCGTTGCGGCGGTCTTTCCTCGATCTCGAATCACCGAGCAGGCAGATCGCCGCCAGATTCCACTCTGCGCGGGTGCTTTGCCATGTCCGAGAATAAATCCCCTACCTGGGGCTACTCCCTGCCATCGACGTTGCTGCTGATGGTGCCCTTCGATCTGCTCGCCTCACTGGCGATGGATGTGTATCTGCCGGTCGTCCCGCAGATGCCGGCCGCGCTGGTCACCTCGCCGACGATCATCCAACTCACACTCAGCGTCTACTTGCTGATTCTCGGCCTGGGCCAGCTCCTCTTCGGCCCGCTCTCCGACCGGATCGGGCGCCGCCCCGTGGTCCTGGGCGGTGCAGGCGCCTTTGCACTCGCCTCCTTGCTGCTGGCCATCACCAGCAGTGGCGGCCAGTTCCTCGTGCTGCGCGTGATCCAGGCCATGGGCGCCTCCGCCGCGCTCGTCGGCACGTTCGCCACGGTCCGCGACGTGTATGCCGACAGGCCCGAGAGCGCGACGATCTACGGGGTGTTCAGCGCGATCCTGGCGTTCGTGCCCGCGTTGGGCCCGATCCTGGGCGCGGTGGTGGCGCTGACCCTGGGCTGGCGGGCGATCTTCGCCCTGCTTGGCGTGATCGCTGTACTCGCGCTCGTCCGCGCATGGCCGCGCTGGCATGAAACCCGCCCCAGGGCGGCATCGAAGCAGCGGCCGCGCCTGGCATCGATCCTGCGTAACGGGGCCTTCTGGGTCTACACGCTCGGCTTTGGCACCGCGATGGGCAGCTTCTTCGTGTTCTTCTCCATCGCGCCCCGGGTCCTGATGGACGGCGCGGGCTGGAGCCAGATGGCATTCAGCCTGGCCTTCGCCTCGGCGGCAGTGGCGATGATCCTCACCACGCGCGTCATCCCCGCATGCGTCAAGCGCTGGGGTATCCAGGGCTGCTTTGTGCGGGGAAGCTGCACCCTGGCCACCGGCGCGATGGTGCTGGCCGCATTGTCCGCGTCCACCGCCCCCGGCTTCGTCACCTTCGTCATGCCGATGTGGCTGATGTGCGTGGGCATCGTGCTGGTCGTGTCCGTCACCGCGAACGGCGCTCTTGGTGATTTCGCGGATGCGGCCGGCACCGCCGTCGCGCTGTACTACGCCATCCAGAGCCTGATCGTCAGCGGCGTGGGGACCCTGTCGGTGCTGATGTTCAATGGCGCGACGCCCTGGCCGCTGGTGGCGTACAGCCTGGCTATGTCGACGGCAAGCCTCGTCGGCCTCGCAGCATTGCGACGGAGATCCGCCTAGCGGCTGCATCAGGAGGCTGAAATGTGACGCGTGTCGCGAGCTACGACCTCCGGACTAAGGGACACCCCTAGTTCGCGGGCCACGCACACCACTGGAGAATAGAGCAAGCGCCCCGATGGGCGTTGCCCATGCCAGCCAGGGAGCGAACCGATGGCGATCGATGGTATCAACGCAGCCCGCGTCTCCGACACCTCCAGCGTCCCGGCCGACTACACCTCGCCCAGCCGCGCCGAGCTCACCGAACTGGCCAAAGCGCTGCACGATGTCGGCGAGCGCAGCGGCAAGAAGGACGACTACGACCGCCGCCTGCAGGCGCTTGCATCCGAATTCCTCCCTACGCTCAGCCAGGAGGATCGCGGACGCTTCATGGGCGCGATCCTGGATCGCGACAAGGGCGCGCTGAAATCCTGGCTGCAGAGCGACCGGCTCGACAAGCTGGTCGACGATGGCCGGCTCGGCGAAAGCGACCGGAAGCGGGTGGTCGATGCCGTCGAGCGTGGCTATGCCGACCAGCACGTGGAGCAGGACAAGGCGTCCGAGTTCATCGACACCGCCAAGGTGGACAAGGCGAGCGATCGGCCGTCGGACGCACCGAGCAAGGACGACCTCGTCGACCTGCACAAGTCGCTGCACGATGTCGGCGAGCGCCGCGCGCGCAAGGACGACTACGACAAGCGCCTCGCGGCGCTGGCGACCGACGAACGCTTCCTGAGCGGCCTGGACGACAACGACCGCGGCCGGTTCATGGGCGTGGTGTTCGAGCGCGACAAGGGCGCGCTCAAGTCCTGGCTGCAGAGCGACCGTCTCGACAAGCTGGTCGACGAGGGCCGCATCGACGATAAGGATCGCAAGCGCGTCGTCGACAGCGTCGAACGCGGCTATGCCGATGGTCATATCGACGAGAGCCGCGCATCGGAATTCATCGACACCGGCAAGGCCGACGACCGCTCACGCGCATCATCGGCCGACGATGACAAGGACAAAGACAAGGCCGCGCCGAAGTCCGTCACCGAGGACGGCTACAAGGTGGCCGGCGCCAAGGAGGACGTGGTCTACGACGACATCAAGAAGGTCTCGTATCCCGGCGAATTCGACGGCGGCTGGCTGCGCGTAGACACCAAGGGCGGCGACAAGCTCGCGGTCGGCCCCTCGGACGCGCCCGACCTACACGCGCTGGCCGAGCGCAAGTATCTCGACGAGGGACAAGGCACCGTCGACCAGACTCGCAAGGACGCCCGCCTGCCCGCGACCAAGGACACCGACCTGTTCGCCATGAAGACCGACGTCGAACAGGATGGCGACAAGCTCAGCGTCGGCGAGGCCGCGATGAAGCTGACGATCGACGAGATCAAGGGGCGCAGTGACCTCTATGACGGCAGCGCCCAAGCCCAGTTCCTGCGCCTGGTCGAAGCGCGCAGCGCGGTCACCAACGGGCGACCGATCCATCCGGTGTATGAGGACCGCATCAGCGGCGCGTTCAAGAGCACCCGGACCCGCACCGAGAATCTCGTCCGGCTCGAACAGGCGGATATGCAGGAGATCTTCGACGAACGCGCGCTCAACCGCGAACTCGATTCGGCGATGCGCAACGAACAGGTCGCCGAACTCTACCAATCCAAGCTCACCGAGGCGGTCGGCAAGGTCCCGAAGGACGAGCGCAACAAGCTGGCCGACCGCCTGGAAAAGGTCGTCGGCAGCGCCGATTACGTGACTGCAGCCAACCAGCTCGAGGAGAGCGAACGCCCGCTGGCGAAGGCCGACGTCGAGGACGCGCTCTCGCAACTGGCGCTGATCGATCCCGATCGCGCCGGCGAAGCAGGCCAGACCTTCGCGCTCAATGCGCTCGCCGGCGAGATCGACAAGGTCTTCGCCGACCCCGCGCTCGTGACTTCGGAAGCACGCGTGGATGCCGTGGATGCCGGCCTGGGCGCGATCAAGAACGGCATCAGCAAGGCCAAGCTGCCCTTCGACATGGCCGGCAAGCTCGACAGCGTGCTGAAGGCCGACAAGACCGTCAAACAGGACTTCTCCAAGCTGCTCGACGGCATGCGCAAGGGCGGCCACGACGACATCGACCAGGTCTTCTCCGACACCATGTTCGCCAGCGACAAGAGCGCCCAAGCCGACATGCGCAGCCTGGTCGGCGATCTATCGTCGAATGGATTGCTTCCCGCGATCACCGGCGCCATCGGGATGACCCAGACGATTCGCTCGCTGGTGAGCAACGGCCTGGGCGAAACGCCCGAAGAAATCCTCGGCACTGTCGGCGGCGTGCTGGGCATGACCGCATCACTTGAAAGCGGGCGCACCCTGCTCAAGAACGTGGCGTCGACGCTCGACGGGTCGGCGACCGACCTGCTGGGCATGCGCAGTGAAGACACCAAGCGCCTGGGCCTGGACAGCGTGCACACCAACCAGGCCACCCGCGCCTACCGCGACGCAGTCGCCGACGCGCCGCACGGCCCCGGCAAGCTCGCCGTGCCGGACCAGGACAAGATCGCCCACGGCCTCAAGGACCGACTGGGTGATGCCAGCGACAGCAAGTTCGACCGGCGCGTGGACGCGACGATGAAGGTCGCCTCCAAGCTCAAAGGCCACGCGGCGGGCATGCTTGGCGTCGTCACCGGTGGCATGGGCCTGGACGACACCGCCTCGGACGCCGACCGCGCGGCCGGCGTGCTCGGCGTCATCTCCGGCTCGACGGACGCACTCGCCGGGATCGTCGGCGAGCTGACCAAGGATGGCCAGCTGCGCCCGGGCGTGAACCGGTTCCTGGCCGCCGCCGGCGGCGAAGGGGCCGCGGTGGCCGGCCAGCGGATCGCCGGCGCAATCGCGCGCGGCGCGGGCCCAGTGGGCTTCGTGCTTACCGCCGTCTCCGAACTGGTCTCGGTGTTCACCGGCAACGCCAAGGCCAAGCAGACCGCGAACGAACAGCACGGCTGGTTCAACGCACTGGCCGACGACGGCGTCATGCAGTCGGACTGGAACGTCAAATACGACTACGCGCGCACGATGCTGGGCGAGTTCGACAACCTGCACAACGACCACGTCAAGAACGCCCGGGCGCTCAAGAGCGCCGACTGGGGCGGCCGTCAGGCGCCGGAGGACCGCAGCATCTTCGACTTCCACCGCGACGAATTCGCGCACTTCAAGCAGGAGTGGGAGAAGAACCGCGGCGCGCCGACCTACGTGACCTTCCTCGACCCGGGCAAGCGCAAGGCGGACTTCAAGCGCGAAGCCGACGCCATGGACGAGGTGAAGGCCTACAAGAAGGAGTACCCGACCTATCACCCGGGGTATAACGATTGGGTGCTGGAGCCGTAGTATCACTCGTCGGCGCCAGCTCATGAATTAAGCCCGCGATGGGCCCATCGCGCCCGGATCTTAGACTTCCTCCAATCTCCATCTGCATCTCTGCCCTTGCTCATTCGATCCATCATTGTCTCGAAGTATCTGGGCCGGCGCAGCTTCAAACCAGCAGTTGATAAATGCCGCAAGCTACGATCTGAATGAACTTCTTGCGCGCCGACCAATCAACATAAAGATAAATGGCCCGACTATTACCCTCATTGCATCGGTCAACGCAGCTCGAATCATATGCCCTTGTAACCTCATCACGCGAGAAGCACCAAAGAATCCAGAGAATCGGCCACGAAGCGCTGCACGAAGATAACTGCGGATAGCGGCATCATATTTTTTATCAACAGATTCATGATAATAAGCAAAAGCAAGGTCAACCTCTGGAGATCGCTTGATTTCACCTGCCGCCCGAATTGCCTTCAATGCCGACGCTTCATTGGAAGCCCCTCCCATTCGCAATAACGCGCTTGCTAAATACAGCAACGGCGCAGAATCTTCGTCTCCAACGAGATGGACAACATGACGGTAGTGTCGAACCGCCTTACTAAGGTCGGCCTCGACATCGTCGCCTCCATACTCAAACGCGAGACCTTTCATAAAATGAGCTGCGACCTCATGAGAGCTGTTGCGCTCCGCTAACACCGCATCCAGAAGACTGAGGCACAACTTGATCTGTCCTGCTTCAAGAGCCCTTGTGGCAGCGCGAATCGTCTCGTATGCGCTCACGGCCCGCTCCATATAGGTCTTGCAGTCTCCCCTGCCTGCCTTGATTGCTCGCTAATACGCTGACGATTCTGACGATCGCTTACCCACTGATCAGGTCTACCATCTCTTCCTGGAGCACATGTTCCCAGAGCGACACATACTTGAAAATCGCGCTCCCTCACCTGAGGCGACCTGCATATTGCGGCTCCTGCGGCAGCCATCTCGGGCCCAACTGCGACCGCAGTAGCACCGCCCATTAGCGTGCCGTAGCTCGCGGCGCCAATAAAGACAGGACCTGAGATCGCGTGATTCATTTGTGCCGTCAAATCACTGGGAAGCTGGTGCGCGGAACGCTTCATGAGGTTTCGAGCATGCGGAAAAAATTCGCGCCCATCAGGATCAACATGACTAACCGGATTACCTCCGGCATAAGCGTAGGTATTCAATCCGCCCGCCAAACCAATCGGATCGCTCTACAAATAAGATCCCGTGCACCCGTCGTAATCGCGGAAGCTGTTGCACCAGAAGCCTGTCTCCGTGCACACATCTACCCCATCTTCCTCGATTCGGAGAAGCGCAGGGTCTGCGATATTCACAATTCCGAGCTAGAGGCTGAAGGCACCTGTCATTTTTCGCCTACTCGACTACCCTCTTCACCTATAACCCTTTGATCCGACTAAAGCTAGATCAGTTTTTCTGATTCGATACTCCCCGCCTCCGCCAACAACGTTCTCGAAATGCGGCACACGCCTAGGCAAGAAAACGACTATGTAAAATTCTTCTGTTTGGCTAACACCCATATCGTAATTACCCGGCTCTCGAGAGAACTCCAAAAGTTTTTCTGCCCCCTCAACAACAGGATGACCCGAATACTCAGAAGCTAAATCAATCTTGAATTTCTCATAAGCAATACTAGCCGCCTTAGCAATATCCGAACCATGGATCATCCGCTGACCATCAGAGTTAGCGTGCGCCATCGATGCAAGCAACATAAAACCGGAGAACACTGCTCGACATCCAAAATTCATGACCCCTCCATCATATGCACGAGCAATTGCCAATATTACTTCTGGGCTCATCAAGCAACTCTACGCGCGGCCGACCAAGCAAATTATGACTGTACTTCTTTATACTTAAAGAAGGCGTTCCGAGATAGCCTGCACCCCCATGGTCGAAGCCGTTATTGTAATAGACCCGCCAATCACCTTGGGAGAAGTTTTCAGTATCGTAATAAGAACTAGGCCCGCCGTGAGTGTGATAGAAGCCAACGGCTCCTGAAGGCCCAGGCCCCAGATCAACTTTACTCCGAACACCGGCATCGGGTTCGGTGTATGAGTAGCCACCACCTTTTAACGAATGCACCCACCCGCCATACTCAATGTTTTTGCGGATTGATATGGGATTAGAGTCAGCAATGGCGGCAGCTCCTGCATCATCGCGGGTCTGATAGCAATCTCTTGGAGCCAATCCCAATGGGTCGACTAAGTTGACTGGGCTGCCCATAACATAAGAAGGAGCACCCGACCTATCACCCGAGGCATAACGATTGGGTGCTGGAGCCGTAGCGTCACCTATAGGTCCGTACCGCCCGTCACTTGGCTTCAATACGACACAACGACCAACTTTAAATTGAAACAGCGGCACTCGATTCTGCAGACACTGCACTAGATGATTAATAACCCCAATCAATTTCTATGAATCCTTTGATTCGCAATCCTTAACCACTCCATCTTCGTTGACCCTGTACCTCTCGCGCCCCTTCAAGCCTCGCTCCAGGACTGGCTTAAGTACTATCCATCTCTGCGTGTAGTCCCCCCTGGCACCATTCGCCCTCAGCCGAGGATTTTGGGGTGGCGGTGGCTCTATCACGAACTGATATAGAAATGGGCCAAAGACCGGCACTAGAAGCAGCACACCTCCTGCAAACTTTTCAAAGATGCTCCGCTCACTTCGGAAAAGCCTAACCAAAAGGATCAGACCGAAGATCCACGCGATAGCCACCAATGAAAACATCACGCAGTTCATACCTTATAAAAATCTCTTGCCACACTAGAAAAAAATGAAGTCCCGACCAAAAATCCATCTCCAATAGTCAATAAAAACCCAAAAGCCGCCTCATATCCAGATTGGACATAAGCCCCACTTAAATATATCAGCACACAACCAAAAATAAGCAACGAAACAAGTATAATCCTCGCCCAGCGCTTGAAAAAGTATAAGCCCGCATATGTCAGCATATACATCACGAACAGTATTTCACTTATTACCTTCAGCCAGTCACCGCTGATCGCCGAATCAGCGCCATCGAAATAGGCGGCAGCCTCTAGATTTTCGCCGTACAGTAGCCCCCACGGAAAGAAGAACCAGATCACCTGCCCGACCGCCAGAACAATGAGGCATACCCTGTAAAGGATCTTGATATTCATCATAAGCATTCCATCAAGGTGGCGAGATCACACGCATCTGATTCGGCCGACAAGAACACCCGGCCTGCGATACCGAAGTTGATGCGCTAGGGCATGAATTCTGCTCTGGACACGCGCACTGCACCACCTCAACACTACAGAAATATGCATCACAACCCTTTACTGTTACACCCCCCCCAAGGGTCGGGCGCATCCTGTCCTGCATTAAAAAGGTCGGGATTTCTTCCCATTTCTTCAAGTTGAAGCTGCCTATAGATCCAGCGCATCTCCGCCCGGGTCAACCCAATGCCCCCGTTTCTTTCTTGAAAATGATTCCACGAATTCCGAGGTCTATTAGCTCGAGCACCTTTCAGACCGAGAGGATCGATAGAGCTGACCGGATTGCCCTCTACATACGCATAGCTATTCAACCCACCCGTCAAGCCAATCGGATCGCTCTGCAAATAAGTCCCGGTACGCCCGTCGTAGTCACGGAAGCCGTTGTACCAGAAGCCGGTCTCCGCATCGTAGTACTGCCCGGGGAATCCCAAGTTGTAGTCGCCGATCGTGCTGCCGAGCACGGCGCGATCATAGGCATAGTTGGCGGCAAGAGTGATGGTTTCGGTTCGTGTCACTGACCACTTCCGGCCGCCCGCGGCGGTCCGTATGAGTGAAGTAAAGCTGCCCGCCGCGCGTGAACCCGATCGGCTCACTGCCTAACCAAATATGGTCTGTCCACTGCCCACTCGTCACCTCTGACATCAAGGTGTTCTGGCCGCCGTACACGAACCGAGTGCTGACAAGCGGCCCGCTCTTGGCCGTCCGCTGACCGAGCGCATTGACCGCATACGTCGTGGTGCCAGCCGGCAGATGGATATCAGCATAGTTGGGGTTGGTATAGGACGCAGCGACGTCTCGCTGCACCGACACCAGCCGGTTGAAGCCATCGTAGCCATAGGTGGTTGTCGAGCCTATGAATTGCTGTTTGGCGCGATTTCCACGACCATCGTAGGTCAGGGTTTGGTTTGCCGCCACAATCGCCCGATTGCTGCCGGTCGCGACTTGGTATGCCTCGCCATGATCCCATTGGTGAAACGTCCGATTTCCATTCGGGTCGAGCGTGAAGTATTGATTTCCTACGGGCGAACCGACACTCACAAGTCGAGAGACGACGTCGTACTCGAAGTTCTGGCTGTACTGTGCTCGCGACCAGTTCTGGATCCATGTCACTTCGTCGATCGCGTTGTAGCTATAGGTGTGGCCTAGCAAGCCATAGTCGTGCGTCACCGTGAGGCGTCCATCTAGGTCGTATTCGCGATCCTTCACGATACCGTTGCCGTAGACCAGCCGCTTCATCGCCCCTACTGGTGCGTGCTGAAACTGATCGGCCACAGTGCGGGTCACGCCATTGATCGTGGCCTGGATCACAGCCAGCCGGCCGCGGTGGTAGCCGTAACCGACCGACGTGCCACCCGGGTAGCTGACGCCACCAAGACGACCGAACGCATCGTAGGCGTAATGTGTCCAGTCATCCGAATTGGGCGTCACATCACGTGTGACGGTGATTGCGCCCGCAGCCGTGTAGCCGAAGTGGCGCGTGCCTGTTGCAGAGTCCGCGTTACACAGGCGGCCCTTGCCGTTGTCGCACCAGTCGTACCCATACGCAAGGCTGGCAGTGCCACTGTTCGTCTCGGCCAATCGCCCGAGCCCATCGTAGGTATAGCTCAACCAGCTGCCATCATTGCGCGTCATCCGGGTGCTCAGCCCTGCCGCGTTGAACTGGAACGTCGTGACGCCAGTGTCGGGGCTGGTCTGCTTCAGCACCTGGCCGAAGCCGTCGACGACATAGACGGTGGCGTTGCCACGTGGATCTGTGACCTTGGTCAGCAAGTCGAGCGCATTATACTCGTAGTACGTCGAATGGCCCAGTGCATCGACCGTCCTGACCACACGGTTCAGCGCATCATAGTGATGCGTTGTGACATGGTTGTAGGCGTTCTTCTCGGTCAGAACGTTGCCATTGAGATCATAGGTGTAGGTCGTCAGCTGACCATTGTTGCCCCGTACCCCGCGCACGCGGCCGAGTTCGTCGTAGTCGACGATTCGACGGTAGGCGATACCGTCAGTGGACGACAGCGCGCCTACCGATGTCCGCGGGCCGGAGACGATATCGATCTCGATGCCCACCGGCTGCTGACAGATGCCCGTATTGGGATTGCACCACCCGCCTCCGCCCGGCGGTGGGTTGGGAGGTGGGTTGGGCGGCGGATTCGTGCTCGACATCGCCGGAATCCGGAAGCTACCGGAATTGGCAATCGTCAGATTCGGATTGCCGGACGGCGAGATGCCGTGGACATAGATCGTTCTTCCACCATGCTGCTGGCGCATAGCGGTCGTGATAGGGATACTGAACCGGTGCGCGGCGCCTTGCGATTCACAGGCTGCCGCAACAGCGGACTCGCTCGGCAGGTTGGCGTTGTAACCGCTGAAGCCAGTACCCGACCCCGCCGGACCGCCCAAGTACATATGCACCGGGATCGGCGCGTCGTAGTAGGACGCGCACGCCCACCCCGAGACCGAGTACCCGGCACCTTCATTACCGAAGACTCCATCGATCACGCCACGAATGGTGCTGTCCGGCGGCGCGGGCTGCAGGCCGCTGCGCACGACCGTCTGCGTCACCAGCGACATCGGATCAAGGGTGTACTCGATTACCGCGTGGCTGCCGCCATCCTCTGGCTCAGACTCGGCCACCAGGCGCCTCGCGGCGTCGTAAGTGTAGGTGCGCACCTGCCCATCGGGTCGTGTAACCGCACCCAGTAGTCCGCTGGACAGATATCGATATGTGGTATCGGCAGCGGTGCCAGTCGGGAAACGGCGGGCCCGGACCAGGCGGCCGCGCGCGTCGTATGCAAACTCCGCCACGTCACCATTCAAGCCGGTGACCTTGCCAGGTTGCCCAAGTGCGTTGTGGTCGGCGAAGGTCACAGCGCCGATGCTGCTTTCCTGGGCGGTCAGCGCCCCCGTTGCGTCGTAGCGACTGACGACCTGATCGCCGGTGCCGGCGATCGGCCGGTCGACGGTCGTCGATGCCAGCATGCCATTGCCGTGTGCGGTGTATGCAAAGGTGGTCTTGCGCACTTGTCCGGCCACGCCGTTCGCACTGAGGTTCTTCGCGGCGACCGAAGTCAGCCGGTCCTTGCTGTCGTAGGTCCACGTGGTTTCGACCTGCCCCGGCAATGTCTGCCGGGTCATCCGATTGGTCGAGCTCCAGGCGTAGGTCGTGGTCCGTTCGACTGGGGTGCCGACCGCCTCGCGCAGTTCCAGCAGCTGGCCCTTGGCGTTGTAGGTCGTGTAGGTCAGTTTGCCGTTGAAGTCCTCGGAAATCGACGGGTAACCGTTGGCATCGTAGACAATCGCCTTGCTGGCCGCAGCGCAGTGCGCCGACGCGAGCCCGATAGTCGCGATCAGCCTGCCGTTCTCGAACTCGTAGCTGGTCTGCTTGCCCAGCGGATTGGTCACCATCGTGCGCCGGATGGTGCCGGTCGGCGCGCTCGCGGCCACCGCCATCGGCGCCATGGCGGCCGTGCGCAGACGGTCGCCGATCGAGAGCGGATGCGTGCAGCGGCCCGTGTTCGGATCGCAGCTGCCACCTGCCGGCGGCGGAGGTGGAGGCGGCGGTGCCGGGGATGTGGACGGGTTGAGTTCGTAGGCGAACGTGTAGCGCTCGACGCCGCCGGCGTGCTCACTCAGTGTGGCGTCCATTCGCGTCGTAAGCAAAGTTCGAGTAGCGCACGCCGTTGAACGACTTACCGGTTAAACCGCCCGGAAAGCACGAATCCTCATAGTGATACTGCACGGTCGTGCCGGGCGTACCCGGCGGAGTCACCGTCGCCAGCCGATGCCGGCCACTGCCGAGCGCATTGGCGGTGTAGGTGAAGGTGTAGGCATTGCCGCCCGGGTCGGTCACCTTCGTCAGCTGCCCATTGGTCCAGGTGAACTGGACATAGCGCCCCGAGGTATGGGTCACCCGCTGCAGATAGTTGTTGCTGTAGCTGAAGGTCCACGCCACGCCCTGCCGGCTGGCCAGGCGCGTGATGTAGCCGTTGGCGTTGTACTGCTCGACCAGCCCGTCTTCGCTGTTGTGCGTGTAGACGTTGCCCGACAACGTGACGTAGGCGATGGCCTGCGCCTTGGCCTCCTCCCAGCGCCCCGAGGCGGTCCGCTGGAACTTGATGCTGCGCCCATCGGGACGCTGCAGCCAAATATTGGCCGAGTTGGGGCCCGGCTCCGCCGATGTCAGCGAGTAGTCGAAGTTGCTCAGCCAGTGCCGGCCAAAGATCCCGGTGCCGGTCCAGTAATGGTTATAGGTGCGCGTGAGCGAAAGGCCCATCTCGACATCGGCCGCGAAGTCCGTCTCGAACTCGACCTTGTTGCCGGTGGAGAAGACGACCGGATTGCCTGCGGTCATCGGCGCGCCGGTGGTCTGATCGCATTGCATCTCCGGGTCGCGGCTTTGGCTGGGCGCGCCTCGATCGCCGAGATTGGGCCGGATCGCGCTCACGCCCCCCAGCATCGGAATCCGACCGCCACCGCGAACCCCGATGACCCGGACCGCGTCGAAATTCACGATCCCGCTGCCGCTGCTTACACGAGGCGTCGTGACGCGTACGGTCTCCATCGTCGTGGGCGCGCTGACGTTCTCCGAGACTTTGACGGTGTCAAACGTCGCTGCCGCCATGAGCCGCCGCGTCTTCCCACTGCCGGTCTGCACCGGCCCGCCCTTCCTGTGCATGCACCACTCCCTGGCACAACCAGCGGATGCCCCCTGCATTGCGCCGCGTGCGAGCAAGGAAACTGCGCCTCGTAGGTATCGATGTCAATAGGCGTGGAAGCTTGTAGTCAAAGCGTTACATGGGACCGCTTCGTCCAGCGCGGAGTCTGAGCGGATCCCGGTGTTTCGACAACGCCAAGGCCAAGCAGACCGCGAACGAACAGCACGGCCGGTTCAACGCACTGGCCGACGACGGCGTCATGCAGTCGGACTGGAACGTCAAGTACGACTACGCGCGCACGATGCTGGGCGAGTTCGACAACCTGCACAACGACCACGTCAAGAACGCCCGGGCGCTCAAGAGCGCCGACTGGGGCGGTCGTCAGGCGCCGGAGGACCGCAGCATCTTCGACTTCCACCGCGACGAACTCGCGCACTTCAAGCAGGAGTGGGAGAAGAACCGCGGCGCGCCGACCTACGTGACCTTCCTCGACCCGGGCAAGCGCAAGGCGGACTTCAAGCGCGAAGCCGACGCCATGGACGAGGTGAAGGCCTACAAGAAGGAGCACCCGACCTATTACCCGGGGCATAACGATTGGGTGGTGGACCCCTGATGCCAAACCGCTATCGGACTGATCGCGCGCCCGGCTCCCAGCATCCAGGGCTAATTGGAGCTAGTCAGCGGCAATAGATCTGCTGCGTGCGCTCAGATTTATGGTCCCCGCCTCTCGATCGAGATCGGGAGGCACCATGCCGAAGTCTAGTGGGATCGCAGCGCGAGATGATCGTGCGGAAGCTTGCTGCCCCTCTACCGAGCCAATGATTCTCAGAATCGATGTCTACCCGGAACAAGAAGTACTGGCGACCGCCGCCATCAAGAATTCTGGATTTCTGCGCATAACCCTAACTAAATCCCCCTGCTCGAACAAACATCACAAGTGAGATCAAAGCGAACATCACAAACAAAACATGAGAGATCAGGAACAAGACAAGCACGAATCGATCAAGTAAGCCTGACGTCCTGTACACGTCGGCCCAACCGATGTATGGAAACTTCTTCAGGAAGACATCTCTCTCCAAGAACTCAGGCCTTCCAAACCGCTCCCAATCACCACGTCTTCGCACCCGAAGACGGAAGACCGCCGTCTCTCTTGTCACCATCATGACGAGAATAAGAAACATACATAACATTGATATCCAGAATATCATCTGCCGCACCCACACTGATTCGAAACCGGCGTTCCTATGATCTTGGCGCCACCATACAGAGGCGACATCGACGCGTCCCATCCTGCCTGCCCACCGACACCGACACTTGCGACAGAGCCCAAACGTACATGTGTGGCAGCCGCAGCACCACCCACTGCCAAGCTTGCTCCGGCCTTAGATCCGGTTGCCACCCCCGCGCTGGCAAGGGCTATCGTCGCGCACACCATCTGGTCATGCACGCACTCGGACATCCGACTCGCTAATTCCATGACTGCCCCCGAAGGCTCATAGCACGATGGGCTCACCGCCCATCCAGATGTAGTCAGTCCATTGCCCGTTGGCCAGCTCCGACATCAGCGTGTTCTGGCCGCCATGAACAAACCTGCTGCTTCCCAATGGCCCGCTCTTGCTGGTGCGCTGCCCCAGTGCGGCCGCCAGGCACCGGAAGACCGCAGCATCTTCGACTTCCACCGCGACGAGTTCGCACACTTCAAACAGGAGTGGGAGAAGAACCGCGGCGCCCCGACTTACGTCACCTTCCTCGACCCGGACAAGCGCAAGGCGGACTTCAAGCGAGAAGCCGACGCCATGGACGAAGTGAAGGCCTACATGAAGAAGCACCCGACCTATCACCCGGGGCACAACGATTGGGTGCTGGAGCCGTAGGACGGCATACCGGAACCCGCGTCAATACAGAAACAAGGGCCGATAAATTCTTATTCTGAGATTAAACAGAATGAAAGAACGGGCGAGTGCTGAACGGCTGAAAAGTCACGCAATGCGATCGACCGCATTTCTCCACCTCTCCAAACAGGCCGAGCATATCCTTTCAAAAGCTCCACGCCCTATTAAAGTTGCGTAAACCCGATCAAAGCGCTGCCATCCACAGGCGAACCGCTCACTGCATTAGTAATCTTCCACTTCCAGGAACAAGGAAAATCCACGGCCAAGCTGATGAGGCTCAACTGCTACTCAATCACCACCCGAGCCTGCGACCTGCCAATCAGCTTGCACGACGAAGTCAACTTGCGCGCCCAGCACCCCTTAGCAATTAATTTGATTTCTCGTGAGCCCTAGCCATGCACTTACCAACGGCCTCATCATCTGCTGCCCTCTTTATACAAATATAGTCCTTCCTGGTGTAAGTTCGCCCCTCCACGCACCCCCGCATTCTCACACCCCTTCTGCGCTCGAAATAGGAATAGTCAACATCTTCGCCGAATAAAGATCTTCTAAAATCAGCCTCGCGATCAAGAACAAGTTCGCACTCCTCAGAACTCAGCCGTGTACCGCAAGCAGCCAAAGCAACCAAGATCAACGAGAAAATGAAGGCCCTAGATGGCCAGTTGAGGGAATTCCTAAGGGCAGCCACCGCCCTACCGCACATAGCTGTTCCCAAACGCAAGAACATCACGAACATTCTGCTCATTGACGGAATCCCCAGAAAGACCATTTTCCTTCATAATGCCGGAGCCGTGATCCAAACCCAATAAATGCCCGGCCTCATGCGCAAAGGTCGCGCCACCCCAGGAGTTTGACATGTACCAAACTCCCCAGTTTCTGTCCGACGTTTCAACCCAAGACGTATCTGACCCGGCGTTCACGGCAACTTGGTTGGCATTCCCCGGGTCCCATACCGCCTGCGGCAAGACCACTGTTTTTACGTTTAAACTGCCGAATCTCCCAGACCATCTGGACTCGATATTTCTGGCAATTTCCCCTACTTGCTCTGGGGTCGCCCCTTTGAAATTGATGGGTATTGCAATACCCACATTTTCACCCCTCCTGCATATATACCCCACAAGACCAAGAGGATCTATCGCATTAATCGGATTTCCTGAAACATAACTGTATGTATTAGCCCCGCCTCTCAACCCAATCGGATCGCTCTGGAGGTAAGTCCCGGTACGCCCGTCGTAGTCGCGAAAGCCGTTGTACCAGAAGCCGGTCTCCGCATCGTAGTACTGGCCGGGGAGCCCTAAGTTGTAGTCGCCGATCGAGCTGCTCAGTACAGCGCGGTCATAGGCATGATTGGCAGCGAGCCAACGCGGAGACTGGTTGCCATCGCTCACGACTTCGGGCCGCCCAAGCCGATCGGTGTGAGTGAAGTAAAGCTGGCCATCTCGCACCAGACCGATCGGCTCGCTTCCCATCCAGATGTAGTCGGTCCATTGCCCGTTGGTCAGCTCCGACATCAAGGTGTTCTGACCACCATAAACGAACCGGCTACTCCCCAATGGGCCACTCTTGGCCGTTCGCTGACCGAGCGCGTTGACCGCGTACGTGGTTGTCCCCGCCGGCAGGTGGATATCGGCGTAGTTCGGATTGGTATACGCCGCCGCAAGGTCTCGCTGTACGGACACTAGCCGGTTGAACCCGTCGTAGCCATAGGTCGTCGTCGAGCCCTGGAACTGCTGTTTGGCGCGATTCCCACGTCCGTCATAGGACAGGCCCTGATTGGCGGCCACTATCATCTGGTTGCTGCCGCCTGCGATCTGATATCCCTCTTTATGATCCCACTGGTGAAGGGTGCGGTTTCCGTTGGCATCGAACCAGAAGTGCTGATTGCCCACCGGTGACTCGATGCTGGTCAATCGCGACAGCGCGTCGTATCCGAAGTCCTGATTGAATTGCGGCCGTGACCAATTGTCGATCGCCACAAGCTCGTCGATGGCGTTGTAACGGTAGTTCTGTCCTAGCATCACGTGGTCGTGTGTTTGTACCAAGCGGCCGTCCAGGTCGTGGGTGCGCTCCTTGGGCAAACCATTGCCGTACACCATCCGCGTCATCGCCCCCGTCGGCGCGTACTGGAACTGATCGGCTACGGTGCGAGTGACGCCGTTGGTCGTGGCCTGGATCACGGCGAGTTTGCCGCGGTGGTAGCCGTAGCCAACCGCAGCGCCGCCAGGATAGACGATGCCGCCAAGACGACCGAGCGCGTCATAGGCGTAACCCGTCCAGTGGTCGGAGCTCGGCGTTATATCGCGCGTGATGGTAATTTGACCTTCGGCGGTATAGCTGAAGTGACGGCTGCTCGTTGGCGAGTCGGCGTTGCACAGGCGGCCCTTGCCGTTGCCGCACCAGTCATACCCATAGGCAAACGAGGCATCGCCGGTGGTCGTCCCGGTCAGCCGCCCCAGCCCATCATAGCTGTAGCTCAGCCAGCTGCCATCATCGCGCGTCATCCGCGTTTTCTGTCCCGCTGCGTTGAATTGGAACGTCGTGACGCCGGTATCCGGACTGATCTGCCTCAGCACCTGTCCGAAGCCATCGATCACATAGACCGTAGCGTTACCGCGCGCGTCTGTAACCTTGGTCGGCAAATCGAGCGCGTTGTACTCGTAGTACGTCGAATGGCCCAGTGCATCGACCGTCCTGACCACACGGTTCAGCGCATCATAGTGATGCGTTGTGACATGGTTGTAGGCGTTCTTCTCGGTCAGAACGTTGCCATCGAGATCATAGGTGTAGGTCGTCAGCTGACCATTGTTGCCCCGTACCCCTCGCACGCGGCCGAGTTCGTCGTAATCGACGATCCGACGGTAGGCGATACCGTCAGTGGACGATAGCGCCCCTACCGATGTTCTCGGGCTGGACACGATATCGATTTCAATCGCCAAGGGATCGTTGCAAATTCCAGTCCTGGGATCACACCAGCCGGGCCGATCAGGCCAAGGTGGATTCGTACTGGGCATCGTCGGGATACGGAAGCTTCCGGAAGCTGCGATCGTCAGATTTGTGCCGCCAACCGGTGAAATGCCATGGACGTAGATCGTCTTGCCGCCATGCTGTTTGCGCATGGCCGTCGTGATCGGGATATTGAATTGGTGTGCGGTTCCCTGTGACTCGCAGGACGCAGCAACGCCAGGTTCACTGGGCAAGTTGGCGACGTAACCACTGAATCCGACCCCCGAACCCGCCGGGCCGCCCAAGTACATATGCACGGGGATCGGCGCGTCGTAGTAAGACGCACACGCCCAGCCCGAGACCGAATACCCGGTGCCTTCGTTACCGATGACGCCATCGATTACGCCACGAATGGTGCTGTCCGCCGGCGCGGGCCGCGCACCGCTGCGCACGACCGTCTGCGTTATCAACGACATCGGGTCAAGGGTGTACTCGATTACCGCGTGGCTGCCGCCATCTTCCGGCTCGGACTCGGCCACCAGGCGCCTCGCGGCATCGTAGGCGTAGGTTCGCACCTGGCCATCGGGTCGTGTGACCGCGCCCAGTAGCCCGCTGGAGAGATATCGGTATGTGGTGTCAGCCGGAGTGCCCGTCGGGAAGCGGCGGGCGCGCATCAGCCGGCCGCGCGCGTCGTATGCAAATTCCGCCACTTCGCCGTTCAAACCGGTCACCTTGCCCGGCTGCCCAAGCGCATTGTGATCGGCGAAGGTCACGGCGCCGACGCTGCTTTCCTCTGCGATCAGCGCACCCGTCGCGTCGTAGCGACTGACGACCTGATCGCCGGTGCCGGCGATCGGCCCGTCGACGGTCTTCGATGCCAGCATGCCATTGCCGTGTACGGTGTATGCAAAGGTGGTCTTGCGCACCTGCCCGGCCACACCGTTTCGCGCTGAGATTCTTCGCAGCGACCGAGGTCAGCCGGTCCTTGCTGTCGTAAGTCCACGTGGTTTCGACCTGGCCGACCAGGGTCTGACGCGTCATGCGGTTTGTTGCGCTCCAGGCGTAGGTCGTGGTGCGCTCGATCGGCGTACCGACCGCCTCTCGTGTCTCGATCAACTGCCCCCTGGCGTTGTAAGTCGTATACGTTTTGTTGAGGTTGAAGTCCTCCGTGATCGATGGATAGCCGTTGGCGTCATAAATGATGGCCTTGCTGGCCGCCGCGCAATGTGCCGACGCGAGCCCGATGGTCGCGATCAGCTTGCCGTTCTCGAACTCATAGCTGGTCTGCTTGCCCAGCGGGTTGGTGACGATCGCGCGCCGAATTGTCCCCGTTGCTGCATTTGCGGCCGTTGCCGTCGGCACGCTGGCGGTGGTGCGAAGCCGGTCGCCGACGGACATCGGTACGCTGCAGACACGCGTTCTCGTGTCACAAACACCGCCAGACGGCGGTGGCGGTGGGGGACGCGGCGCGGGCGGAGCCGAGGCATTGAGCTCGTAGGCGAACGTGTAGCGCTCGACACCGCCGGCGTGCTCGCTCAGCGTGGCGCGCCCGTTCGCGTCGTAGGCAAAGTTGGAATAGCGCAACCCGTTAAACGACTTACCGGTCAAACCGCCCGGAAAGCGCGCATCCTCATAGTGATATTGCACAGTCGTGCCGGGCGCACCGGGCGGCGTCGCCGTCGCAAGTCGATGTCGGCCGCTGCCGAGCGCGTTGGCCGTGTAGGTGAAGGTGTAGGCGTTGCCGGCCGGATCGCTCACCTTTGTCAGTTGGCCATTGGTCCAGGTGAACGGCACATAGCGGCCCGAGGTGTGCGTAACCCGCTGCAGATAGTTGTTGGTGTAGCTGAAAGTCCACGCCACACCCTGGCGGTTGGTCAGCCGGGTGATGTACCCATTGATGTTGTACTGCTCGATCAACCCATCTTCGGCGTAATGCGTATAGATACTGCCAGATAGAGTGACATAAGCGATGGCCTGCGCCTTGTCTTCCTCCCAACGGCCCGATGCGGCTCGATTGAACTTGATCCGCCGCCCATCAGGACGCTGCAGCCATACATTGTCCGCGTTCGCGCCGGTTTGCGACGCCGTCAGCGAGTAATCGAAATTGCTCAGCCAGTGCTGGCCAAATAGCCCGACCCCGGTCCAATAATGGTTGTATGTTCTCGCCAGCCTGAGCCCGAATTCCTCGCTCGACTCAAAGTCTGTTTCGAACTCGACCTTGTTTCCAGTCGAGAATACGACCGGATTCCCGGCTAACGTCCCGCAACCGATCTTTGGATCTCGCGATGCCGAGGGCTGCCCACGATCTCCTTCGTTTTCTACGATCGCTTTAACAGGCGGGAAGGTCGGTATTATGCCGCCACCTCCACCCCCGCGACCACCTCCACCGCCGCCACCGCCGCCCCCACCACCCCAACCTCCCCAGCCGCCACCGGATGGCAGCCTGGGAGTAGTCACTTTGATCGTCTCCTCAGTACAACCGCCCTGAGAGTTCTCGATACCATTTGGGCAACTCGTCCCGCTTGAAACAAGCGCCCAAGCAGAACTCATGGAGAGCGCGGACACGCCGAACAACAGAACTAACGAAGACAGCTTTCCAAAACCAGCGCCATCAAAATCTGCCGTCCTATGCATATGTAGGTTCCTAGCACGGCCAGTCGATGCCCCCTGCATCACTTCGCGTGCAAGCAGGAAGTTGCGCCGCCCAGTTACCAATGTCAATAGGATGTAAAGCGCCTCCTTTCAGCTGATCGGCACTTGTGTGGGAGGACCCTAGCAAGATGGACATGCACCAACAGCCATGACCTACGATCCCCTGATAGATCACTTCACTGACGGAGCATCGCGAATCACGGCAGATACTGACTTCACGCGCTGCGACACTCAGTCGCACCCAACGCGTCCTCATGCGCGCCTCAACCCTAACGCTCGCGGCTAGACTTCCGTCATGTCCGGGAGCCGCCGTTTCAGACGCGCATTCGCATGGCTGTCGCTGACGGCCATGCTGCTGCTCGCGTTGCTGCCGTCGGTCGGCAGGCTGGCTGCTACACACCATGAGGCTCCGCGCACGATCCTGGTGGAGCTGTGCACGACGGGCAGCGAGAAGCTGGTCAGCATGGTCGACCCGTTCGCGCTGCTGGACACGCCACCGGCCGCGCCGATGGATCACGGCGACATGCCGGACTGCGCCTACTGCCCCCTGCTTGCGACCACGCTGATTGCGGTGCTGTGGCTGGCGTGGTCGCTGGCGCCGCACATCGCCTCACCACTGCCCGTGCTGCGCACGCCACGCGTGCTGACGCGGCATCCCTGCGGTCTGGGCTCGCGCGGACCACCGCTGGCAGCCTGATCCGAGCCGCCGCGACCTCCGGGTCGCTTCCCTCTTTTGCGATGGCCGCGCGTTGCGCGGCATCGTGCGTGCGCGCGTGTCCAGGCCGCGTCGCACGCAACACCGGATCCTGCCCATGCTCCGTTCCACCTCGTTCGGGCTGTTGTTAGCCCCCGCCGCGCCGTGCGCCTTTCGATCGTTGGGTCCGCTCGCCGGGCTGATGGCCCTCGCGCTGTCGCCTTCCGCACTGGCGCAATCGACCCCGCAGTCCAATCCCTCACCCACTACGCTGGACGCCTTGCAGGTGCGCGGCCAACGCCTGCGCACGCTCGATGCGCCGCAACACACCGGCAGCCGCTTGGGCCTCACCCAGCGCGAGACGCCGGCCTCGCTGCAGGTGATCGACCGCGAGGAGATCGCACGCCGGGGCGCCCGCACCACCCGCGAGGCCTTCGAGCTGGCGCAGGGCGCAATGGTCGGCAATGTGCCCGGCAACCCCGCCGTCGTGACCCTGCGCGGCTTCAGCGGCAACACCGTCTCGGTGCTGCACGACGGCGTGCGCCTGGGCGCGTCGACCTTCGTCACGCGTGATGTCGACACCTGGTCGCTGGAACGCATGGAGGTCCTGCGCGGCCCGGCCTCGGTGTTGTACGGCGAAGGTGCGATGGGTGGCGCGATCAACCTGGTGACGCGTCGGCCCAGCACCGACGGCGCAGCAATCGACGGCATGCTCGGCATCGGCAGCTTCGGCACCCGCCGTGCCGGGCTGGGCATCAACCAGCCGATCTCGGACACACTCGCGGTTCGGATCGACGCCAGTGGCTTGCGCGCCGACAGTCTCTACGACATCGAGCGCAACGCGGTCGAGACGTCCACGCTGTCGGCAAGTGCGGCATGGACGCCGCGCGAGTCACTGTCGATGCTGCTGTCCTGGCAACACGCGCAGGACAAGAGCGCCGGGACCTATCAGGGCGCACCGATGATCGCCATCGAGGACGCGATCGCGCCATCGCGTGTGGTGCGCAGCGCCGATGGCCTGGTGATCGACCGCGCCACCCGCCACACCAACTACAACCCGATCGGCGCCTACACCAGCGCTCGCAGCAATCTCTTGCGCTGGCACACCACCCTCGCGCTGTCGCCGACCTGGCAGCTGCGCAACGATCTGGCGTATTACCGCGCCGATCGCGATTTCGTCTACTCCGACGACTGGCGTTACGACCGCGGCACCGGCCTGTACGCCCGCAGCGTTGAGCGCGTGGTCCACGATCACCGCTTCTGGAACGAGCGCCTGGCCCTCGCCTACCACGGCCCGCTTGCGGGGCGGCGCAACCGCTTCACCGTCGGCGTGGAGATCAACGACACCGACTTCATCAATCCACGCCAGAGCGGCCTCACCACACCGGTCACACCGATCGATCCAGTACTGGGTACGTTCCCCGGCGCCGATTCGAACGCCTTCACCAGCGACCAGGTCTTCCGGACCGGGCTACGCACCCATGCGGTGTTCGTGGAGGACGCCTTCAACCTCACGCCGCGCTGGCTGCTGGTCGGCGGCGTGCGCTACGAGCGGATCGACCTCGACCGCGCCATCGACGATCGCATCAGCGGTGCCCGCACGACATTCGCGCCGCGCTACACGCCGCTCTCGTGGCGCCTGGGCAGCGTGTTCGACCTGCGCGACCACCTGCAGCTGTACGGCCAGGTTTCCACCGCGGCCAGCCCGGTCTCGAGCATGCTCACGTTGCAGACCGCGTCGGGCCGCTTCGATCTGACCGATGCACGCGCAGCCGAGGTTGGCCTGAAGGCCGAGGCCTGGGATACGCTCCTGTCGCTGACCGCCGCCGCGTACCGTATCGAGCGCGACGGCATCCTGACCCGCGATCCGGCCAACCCGATGATCAGCGTGCAGGGTGGCCGCCAATCCTCGCAGGGCCTGGAGCTGGCCGCCGACCTTCAGGCGACGCGCGGCCTGCGGCTGGAGGCTTCGGCCACGTGGGGCCGCGCACGCTTCGATGAGCTGATCGAAGCCGGCGGCTTCGACCGCCGCGGCCGTCGCCCCAGCAACGTGCCCAATGGCACCGCATCACTCGCAGCAACGTATCGCTTCGCCAGCGTGCCCGTCTCGCTCGGGGCCAGTGGCCACCACGTCGGCGGCTTCTACACCGACAACGCCAACACCTATTACGTGCGCGGCCGCACGACGTTCGATGCCTGGGCCGGTTACGACTGGCCCCGCGTGTCGCTGGCGCTGCGCGTGCGCAACGCCGGCGACGCCCTCTACGGCGAGTACTCCGGCTACCCCGCCACTCATGTCTATCTCGGCGCGCCGCGCAGCGTCGAGATGACTCTGCGCACGCGGTTCTGAGCATGGCCAGGTCCATGTCCGCCCCCGCACCGCGCCCCGGCAGCGGCCGCTATCGCCTGTTCTGGCGCTGGCACCTCTATGCCGGCCTGTTCGTCGCGCCTTTCTTGCTGGTGCTCGCAGTCACCGGCGCGATCTACCTCTTCAACGATGAACTCAACGACGCGTTCTACCCGCACCTGCGCTTCACACCCGCGCCCTGGACGGAACGCGTGTCCCTGGGCGACATGATCGACGCCGCCCACGCCACCGTACCCGACGCCACGCCGACACGGATCGACCTGCCGGCAGACAATCGCCGCGCCGCACAGGTGCGTCTTGAGCTGGCCGACGGTGCAAGCCGCATCGCCTATGTCGACCCCGCCGACGGCACCGTGCTCGGCGTCCTCGCACCTGCGCGGACACTGGTCGGCATCGCGGACCGGCTGCACGGCTCGCTGATGCTCGGCACGTTCGGCCGCTACGTGATGGAACTCGCGGCGTGCTGGACCGTAATGCTGATCATCAGCGGTCTGTATCTGGGCTGGCCGCGCGCAGCCGACGGGCGCGGGTGGCGCATCGCATTACCGGATCTGCGCGCCCGCGGCCGCCGGCTGTGGACCTCGCTCCATCGCGCCACCGGGCTCTGGGTCGCGCTGCTGGTGCTGTTCCTGGTCGCCACCGGCCTGCCGTGGGCGGTGTTCTGGGGCGGCTGGATCCGCGGTGGCGCCGAACTCGTCGGCGAAGGCTACCCCGCGGTCTACCGGCGCTATGCCGCGCCGCAGGCACCCCAGGTCGGCGACGCCTTCAACGACGTGCCGTGGACCCTGCAACACGCACCGATGCCGGCCGCCGATCCAACATCGGGCCACCACGACCATGGCGCGTCCGCACCACGGCCCGGTGCTCGGCACTGGACGACGGCCGGCCTGGAACGTGCGATCGCCCACATCCGCGCCGCCGGCACCGACGACGAGCTGCGCGTGTTCCTGCCCAGCCAAGCCCGCGGCGCACTGATGGCCTACACCTATCCCGCGCGGCCGCAGGGCCAGGTCACCTACCACTTTGATCGCGAGGGCGCGCTGCTGGTCAGCACCGGTTTCGACGACTACGGCGTCGTCGCCCAGGCGATCGAACTAGGCGTGCAACTGCACATGGGGAACTACTTCGGGCGGCTCAACCAACTGGTGATGCTCGCGGCCTGCATCGGCGTGGTGGTGCTGGTCGTCACCGGCACCACGATGTGGTGGCGTCGGCGTCCGCCTGGCCGTATCGGTGCACCCGCCTCCAGCACCCGCATCCCGACCCGCGCCCTGCTCGCGCTGCTGCTGATCTCGGCCGTTGTGCTGCCGCTGCTCGCCACCTCGCTGCTCGTGGTACTCGCGTTCGACCGCTGGGTGCGGCCGCACATCGCGGCCTTGCGTTGGCTGCGCTGAGTGCGTCTTGCCGGGCCGGGACGTGCACACCTCGAGCTTGGTTGAACGTGAAATGTAATGTTATTACATGATAGATTGCGCGCCCGCGCTGGCCCCCAGGTCGGCGTTTCCCCCGTCCCAATGCGACTCCCCATGCCCGCCCACCCCCTGCATCTCGCCCTGATGGCCGCCCTGACCAGCGGCGCTGCGCACGCCCAAGCGGTCGACACCACGATGGGCACCCTACATGTGCACCAGGGCCGCGGACAGCTGACCGCGCACGAAGTGCTGACCTCGGTCGACGTGCTCGGCGCCGAACGCATCGAAGACCAGACCGTAGCGCAGAGCTGGGAATTGCTCGGCCAGATGCCGGGCATCCAGCTCACCGAGACCCGCCAGGGCGCCGAGTCGGGCAAGGTCAGCTTCCGCGCCTTCAATGGCGAGGGCTATCTCAACGCCATCAAGACCCTGATCGACGGCATCCCGAGCAACGTCAACAGCGGCAACCAGCGCTTCATCGACATGCTGTTTCCGCTGGAGATCGACTACATCGAAGTCGTGCGCGGCACCAACGACCCGCGCTACGGCCTGCACAACATCGGCGGCAACATCAACTTCGGCACGCGCCAGGGCGGCACCTACACCGATGCCCGGCTCACCTACGGCAGCTTCGCCACCCGCCAGGCACAGCTCGCTGTGGGTCGCGAACACGGCGACGTCGCACAGAACTACTTCGTCGGCGTCCAGGCCTCGGACGGCTATCGCGAGCACGACCACTCGGAAAAGTACTCGCTGGGCGGCAAATGGTTCTACGGCAGCCTCGAGGACGGCATGCGCATCGGCCTGACCGCACGCGCCTACCGCCATCAGGCCGACGAGCCCGGCTTCATGACCGCAGACGAATTGCAGGCCGGGCGCCGCCGTTCGGCGCTGCGCAATGCCCATGACGGCGACGACCGCAGCATGCGCCAGTTCGGCCTGCACATGGACCTCGCCCTGACGGAAGCACTGGTGCTGAGCACCAAGCTCTATCACAACCGCTACCACGACGACCGCCGCATCACCTTCAGCGACGTGCCCACCGGCAACGCCCCGCGCCAGCGGCGCGTCTGGGACGAAGCGCAATCGGGCCTGCTCGCCACACTCACCTGGGCGGCCCACCCGGCCCTCACCCTCGAGGCCGGCGCGAACTACGAGCAGCAGCACAACGGCTACGTGCGCGAACGGTTCGCCTACAGCGCGCCGACCGACTTCGATGCCACCCCCGCACGCATCCAGAACGACGACCACCACACCTTCCACAATGCAGGCGCGTACCTGCAGGCGATCTGGCAACCCACCGCGTCGCTGAAGATCGTGCCGGCCTATCGCATCGACCGCTTCGATGGCGCAACCCAGCTGCCCGGCGGCGTGCGTGCCGCCTTGCAGGACTACGGCACGATCGGCCAGCCCAAACTCAGCGTGGTCTACGGACTCGATGCCGACACCAACCTCTATGCCAACTGGGGCCGCACCTTCCAAGTGCTGACCGGCAGCACGCCACCGGCCTACCTCACGCCCGGGCAGGCGGCGATGCGCCCCTCCACCAACACCGGCATGGAGGCCGGCCTGCGCTTCAGGCCGTTCGCCGGCACCCGCGGGCGCCTGGCGGTGTGGCAGCAGGATGCCGAGAACGAAATTTCCAACATGCCCGCCACCGGCACCACCGTGGTGCTGGGCAAGACGCGTCGGCGCGGCGTGGACCTGCAGCTCGATGCGCAGATCGGCGAGAAGTGGACGCTATGGGCCTCGCACGCCTACCAGGAGGCGAAGATCGAGCGCGACGGTCGCGCCCCGAGCGTGTCGATCGAAGGCAACGAAGTCGCCGCCACGCCCCGCACCATCAGCACCCTCGGCCTCGACTACCGCGCCACGGACGCCCTGCAGTTCGGACTACAGGGACGGGCGCAGGGCGACTACTACCTCGAAGAGCGGAACCTCACCGACAAGTTCGGCGGCTTCGCAGTGCTCGATCTGAGCGCCAAGCTCCGCCTCACCCCGCGTACCAGCGTGGACGTGCAGCTGCGCAACGTCACCGGGCGCGAGTATGTCTACGCCTGGTACGACAGCTTCTTCTGGGAAGAGGCCCGGCCCATGTTTTCGCCGTCGGCGGGGCGGAGTGCGTTTGTGTCGGTGACGGTGAAGCTGTAGGCGGTGGGACCACACGCAACGCTGTCCCTTTGAGGCGCGGCCTACATAACGAAGCGCGCGGCGCGATGATGGCCTACACCTATCCCGCACCGCCGCACGACCAGGTCACCTACCACTTCGATCGCGAGGCCGCGTTGCTGGTCAGTACCGGTTACGACGACTACGGCCTCGTCGCCCAGACGATCGAGCTGGGCGTGCAGCTGCACATGGCAACGACTTCGGGCACGTCATCAGGTAGTGATGATCGCTGCCTACATTGGCGTCGTGGTGCTGACCTCATCAGGCTTGCTTCCAAGTCACCCGCAAGCTCATCGGAACGGCATCATCGGCTCGAATACTAACCTCGTAACCCCTGCCCCAATGCTTACCTCCCGGGTCACTTCCACAATCACTTCCCCAGACTGACCCTCATGCACTCTAGGCACGACACGTAGATCTTTACGACCGGCCAAGAAATCGCACACCCCGTCCCCGCCCACTTGCTTAAGCGATAGCGATCTCGGCTTATTCCAAGGAGGGAATGGTCCATTCAAGAAACCATCAACCAGAACAGAATCCCGAACAATAGTCAGCCCAAAGACTTCCTCCCCAGACGACAAATCCGTCGAATAGGCAGCTATCAACAGCGGCGCTTGGCAAGCAAAGCACACATAATTAGCGCGGCACTCGCCACCTCCACTAATTTCTCTCAACCCCACCTATTTCGATATCTTTCCAGCTTGCTGAACGTGCGTCTCGAAGATCAATCAAATCCTGCAATTTCATCTGCGGCCATCCCAATTGAGTCGACGAACGGCAGAAGCCTTTGGCGTAGTGGCGCGCGCAAAGATTAACCACAGCCGCCTGCTGGTTATTTCCATCCGCTCAATAGATGCAGGGCCGCCCATGCCTGCCAGAATATGAAGCTCAACCGTCAAGGTCCCATGCGAGCTTGGGGCGATTGAAGGCAACGAAGTGACCGCGACGTCCCGCCGTCAGCAACCTCATCGACTACAGGAATCAACGCCCTGAATGTCGGGCTGTAAGGCTTGGCGCAGGGCGACTACTACCTCAAATAGCAGGCAACGACTAATGTTCGGCTGCTTAGACCGCTCGACCTAACCTTGTCTCACCCACGCGCTGACGTGGACCCCAGCTCGGCCACTATAGTAGTTAGTGGATGCAAGAACGCGAGCCGCCTTCAGCACGGAGTTAGCTCTGAGGCTGCCTACCCTCTATCCATTCTACCAACCTGCCCCTTTCCTCTGCGGCAAATCCACAGTATCTGGCATCGCCATCTGTTTTGTACGAATAGTCTAACCTCGACGAGGAGAACTGCCCCCTACGATCACCATCCCCGGAGAAATCTATAACTATGTAATGATCAAAGCCGCCACTAGGGCGCTCCCCATCATTGCCGCAATGCCTAGGGAGCGTGTCGCGCAACTCGCGCATTCCCGATGCATCTTCAACCGAGAAATGCACCGATGGGGAACTACGAAGCACTTCTTCAGAAAACTCCACCGGCGAGAATGAGTTGAAATTTCGATAGTAAATTTCAGCGCGATTGTAATCGCTACATAAGTAGTCCTTACTAAAATCTTCTCGGCAACCTGAGATAATTACCAGTAGCGATAAAGAGGTAGCCGCCCGCAACACATCTGACCTCGAGACCTTCAATCGCAATTTGGAGTCGAACATCTGAATTCAACCTCTCGTCCAGAGTGATTATCCCTCATCCCTTCACCCAACTTCTCGGCCGCAGGACGCTCCCACCCTTAAATTACATTACGCTCCTCTTGAGTGTTATAATTCGAATCTCTGGTATTTGCATCCAGCTTGAATGCTCCCGGAGCAACGATTTTATTTACAGCGCGCTCGAACTCATGACCCTAAGTTAAATAATGATAAT
Organism: Luteimonas sp. S4-F44; assembly: GCF_022637415.1. Lineage (NCBI taxonomy): Bacteria > Pseudomonadati > Pseudomonadota > Gammaproteobacteria > Lysobacterales > Lysobacteraceae > Luteimonas > Luteimonas sp. S4-F44. The sequence goes on from NZ_CP093340.1 coordinate 3,199,919, forward strand.
TAGAACTCATCCTGGCGATTGTCGGTAAATAGAATAGTCACAACCGCTGTAATGAGGATAAACATCCCCATAGCAGTACCCCTCGAGATATTCTAAAACTCCTTCTCTAATAAATATAATGAACCCTATCTCTTCGCAATTCTTGCTTCTTGCGAACACATCGCCCAAGTGAAAACTCGGCTTACCTTCCAATCCTTCAACGCAACCATTTAGCTCAAACACCACGTAAACACCAGCTGGGCTCTGCGTCCTTTGCACTGCCAGAATCGATTCAAACTGTCGACGCAGCGCACATTGTAGATCGCCACTCCCCTCAAGAAGCATTCTTATTGCTTCCTGCTCAATCATAGGAATATCTTCAATCCTCATATCTAAAATCGCCTTTCAAAGTTTAATAGGAGGTGTCGGGGGTGGCGGCGGCTTAATGAATGCGGTTCCTATCTTAACCTGGCCATCTATCACATTACCCCTTACCGTCACCTGCTCACTTCCAACCTTAACTATAGTTTCAAACCTTCCCGCCTTCGACACGTCCACCGACTTCACAGTTGCGCTTTCGATAGCCCTAAACGCCTTAACCTCGCCACCCAAAGATCTCGCCAACCCACCCAGATTATGTCTCGACTGCGAGAAAATATGATGGATCTTGTTGGTCAGCGCCAGAGATATTCCAGCCTCTCTCATGAAGAATCGACCAACCATCCCACGGGCGTTGCCTCCCGCACTTACCGAAAGGGCAAGTTCCGCTTGAGCTTTCGTCAGCTCCATGGCAACCCGTTGTTCGCAGGCATTGCTACCCCCGCACGCCTGCTGAACTGCTGGCCAAGGGTTGGATGTGCCGGTATTGGACCAGCTCTGCCGACCATCAGGGTCGATGAATCTATACGGGTTTCCATCGGCATATCTATAGCGATGAAACTGTCCGACTGGGTTGCTGTGGGCACTCACGGGATCAACGCTCAAGAAGATTCCAAGCATCGGGTCGTAATAGCGCTGCTGCATGTACACCAACCCAGTCGCCCCGTCCTGGCGATGCCCGGTGTAGCCGATCCCGTCATAGTTGGGCTTGCCAACCGCCGCCCCGTATGGCGCCCAGTGCGTTCGATCGAGCACGACCCCTGCTTCGTTCGTTACGGCTACTGGGCTTCCCAACAAGTCGGTATGCTGATACTTCACGTGAACATCGATCTGATCGCCGTCAGCACTGGCATCCCGGATGGCGACCTGGCGATCGCCCAAGTACAGATCACGCACGACTTCTGCAAGCGCAACAACGTTAGCAGTTGTTGGTCGAATATCGCGCCGGCAACGCCGGTCACACCGACGTTGCCGAACGGTTCAGGCTACAAATGACAAGCCGCCGATATAGTGGGCTTAGGCGTGAGAGCCGAGAACTCATCCAATGAATTGTGCCGTCATGATTCCTTTCGGAGGAATACAAGCAATCCTTCGGCCGTTGGGATTGGAGCTGGGGCATCAAGCTGAATCAGCTTTTCTGAGATCAGGAAATTAGCAGGGAAATCTGCAATGACCTCAGTAACTACGCACTGCATGGCTTCCTGTTCATCCATCTCTATGTCTCCATCCACAAAAAATGCGACCTCAAACTCTGTTTCAGTCTTAACAAAGCAAACAACAGCGCGAAGTTTAGGGAAGACCTCGCCCCACAAGGCCTTCATTGTCGCTAATAGAATATCTTTTCGGAGTTCCGTGTTCATGGGTCTGGCCTCGATGGAACGATATTAATTCCATTACTTCCATAATGAATTATTCCATTTTTTTTCGGCGATGAATTTCCAGCGCGATCTATGGTCGTTCCTATTTCCTGACCGAAGTTGACACGCTCTCTCGAGCCAGGCAACCCTACCGGGATGTTATTGACCTGCTGGCCAGCACCTGCATGTCGTCCGAGTTCGGCAGGATTCGCCGTCAAAATGCTCCTGCCAGGCTGATAGTTGTTATGCCCGACTTGATGCTTGCCTTGCTGGCCAAGATTAATCTTTGGAGACGGCCCATGCATAGGCCCAGCGCCGGATTTCCCACGCGTGACCCGTGCCATGACAACAACTGTTGCGAGCGTTGCAACAGCCTCCTTCGTAACCCTAGGTTCAGCAGCAAATGTTTTTACTCCATCCATCATTGCCGCTCCTTCGAGAGAGCGGCTGCCTTCTGTGGTAGCTGCACGTTCACCAGCTTCCCAAACTTTACGCTGCTCAGGCGTCAGCATCAGGCTGGCTCCTGCACCATAAGCGCGCTCTTGACGGCCATCTGGATCTGTAAATCGATAAGGGTTGTTCGCGGCATACCGATAGCGATTGAATCCAGCAATTGGCAGGTCATACGCCGTCACCGGATCCACGCTCAGAAACCTCCCAACTTCAGAATCGTAGTACCGCTGCTGCATGTACACCAACCCAGTCGCCCCGTCCTGGCGATGCCCGGTGTAGCCGATCCCGTCATAGTTGGGCTTGCCAACCGCCGCCCCGTATGGCGCCCAGTGCGTTCGCTCGAGCACGGCCCCTGCTTCGTTGGTCACGCCACAGGGCTTCCCAACAGGTCGGTATGCTGATACTTCACGCGGACATCGATCTGATCGCCGTCAGCACTGGCATCCCGGATGGCGACCTGGCGATCGCCCAAGTACAGCTAGTTTTCACGGCGGCCGGTCCGGTGGTTCTGGCTGAAGTACAACTTGCCATCCCGTCCGTACTGCTGGTAATTGCAGGCGGTCGGCCCACAGGCCAACTGGCGACGCCCATAGGCGTCATAGGCGTACCACTCGCGGCCGGAAACGTGGCGCAGGCGGTTCCCATAATCGAACTGGTGATCAACGCCATCGCGTTGGCTCAGATTGCCCTGGAGGTCGTAGCGGCAGACGCCGAAAGCGACACAGCAAACGCCAGCGTCCAGACGCGAGCGCGCCCGAATTTCCTATGCATCCTGGTTTCCCTCCTGTCACGCGATCCCATCGGCGCCGCTAAGCGAACACCTTGCAGCGCCTCGAACGCTGGTGAACGAACTTCGAAGTGCGATGCGTGATCGCGACCTTAACAGAATTTCACACAGCTGAACGGGCTTGCCGTGTAGTAATTCGCCCTATTCAGTTGTAGGAAAAGTCTGAGCGCCACGGAGACGCTTCGTCCGACTTGCGCGCGACGCTTTCACTCCGCCCTGTGAGAAAGGGGCAGCAAGCGAAGACGGAAGTCAGCGGAGCGGTCGCCTTGGCTCTACGCGTTGCTGATCAACGCGAGAGCAGCATTCGGCTCGAAAGGGATGTCGCATCAACGCGGAGCAAGCTCCTGACCACATCGGGAGGCAGGCGCGACACGCATACGATGGCGATGCGGATATCACGTCTCGGCGGACTGTTTGAGCGCGCTTGCTTCTAGCCAGACAGGAGCCTGGTGCGGACCTGCACCTTTGGCCGACTCAGTCTCTGAGCAAGAGCGTGGCGAACCGTTGCTCTGCTTGAAGCGCAGCGGATGGTTGCAGCGCTCGGCTCCAAGCAACGCCAGCCAGTCGGTACCAGCTAGAGCTCAGTGCTTTGTAGAAGGGGAGACGACAACTGCGGCCAACCACCGCCTGCAGGCCCTACCCCTCGCCCACCTCACGCTGCCGCTGCCGTTCCAGCGCGTCCTTCTTCTCTTGCTCGTCCTTCTTCGCCTGATCGTGGTGCCACTTGATGGCGTAGAACATGCCGACGCCGAGGACGACGACCTTGAAGATGATGAAGACGATGGGGAACCAGTCGTACATGGGAGGATGTCCAGGTCTCGATGCCACCTGTCGTGAGGCGCGGAGTTGGCCTCGCAACGCCGCGTGAGCGGGGCAGTAGCATCGCAAGGTCCCATTTTAGGCCGCCCGTCTTGCGCCTCCGCGCGACAGTTTGTCGCACCCGGTCGACGGTGCGGCATGCGTTCATGGGCCGCGCGCATGCCCTTGCACATGAGCAGCAGCTGCTACCGCCATACCGGAAGGCGCCCGTGCCCCCACGCGGCGCACGGCGCGCGGTGATCACCCCCGCACCAGCAGGGACGGTGATCGCCCGCACGGCATACCTGGTCTGCGATCGCCGCACACCGGCGCGGATGGTCCTGCGTTCGGCCGCCCCGAACGGAACCGCGTACGACGTTGCCTGTCTCCGCCGCCCAAAAGCAGCCTCACCCGCCGGAACGTTGTAGGATCCGTAAGCGCCTCACGCCGAAGGGATTTCTGCGATGAACGCGGATTCAAAAAGAATCTACACGCATCGGACGCTCAAGCGCGCACTGCGCGCTGGCCGCTACGCACCGGGCGAACATCTGGACGTGGCGGCACTCGCGGACGAGTACGGGGTCAGTGGCCTCCCGATCCGGGCAGCGCTGCAGCGACTGCTGGGCGAAGGCCTGATCGAGGACCACCAGCGCGAAGGCATGCACGTGCCGCTGCCCGGCGAGTCGGAGTTGCGGCAGCACTATGAGTGGATGCAGCGGCTGACGATGATGGCCTGCGACATGCCCGTCCGCCCCGCCGCGCCGGCCCCATCGACGCCCGCGCCGGACAGCACGAACGTCGCCGCCCAGACCTGGGCGCTGTTCGACAGCATCGCCGAAGCCATCGACCTGAAGGACATGCGCGCGGCGATCCGGCTGGCGAACGATCGGCTGGCGCCCATCCGGCACGCCAAGCTGGACCTGCTGCCCAATGCCGAGGCCGAACTCGCCGAGCTGTATCGCCTCTGGCAGCAACGCGACCTGGCAAGCCTCAAGGCCGAACTGCACATCTACTTCGAGCGCCGCAAGGTCATGGCATCACGCATCGTGGCGACCCTGCAGGCGCGGCGCGCGCAGCGATAACAACACCGCCTGCGGCATCGCGCAGACGCAATGGCGCCAAGCGCCGTCGTTGAGTCGGATCGCGGACGAACTGCTTTCAGATGCGGAGTGCGTCCGCATCACCGAAACCGCGAGATGTCAGGCAAGTCGATTGACGAGCCGGAGTACATGACTCTGTTGGCGCTGCCGATCGAAGCGCGCAGTACAACCCGGCGCGCCAAACGAAACGAGCGTTGCGCGACTGCGGTCACAGATCACCCCGGCGGCTCGCGGTAGTGGTTCCACACAGGACGCATTTTTCAAGCCGAAACGGAGGTCTGCGATGCACACACCGCCCAAGCACGCGCTTGTTTTCGACGGTATCCAAGCCGGCCTGCGGGCAGGCCGTTTCCTGCCCGGAGAGCACCTCAAGGCGCCCGCGCTGGCGCGCGCATTCCATACCAGCACGATGCCGGTCCGATACGCGTTGTATGGGCTTTCGGGGACAGGTCTGATCGACTGGAATCCCGGTCGCGGCTTCTATGTGCCGATGCTTGACCAGTCCCACCTGGCAGGCCGGTACGACTGGATGGGAAGCCTTCTGCTCGAGGCCATCGAGCGAGGCAACGCGGCGCATGCCATCACGCCGCTGCCCACCGCGCTAGAACCCCAGGACACACCGAACGCGACCTGGCGGCTGTTCGATGCGATCACCGAGATCACCGACAACGACGAACTGCGCGCACCGCTCAAGCGCGCCAACGACCAGCTCGCGCCGGTGCGGCACGCCAAGGAAGCGCTGCTTGACGATGCCCATGACGAACTGGCCGCGCTGTACGGCTGCTGGGCGGCGCGCGATCTCCCGTCGCTCAAGGCCGGCTTGCGCGATTACCAACGTCGCCGCAGGGCGATGGCGCCGAAGATCGTTTCGCATCTACGCCAGAAGCTGGCGGCCTTGCACTGACTGACTGCGGCATCGCTCCCATCCAACACACCGGCATTCGCGACCGCTGTCACAGACTCGAAATGATCACCACGTGATCAACAGAAATCATTTGAGAATCACCGCATTCGGCTCCTAGCTTGAAGCCGCCATGGATGTCCATGGCTTAGTAAGGAGACCGTCATGAACAACAACGACAACACCCGCACCCAGGTGCAGGACGACGTGATCGAGCTCGGCGTTGCGAGCGTCGAGACGCAGGGCTTTCCGGGCATGCCCACCGAAGGCGTGAACCTGCGTATCGCACCGGGCATTTCGGAAGACTGACCGAACGGGCGCACCGAAAGGTGCGCCCACGGCCCGGACGCCGACCATGGCCTACGCCCTTCGACAAGACCTGTCGTACTGCCTGATCGATGGACGGGCGATCTTTCTCGACATCGAGAGCGATCGTTACTTCCGGCTCGGGCCCGCACTCGAAGCTGCCTTCCTTCGCCATGTCAGCGGCGCCCCCATTGATGCGGCACCGCTAGAAACACTGCTCCAACGCCGAATCCTCACAACCGACACGGCCGGCGAGACGTGCACTGAAGCGCGATGTCCCACACCCAGCCGAAGTGTGCTCGAGCTTCATACCAAGGCGCGGACACTCGGAGTCTCGGCGCTGATCGAAGTCGCCGCGACCGTCATCCGCACACGCCGGCACCTGCGGACGAAATCCCTCAAAGCCATCGTCATCACGCTCGATCAGAAGCTGACGCAGTGTGCGCAACGCGCCCCACGCTCCGAGTACGATGAAGCACGGCTACTCGATGCCGCGGGCGCTTTCGTCGGCGCACGGCTGCATGTCCCCATCGAGACCTGTTGCCTGCTCGACTCACTCGCCATGGCGCACTTTCTGGCAAGGCGTGGGTTCGCAACGAACATCGTCTTCGGTGTCATCGACGATCCCTTCTCCGCCCACTGCTGGGTGCAAGCCGGCGATCTGGTGCTCAATGACACGGTGGGCAACGCAACGTCGTACACGCCGATACGGGTACTCTGATGCCCTACCGCTACATCGCAATCATGGACGACAGCCCGCCGGCCGCCACAGATCCTGTTGAAGCGGGCCGGAAGCTCAACGAGATCGGCCTGCCGCTGCGCCTGTCCAGCGCCACGGTGCGGCTGTACGCCGACAAGCACACGCCTGTTCTAGAAGCGCCAGGCGGCGGCGCGATCATCGGTCATCTGTTTCGACGGGACGGCGCGCCAGTGCGACGGCCGGAAGACCTTCCGGGGTTGAACAGCGCAGGAGACCTGCGGTCCGTCCTGTTGACGCAGTGCTGGGGCGACTACCTGCTCATCCAGCCGGGCGATGCGTCGAGCGGCGCCCTGTCGATCACCCGTGATCCTTCCGGCGGCGTCCCCTGCGTCTACGCGATTGGTGCACGTGGGGGCTTCGTGACCTCGGACGTCTCGCTGGCAGCTCGCATCGGCCTGTATCGAAGAGAGATCGACTGGGACTTCCTGCCCGTGTGCCTGACCTACCCTCACGCAATGACCGCCCGGACATCACTGGCGCAGGTCACCGAGTTGCTGCCGGGCTGCACACTGCATGTCCGCGGTTCCAGCCCCCACATCGAGCAAGTCTGGTCGCCCTGGGATTTCGTCACCGACGAACGCCGCGTGCGGAACCCGGAGGAGGCCGCCCGCCGCGTCCGCGATGCCGTGCTGTCGTCGATCCAAGCCTGGGCCGGAATCGACAGCAACATCCTGGTGGAAGTATCGGGCGGCCTCGACTCATCGATCATCGCGGCATCCCTGGTGTCGACAGGGGCGGATGTGAGCTGCCATACGCTGTTCACGCCGGTCCCTGGAGCGGACGAGCGACAGTACGCCACGCTCGTTGCCAACATGCTCGGCGCGCCGCTGCATGCCCGGGAGCTCGACTTCCCGACGGCCCGCTTCGACGCTGCACCGCCGCCGTGGTCGGTGGCCCCCCGCATCAATGTGCTCCAGCACGCTCTCAACGAAGCGATGGCCGTCGCCGGCGGCAGCGAGACCAGCCCGGCCCATTACTCGGGTGGCGGGGGCGATGTGATCTTCTGCTACTTGGGCAACGCTGCGCCCGCCGCCGATGCGGTCAGGGCGCGTGGCCTGCTGGCGGGATCACGGGCCATCAGCGACCTCTCACAGTTGCACCAGTGCACCCGCTGGAAAGCAGCACGTCTCACCTTCAACAAGCTCACGCGGCCGCCCAAGGCGCCTTACGATGCCGACCGCACGCTGCTGCGCGAGGACGTGCCGAGCGGCGCGCTCGACACCCACCCGTGGTTTCAAGCACCGGATGACGCACTCCCCGGCGACCGGGAGCGCATCCAGTACCTGGCGGGCACCCAGCTTTACCGGCACGGCATGTGGCGCGGCCCGGCGCGGCAGCTGCGTCTGCCCTTGCTGTCACAGCCGGTCGTCGAAGCCTGCCTGACGGTCCCCTCCTGGATGTGGGTCGCCGGCGGCAGGAACCGATCCGTTGCGAGGGCGGCGTTCTCGGACCGCCTGCCTACCGAGGTACTCAACCGCAAGAGCAAAGGCGACTTCGCGCAGTACCTGGGCGCCGTCTATCGCCGGAACAGCGAACGGATGCGTCGCTTCCTGCTCGATGGCGAACTCAACGCCCGCGGCTTCCTCGCGACAGCCGAGCTTGACGCCTTCTTTCGCAAGACCTTTCCGTCGCGAGACCAGTCCTTCTTCCGCATCCTCGACCTGTGCATGATCGAGAACTGGGTCCGCCACCAGCGCTAATCGCGGCCTCGATCACCCTCAGAGCTTGGCCGCCCCTCCGCTTGCTGCTTCATACGATGCCAGCGCGCATATTCGGGGGCCTTTCCTGCACCGTCCCGCTCGACGCCTTGCAGCCAGAAGCAGAACCAATCCAGGTTCCGCTCGTAGGCCGCCAGTTTGTGCTGCGGCTCGAACTTCATGTGCGGCGCGGTCGGGAACAGATAGAGATCGGCCTGACCGTCGCGCACCATTGGGATGATGTAGTCCAAGGCGTACAGGTACTCCTGCTCCGGCATTTGAAACAACACCGGCGCCCTCACCTTCTGCCGATTGAAGGCCAGCGACAGCCGCCTCCATGCCTCCGGCGTGGCATCCGGCGCGCCAAGCCCCCAGGCCGCCTGCAGACCGGTCGCGAACCGCTCGCCCTGCAAGCTGCCCATCAGGTGGTACAGCGGCGTGACCGCTGGCGATGTCACCGAGGCCGCGGCCAACAGATCCGATTCCGCAGCCATCCAGAGCGTGACCTCGCTGCCGAAGCTGAAACCTCCCATTCCCACACGGCCCGGATCCACCACCCCCTCGCCCGCCAGCAGGTCCACCACGCTCCGGACCGCGGACATGCCCTCGTCGTAACGCGTGATCGGGTCCGGCTTGTGCGGGAGTGCGGTGATGCACAGGGCCGCAATGCCAGCCTGAGCAAACGACGCCAGCGGCCACTCGTCGCCGGTGCCACCACGCAGGAACCCGCTGCAGGTGTAGTACGTCACGAACAAGGGCCGGGGGGAGGCGGCCATGCCCCGGCCAAGTAGAAGCTGGCCGGTGAACTCGCGGCCCTCGGCATCCCGCCAGCGCAGGAACCGGGACGACACGCCCTGCGCAAGATCGAACGCAAGCGATGCGTTCGGATCGAACAGCACCTGCCGCTGACCGGTGTCGATCTCGATGCGCTCCAGGCGCGGCGGGCGGTCGGCCTCCGTAGCCACGCACACCATCGCATCGGCCGCCACGCCGCACGCACTCGCCACTTCTCGCCCACCATTGAGCAAGCCGCGCGACGACGCCACTACCGTCACCGCGCCGGTATCCACGCTCCAGCGAAACACCGTCTGCGCCCGGCCCGCCTCGACAGGGCTTGTGGTGAACAGCAGCTCATTGCGCCCAGGCCGCCATTGCCCACTGGTGATGTCCGCCCCGGTACAGGCGGGCGCCGTGCACTGCGCGATCTCACGTCCACGCCGATCCAGGACCGCCAGGGTCGCGACCGGCTCGGTGTACGGACCACCAGGCGCCAGCGCACGGGTCAAGGTGGCGGTCCGACCGCTTTGCGGGTCTCGGACCCAAGTCCGGTCCAGCGGCACGGCCCCGGCCACAGGGCTGGCTGCCGCCTTCGCCGCAGGCGGCGCGAGCTCGCGGCGCGCGCCCGTCCGCAGGTCGATCTCGAACCAGCGCTCGGGCACGTCGTCCAACAAACCTTCGCGGTCGAAACCGAGCCCCGTGAACCGCTGCGTCGCCAACCGCCCCTCGTGATGACCGGAGCGGAAGACGCCCTGCCCGATCGGAATCGAGGCATCGACATGGATGCCACGCGCGTACTCCGCCTGCTCCGCGTCGACGATGTCCGCGCGAGGCGCGCCCACGCTGTACTGCAGCGTCGTGGCGTCCTCGCCGAGCCTGAAATCGCGCACATTCGCCGGATCCCGCGCGACCGGTTCTGCGCCCGAGCCGTCCACAGCGGCGCGCCAGACCTCGATGCGACCGTCCAGCAACGCCCGGTAGAAGATCGAGCGCCCATCGGCAGACCAGTGCGCCACGGCAGGCAATGCGCCGCCGGAGCTGTTGCGCAGCGGCACGCCACCCTCCGCGACCCGACGTGGCGGTGCCCTCCCATCCACATCCTGGACGTACCACACCGAATCGTAGGTGTTGCGCTCGACAGACGGCTGATCCGCCCGGAAGGCCACCTGTCGCCCATTCGGCGACACGACCAGCCCGGAGAGATCCACCACCTCCACCAAGCGTCGCGGCGAGACAGCCGCCGCCTCGAAAGGGGCCAGCACCATCGCCAACACGACCGCCAACATCACCGCAGCGCGGCCATTGCGCAAACAGACCATCACCATCCCATGCACTCCTTGACGAAGCATCCATCGCCGTCGCTCACCAGGACGACGGGAGGACGGGCCGCAGTTCAGAACCGACGTGTGATCGAGACATCGAGACGCCGCCCGATGCCCGAGTAGTTGGTCGAGTCGTAGGGCAACCAGGTCGGATCGGTGACGCGATGCCGCGGCGGCGCACGATTGAACAGGTTGTGCGCGGACACCGAGACATCCCAACCGGCCAGCGGATCGCGTTGGCTGTCGAACGCGTAACGCAAGGTGAGATCCGCAGTGGTGAACGATGCAGTCTTCGTCCCGTCCACGGTGCTGCGCACGCCGCTGGTGTGGTTCGCAAACAGCGAGGCACCGAAGCCACCCTGCTGCCAGACCATGCCAATCCGGCCATTGACCTTGGCCGGGCTGTACAGCGTGCCGGCCAGATCGAACGCACGATCCGCCGGGCTGTTCTCACGCGTGCTGTCCAGCCAGCTCCCTGCACCGCGGACAGTCAACCGGCCGGGCCCGAGATCGAACCGGTACGCACCCGACAGGTCGACGCCGCGAATCCGCTCCCGCGCCACATTGACGAAGTGGGCGTACAGCAGCGCGGTGACATCGGCCGGGTCGTAGCTGCCGCCGGTGTAGTTGTAGAAGCCCGCCGCCGCCTCGATGATCCGGGCCTGCCCCTCGGCGGTGGGCGAACGATCGACAAACGGCGCGTAGATCGGGTTGGTCAGCGCCTCGGCGTAGTTGCCCACGGGCTGGACCACGCGGTCCGTGTAGTCGATATCGAACACAGACAGTTCCACCTCAAGGGCGGGCAGCGCACGCGGATGCAGTGCCAACGTGCCCGTCCAGGTCCGGGCGCGCTCGGCGTCCAGCTGCGGATTGCCGCCGAAGACCGCGAGTACCGTGGCATCGCTGTCGGCGCTGCCACCAAACACCGCCATCGGGTAGAGCAAGGCGTTCTGGCGCTGGTACTGCTGAAGCAGCGTCGGGGCCTTGAACGACCTGCCCCATGAGGCCTTGAGCGTGTAGTCGCCAGTGGGGCTGTAGACAAGCCCGAGCTTGGGCGTGGCGACACTGCCGAAGCTGTCGTACGACTCACGCCGGACGGCAGCCGTCAGCGTCAGCCGCTGTGGCCCATTGCCATTGGAGCCCGCCAGCAACGGCAGGCTCAACTCGGCATACGCGAAGCGACTGCGCTCGTCCCCTTCGATCAAGCGCTCGCCGGACACGACATTGCGCTGCACGAAGTCGTTCTCACGCTGGCCTAGGCCCGCCGCAAGACGCGCCTCCCCGGCCGGCAGCGCGAACAGCGGTCCTTCCACACCCGCCTCGTAGGCGCGGCTCTCATTGCAGTAGCAATCGTCATAGGGCGACGGCAGCACCTCGCCGGTGGCGACCATCGTCATCCATTCGTCCTGGACACGACGATCGCGCCCCCAGGTGGCGCCGATGGCGAGCTGCCAATCGTCGGCGAATGCGATCTCCAGGCTCGGGGCCACCAGCGTGGTCGTGGTGACGGGCGAGAACCGGCTGTAGTAGCTTGAGATCCCGCTGAAATAGGCAGTGGACCGCTGCTCCCGCTCAGTTCGCAACGCATCCAGGCGCAGTTCCACCGCATCGCCGATCGACTGGTGCCCGCTGACCAACGCGCTGCGCAAGTGGCTGCCCGGATAGATCGTGGTCGGCTCGGGCATGTGGGCCGTCAAGGCCCGCTGGCTGGCCAGGATGGGCTCGGCGGCCGCGTACTTGTAGGTCGCAATCAGCCCGCCGCTGGACCAGGCTGTGCCTGCCGTGGCGGTGTAGCCATGGCTGGCCAGTCCGCCATCGGCTGTGCGACCGTACTGTGCGCCGACCGCTGCGCCTGTGTACTCCCGCTTGAGAATGACGTTGCCCACACCACCCACAGCATCGGAGCCGTAGATGGCCGAGGCGCCATCGGCCATGATCTCGATGCGCTCGACCGCATCGACGGGGATCGCATCGATGTCCACCGCCTGCGAGAAGCCACCGTAGGCCATGCGTCGGCCGTTGAGCAGCGTCAGCGTCGCATCCGCGCCCAGGCCCCGCAGGTTCAACGACGAACCGCCGGTGATGTTCTGGTTGGCGACGCCCCCTGCCCCAGCCGTCGCCCCGGCGGCCACGCCGGGATTCTGCCCGCCCGAGAAGTTCTGCGGCACGCTGCGGATCACCTCGCCCAGGTCGCGAAAGCCCTCTTCCTGGATCCGCTCGGCACCAAAGGCGATCACCGGCGACGGCGTGGTACCGCCGCGGATGCGCGTGCCGGTGACCTGGACGGTGTCGAGCTGGGTGGCGGCGGCCTCGGTCTCCCGGGCGTCCGCGGGGCGATCGGGCTCAGGTACCGCACCGGTCTCCTGTGCGGCGGCGGCCAGGGGGAGCAACGCGATGACGGCGGCTGCGAGTGCATTCGCGGCCAGCCGGCGCGAGGTCGGCCGTGCGGATGGCCACCCCAGCGCCCCTGCTGCCTGCACCACCGCCCGGCCAGTTGCTGGTGTGGCGATACGGACTACGCGCGTCGCAGGCGCCGAGACGGCGGAGCGACACCTTTCCAGCGGCAAACCACGCACAACAGCCGACGCGTTCGACATGCGATCTCTCCATTGAGTGAGGCGGCCGGCCGGGGCGGGAAGAGACGCAACAGCGTCGTCGCGCGTGGCCGGCTCACGGCACATGGCCTGGATCGAGCATATCTAGTTTTCGGATATATGGAAAGCAGATTTAGGGTAGGCCTGGCCTTCAACCCAAGGAGCCTGCAATGACAAGCAAGTCGATCTACAAGCCCGAGTATCAGATCCTGGTGAGCCTGCTGAAGGAGAGCCGGAGGAAGATCAGCGGCATGACCCAGGCCAGGCTGGCCGAGGAGCTGAACCGGCCGCAGTCGTACGTCAGCAATGTGGAGCGCGGCCGCCGACGGCTGGATGTGCTCGAGCTACGCGCGCACTGCAAGGCCTGTGGCCAGAGCCTGTCCGGCTTCATCAGGAAGTTCGAAGCCGCAGTGGCCAAGACCCTCCACTGATCCAAGCCATCGAGGCCGGCACCGCACGGTGTCGGCCTTCTTGCTGCATGCCCGTCGCACCAGAATCGGGGACGTCGCACGTGGACGCGCTGACGGGGCGATCGAGAGCGCCCCGCCAGGTCTGCGATGCCGCGCGTGGTGCGAGCGCGATCTGCCTCCCCGGAGCCGCGCTATGTGGCAGCGGCGACCGCTTGTGTGATCTGGACGGGATGCTGGAACGAGATCAACACCCCCAAGTCCTCGTCAGGCACTACGCGGCCGGCGCCACGCGCGAAGCCGCCAGAACGGCGAAGTACCCGCAGCCGCAGAAATCCCTGGCGCCATAACCAGAAAAATCTGACACGGGCCCGCGGCGCCCACCGACGCCCATCCTAAGCCGGAACTTGCATCCTAACCTCCGTCAGCAACGCGCGATCCTTGCCTTCGGGCCAGTCGCCAGACGCGCGGGCCGGGGCAAGGAGCACCCCGGCTGCTGGCGCCTTTAGCGGAGGTGGCCGTGCCATGGACGACAACCACAATGCCTGGGCAGTCCCCCATCTCGTACGACACCGCCGCGGCCGAAGGAACGCGCTATCCTCCTTCGAGGGGAGGTGCTAATGGCGTTCTGGTGGGTCAATCACAAGCAGACACGCGACCTTGAAGTCCGCGGAGGCTACCTCTGGTCGCCGTTCCGCAACGCCAACGGCGCGTTCAACCAAACGTACGAGAACATGACACTCGTGCGTCCCGGCGATCTGGTGTTCTCGTATGCCGATGGCCAGATCGGCGCCATTGGTCAAGTGACCGAAGCCGCGTCCGCCAGCCCAAAGCCAACCGAATTCGGCAAGGCGGGCGACGCTTGGGCCAACGAAGGTTGGCTCGTCAGCGCGTACTTCACGCCAGTTCCCAAGCCGCTCCGGCCGACAGAGCATGTAGCCACCATCGGCCCTCTGCTGCCCGCCCGCCATTCCCCGATACGCAGCAATGGCTACAGCAACCCAAGCTGCTATCTCGCAAGCATTTCGAATGCGCTGGGACATCGGCTGCTCCACCTTCTCGGGATCGAAGCAACACCCTTACTTGCGTCACGCTATAGGGTCCAGGATCCTCAGCACGATGCTTCTTACTGCTGAACGCTCCTGATGATGCGGGGCCTTACCCGAAGTTGAGTACCGCCTCCAACCGCTGGCGACATAAAGCCAGCGCGTGAATCCGATTCCTTCGCATCGCGCAGCTGGCGTGTTCCTACGAGCAAAGAGCATCATGTGTGAGATACGGTGGGGCGAAAGCTGTCAGTTATCACGCTACTTGAGGCTTCGGCACTATGCTCGGCGATTCCTGACGTTCACTAGCTTCTAAGCGACCTGCACTTCTCTCGCTTCTAGGGTGGAGTCGAGCAGGGATCCATCACGCGCTGGCTTCGGGTGACCATGGGCAGGGAGAAGATACGAATGCGGATTCTTTTCAACGTGTTGACAGTGTTGTCCTCGTGCCTGATCGCACAGGCCCTGGCGAAGCCGCCGGCCGAGACAGCGTTTGAAGAATGGCTGAGTGCGTTCAACCGCAACGATCGCGTTGCGCTGACCGAGTTCAACGCACGGCGTTTCGGTGAGCCCGACCACAACATCGAGTACCTACTCGACAGCCGAGAAGAGACGGGCGGCCTGGACGTGGTCAAGATCGAACACAGGGATCCATTGAAATTCGTCGTTTTGACGCAGGAGCGTAGCTTTCCTGTGCAAAGACGCATCACCGTGGAAGTCGACGACGCAGCGTCGCTTCGCCTCCACCACATCACGCAAGAGCCACTGCCAATCTCTCCGAATGAAGCGCTCGACGCATTCGACGCCTTTGCCACACAGTTGGCGGCAGCTGATCGCTTCTCGGGTGCGCTCGTCATTGAGCAAAATTGTCGACGCCTCTACGCCAAGTCTTTCGGATTAGCGAACCGCGAAGACAACACATTAGCGCAACTGGACACGCCATTTCTGTTCGCATCGCAAGGCAAGATGTTCACCGCGGTGGCGGTGCTACAACTGGTCGCCGCCGGCAAGATCGGACTGGACGATCCAATCGGCAAGTATCTGAAGGACTACCCCAACGAGGCGATGGCGGCCGTCACCGTCAGGCAGTTGCTTTCGCATCAGGGCGGCGCGGGTGACGTCGGCGTGCTGCAGCCGGACGAAGACGCCAACCGCGCCTGGGTGCGATCCATCGCCGACCTGATCAAGCTCAACGGCAACCGCGCACCGGAGTTTCCGCCGGGATCAGCGTTCGAGTACTCGAACTATGGCTTCCTGCTGCTCGGCGCAATCGTGGAGGCAGCCAGCGACCAGGGCTTCTACGATTATCTGAGCGAGCATGTCTTTGCGCCGGCTGGCATGTCCGCCACACGCTTCCCGACTCTGGAGCAAATGGATGGCGTTGCGCGAGGTTACACGCAGCGCGAGGACGGCACGCTGGTGCAGAGCGCCGATCAGCTTCCATGGCGCGGCACACCTGCTGGCGGCGGTGTCACGACCGTAGACGACGAAGTGCGATTCGTCCAAGCGCTTAAAGCCGGCAAGCTGATCCCGCTGCCGCTACTGGCCGAAGCTATCAAGCAGCAGACCGATTGGTATGGCTACGGCTTCATTTCCTCGGGCCCTGACGAGTTCCCGCACTGGGGACATGGCGGCGGTGCGCCCGGCAACAGCGCCGCTCTCTCGATCTACCCGACCAATGACATGACCATGGTCTGCCTCAGCAATCGCGACCCGCCTGTCTGCGATCGCCTGCTGGCTCGGCTGCATTGGCATCTGTCGCCACCCTCTGGGCCGGGAGAGGCAGATGAGGACTGAGGCTGGGCGCGCATGCGGCAAGATTGAAGCTGTGGCCTGCCCGCTTTCTCCGAGACATTGATTTCTAGGAAGATGGTTTCCGCCCGAAGAAGAGCCCATGAAGACGAGTCGATTTTCAGTGACCTGCCCCCGGCAGCCGTACTAACAGCTACTGGGAGAGTCCGGAGTTGAAGGGTACTTCGATCTGCAGCTGTTGGGCTCGGTGCTTGGCAGCGAACCGGGCTGGCGGCGTAAGCCCCCCGGTCAAGCGGACACTTCAAACGTAGAAATTTCAGCCTTTCGGTTGCGGTACTCGACGGGCGTCAGGCCGCCGAGAGAGTCGCGGGGTCGCCAGCCACTGTCGTTGGCAACCGCACCAATGCAATATGGAGCATAGGCTTCGTCAGCGGCGAGCTGGCAAGTTAGCGTCGATCTAAGGGCCTGCCCGTCACCGAGAACTTCACCAATGAGTGAAGCCGGGACTGCAACTAGATTCCGGCCACAGCGGCTAAGGACGTGCTCCACCAGCCCAGTTCGATATCAGTCACCATCCAAGCCCATCAATTCGAAGCATCCTTCAACTTCTGGCTCCAGTAGGCTGCTGTATGCCCTTAGGAGAAGTCCCGGGCTCTCTCTGCGCTGGCACCACGGACAACAATTCGAAAAGGCTAGATTCGTCATGCAGCTGCTTGCCACGGCACAGCAGCGTTGCGGAAAGGCTAAGCTTGCGGCTGGAACAGCTTCACAGAGGGATGATCTGGCCACGCCTTCTCTCAGTCACTGATCGCAGCAGTGACACTGATTGCTCAGAACAACCGAATATGGTCTCATTCCGAAATGCCTTCGACACAGAGGTTCTGAAACTGGGGCCACTTCTGATCAAGAATCGTGCCTTCTCGACCCAACTACGGGATCCCTCGTGAGCACGCGCCACGAACATTAACTTTAATCTAGGAAGATGGACCTACTCATGAACGATGGCCGTGCAATCGCCAATATGATTCTAGACATAGCCGACTCCAACGGGAGAGAAGTAACCAATCTGTCTTTACAGAAGATTATTTTTTTCTGTCACGGTTGGTGCATTGCAAAACTAGGCAAGCCACTCATCAAGCAAGATTTTGAAGCCTGGCAGTACGGCCCTGTACTTCAACATGTATACAGAGAATTTAGATCTTGCGACCGCTCGCCTATCAAAATTCGAGCGAAGCAGCTAGATCCAATTTCAGGCAATAGAATAGAGATACGGGCAAAATTAGAACCCGAAATTGAAGAGATAGTCCGTGAGTCCACCCGATTTTATTCAAGGTTACGTCCAGGCACGTTGGTTGAAATGAGTCATGCGCCCGACGGACCTTGGGATAAGGTATGGAACCACAGCGGAACCATAAATCCTGGAATGCGCATGTCCAACGAGGATATCGGAAAGTACTTCTCGTCACTCAGGGCTCCATTCTAACGTCTAGGATCCAGCAATGGCGAAGCTAAAAGTACCCTCACTTCAACACCTCGCACGCGTTTGGCATCCAGATCCCGTTCGAGTTCAGAAAGCATTAGTTGCGCTTGTAAGGAACAGTCCAACTTTTAGCTACGAGATTGTTTTCGAACTTGTGCGAGACTTGATCCACCTGAAAGTACCCTATGCTCAGGTCGTGCACTCCGTGACCTCGAAAGTTCGACGCGAAGACGTGCGAAGCAACTTTCTGAGCTTACTTCCGCTCGTGCGAGATCACTTTGAGAACGCCGAAATCAATTTTGTGACGCAAGTTGCCAGGCGCTTCTACCCAGTTGGACGAGGTATTTCTATACCTTTCAGCCCCCCATTTATTTACGGATCGGCCGGGTCTATACATCTTCCTTGGTTCAGCTTCTGGCGGTCCAATCCGCTCGACAAGGAACGACTTTCCTTATTCATAACTGTCATTGACGACATCCTCGCTCAGGATCCAGACCTGGATTCAGCAAAATTCTCTTTCCTAGATTTCAGCGCTAAAAACCCCAGATCTAACCGATCGCTAAAGGTCCTCGCTGGCAGCGAAATCCCGCGAGTAAGCAAGCAGCAGCGAGATGAAATGCTAATGGTTTTCGTTCGTGGCTTTCAATTAGCCCAAAGTGAACTGAGCAATTCCGTAGTGAGCGATGCCGTCGCAGTTAGACGACCAGACGACGACGCTGATCAACTGGGACTTTTCGAATAGGATCCGGAGTAAATTTAGAACTCGGCAGCTTCTAGCATCCGCTAGAATTTGTCACAAGCAATGAATTATAGAATCGCCTGTTCCGCTTCATACTTCGATCAAAAATTCGCGCTTCAGTCGCGCTGTGGATTTAGTGGAATATCACTCTATCCTACTTTCGCTTGATCTTTGCCGCCGCGACACGAATAAGAAAGGCGGCCTAAGCCGCCTTTCTCGCCGATTCGTGCGAAAAAATCAAACCCCAACCGGGTTCGCCTTCTCCGGATCGATCTTATACAGCTTGATCGCCCTGGCAACGTCTTTCCCCGTCATCTTGCCATCCTTCGCCAGCGCGTCGATCGCCGCCTGGGCGATGTAGTGGCGGTCCACCTCGAAGTGGCGGCGCAGGTTGGCGCGGGTGTCGGAGCGGCCGAAGCCGTCGGTGCCGAGCACGGTGTAGGTGTGCGGTACGAAGGCGCGGATCTGGTCGGCGAAGGCGCGGACGTAGTCGGTTGCGGCGATCACCGGGCCGGGGCGCCCTTCGAGCTGTTCGGTCACGTAGGGCTTGCGGCGGGTCTTGGCTTCGGGGTTGAAGCGGTTCCAGCGCTCGGCGTCGAAGCCGTCGCGGCGCAGCTCGGTGAAGCTGGGGCAGGACCAGATGTCGGCGGTGACGCCGAAGTCCTTGTCCAGCAGTTCGGCGGCGGCGATGACTTCGCGCAGGATGGTGCCCGAGCCCATCAGTTGCACGCGCTGCTCGCCCTTCTTGGCCTTGCCCGCGTCCTTGAGCAGGTACATGCCCTTGATGATGCCCTCGGCGGCCTCGGGGGTGACGGCCGGGTGCGGGTAGTTCTCGTTCATCAGGGTGATGTAGAAGTACTCGTCGCGCTGTTCGTCGAGCATGCGCTGCATGCCGTACTGCAGGATCACTGCGACCTCGCCGGCGAAGGTGGGGTCGTAGCTGCGGCAGTTGGGAATGGCGCCCGAGAGCAGGTGGCTGTGGCCGTCTTCGTGCTGCAGGCCTTCGCCGTTGAGCGTGGTGCGCCCCGCTGTGGCGCCGAGCAGGAAGCCGCGGGCGCGCATGTCGGCCGCCTGCCAGGCGGCGTCGCCGATGCGCTGGAAGCCGAACATCGAGTAGTAGATGTAGAACGGCAGCATCGGCAGGTCGTTGGTGCTGTAGCTGGTGGCCGCGGCCATCCAGCTGGCGAACGCGCCGGCTTCGGTGATGCCCTCTTCCAGCACCTGGCCGGCCGCGTCTTCGCGGTAGTACATCAGCTGGTCGCGGTCCACCGGCTTGTACTTCTGGCCCTGCGGGGCGTAGATGCCGAGCTGGCGGAACAGGCCTTCCATGCCGAAGGTGCGCGCCTCATCGGCGACGATCGGCACCACGCGCGGGCCCACCTGCTTGTCGCGCAGGATCACCGAGAGCGACTGCACGAACGCCATCGTGGTACTGATCTCGCGCTCGCCGGTGGCCTGCATCAGGCGGTCGAACACCTTGAGCTCGGGGGCCTTGAGGCTTTCGGTGCTCTTGCGGCGGCGCTGCGGCAGGAAGCCGCCCAGCTTTTCGCGGCGCTCGAGCAGGTACTGCACTTCCTCCGAGTCCTTGCCGGGGTGGAAGAACGGGATATCGCCGTCCTTGAGCGCGGCGTCGGAGACCGGGATCTTGAAGCGGTCGCGGAACGTGCGCACCGCATCGTCGTCGAGCTTCTTGGTGTTGTGGGTCGGGTTGAGCGCTTCACCGGCGCTGCCCAGGCCGTAGCCCTTGACGGTTTTGGCCAGGATCACCGTGGGCTGGCCCTTGGTGTCCATCGCGTTCTGGTAGGCGGCAAAGACCTTGTGCGGGTCGTGGCCGCCGCGGTTGAGGCGCCAGATGTCGTCGTCGCTGAGGTTGGCGACGAGGTTGGCGGTCTCGGGGTATTTGCCGAAGAAATGCTCGCGCGTGTAGGCGCCGCCGAAGGCCTTGCAGTTCTGGTACTCGCCGTCGACGGTCTCCATCATCAGCTTCTTGAGCATGCCGTCCTTGTCCTTGGCCAGCAGCGGGTCCCAGTAGCTGCCCCAGATCGTCTTGACGACGTTCCAGCCGGCGCCGCGGAACTGGCCTTCCAGTTCCTGGATGATCTTGCCGTTGCCGCGCACCGGGCCGTCGAGGCGCTGCAGGTTGCAGTTGACCACGAACACCAGGTTGTCCAGGCCTTCGCGGCCGGCCACCGAGATCGCGCCCAGGCTCTCGGGTTCGTCGGTCTCGCCGTCGCCCAGGAAGCACCAGACCTTGCGGTCGGACTTGGGCATCAGGCCGCGGGCTTCGAGGTACTTCCAGTTGCGGGCCTGGTAGATGGCCGCGATCGGCCCCAGGCCCATCGAGACGGTCGGCAGCTGCCAGTAGTCGGGCATCAGCCAGGGGTGCGGGTAGGACGAGACGCCCTTGCCGTCGACTTCCATGCGGAAGTGGTCGATCTGCTCTTCGCTGATGCGGCCTTCCAGGAACGAGCGGGCGTAGATGCCCGGCGAGCTGTGGCCCTGGGTGCAGATCAGGTCGCCCGGGTGATCGGCGGAAGGGGCGCGGAAGAAGTGGTTGAAGCCCACGTCGTAGAGCGTGGCGCTGGAGGCGAAGCTGGCCAGGTGTCCGCCCAGGTCGCCGGGCTTGCGGTTGGCGCGCACGACCATCGCCATCGCGTTCCAGCGGATGATCGAGCGGATGCGCCATTCCAGGTCGCTGTTGCCAGGCATCTTCGGCTCGAGGTGGGCCGGGATGGTGTTGACGTATTCGGTGGTCGGCGCGAACGGCAGGTGCGCGCCGGCGCGGCGGGTCAGCTCGACCATGTTCTCCAGCAGCTGGTGCGCGCGCTCGGGGCCGCCGACGTCGATGACCGCCTTGAGCGACTCGATCCACTCGCGGGTCTCGGTCGGATCGGGGTCGTTCTGCAGGACGTCGTTCAGCCAGTTCATCAGATGTGCTCCAGCGCGGCGCGCACGGCCGCGTGCAAGGGGTCGTTGTCGAACGGTCGATTCTAACAGGCGCGTTCTGCCGGGCGTGCTGGTTGCGGGGGTCGGGGACAGCGCGTTCCAGCGGTATGCCTGCCGGGGTCGGGCGCGTCTGCCGGACGGGGCGCGAGGACCGCGCAGCCATTGCCCGATTGCGGGCGGCCCGGCCGTCCGCCATGATCCCGTGTTCAGGGGAGGATGCGGCATGATTGCGGCCCCCCGCCCGCGCCCGAGCCCATCCCAATGCCCCATACCGCCTCGCGTTCCAGCCGTTGGCAGTTGCCTGCGCTCGGGGTGGCGATCGTGCTGATCGTGGTCGGTCCGTTCCTGATCATGCGCGCGGCGATCGGCGAGGCCGAAGAGGCCACGCTCGAGGTGGTGCACACCCGCGAGATCCAGACGCTGGTGCAGGCGGTCTCGGCCGATGCGCGCAGCCTGGAGGCGGCGGCGATCGCGCTGACTCGCGGGATCGATTCGCCGCTGCTGCGCGAGCGCATCCGCGATGCGCGCGAGCGGATCCTGCCTAATGTCGAGGCGGTGCTGGAACTGACCCAGGACAACCCGGCGCAGCAGGCGCGGCTGGGCGCGCTGCGCAACATGCTCGAGCAGCGCCTGGCGCGGATCGACCAGGTGATCGCCGCCGAGGAGGCGGCGACCAACCGGCAAATCGACGAGATGATCGTGCTCTACCCGATCCAGCGGCTGGTGACGGAAGCAGTGGCCGAGGAAGAGGCGCTGCTGCTGGACCGCAAGGCCGTGGCTGCGCGTGCCAATCGCAATGCCGAGCTGTCGAGCTGGGCGGCGATGGTGGTGCAGTTGCTGCTGCTGGCGGCGGCGAGCTACTTCGCGCTGCGCCAGCAGACCGGCCGCGTGGTGGCTGAGCGGCAGGCGATGAACGCCAGCAGCCGGGCGCTTGCAGTGCTCGACAGCGTGCGCGAACCGATCGTACTGGTCGACAGCCGGCAACGGGTGGTGATGCACAACGCGGCGTTTGCCGAGCTCTACGGCGTGGAGGAGGACGCACGCGGGCGTGCGCTGTCGGAGATCGGCGACGGTGCCTGGAAAGATGCCGAGACGCTGCGCCGGCTGCACGATGTGCTGGCACGCAACCGCGAGCTGTGGGACTACCGTCTCAGCCAGTCGACCGCCGATGGCGTGGAGCGCACGATGCTGCTCAACGCCCGGCGCATGCCGCTGCCCGACCGCGACGACACCGTGGCGCTGATCACCGCGTCCGACGTGACCACGCAGAGCATCAGCGAGCGGCAGATCCGCGAGCTCAACCAGCAGCTCGAGGGCAAGATCGAGCAGGTCTCCGACGTCAATCGCGAACTGGAGGCCTTCAGCTATTCGGTCTCCCACGACCTGCGCGCGCCGCTGCGGCACATCGCCGGCTTCGCCGACAAGCTGGGGCGCCATCTGGGCGAAAACATCGACGAGAAGAGCACCCACTATCTCAACGTGATCGGCGGTTCGGCGCGGCGCATGTCCACGCTGATCGACGACCTGCTGGTGTACTCGCGCCTGGGCCGCAGTGCGCTGCGACTGCAGAGCGTGGACCTGCAGACGCTGGTGTCCGATGCACGCGCGATGCTCGACAGCAACGCGAAGGCCGAGAATCCCGACCACCGCATCGAGTGGACGATCGCGCCGCTGCCGATCGTGGTGGGCGATGAGAACATGCTGCGGCAGGTGTGGTTGAACCTGCTGGGCAATGCGGTCAAGTACAGCAGCGGCAGCGAGCCGTCGAAGATCGAGGTCGCCTGCCGGCGGCTGGAGGACGGCGGCTACGCGTTCGCGGTGCGCGACAACGGCGCGGGGTTCGACATGCAGTACGCGGGCAAGCTATTTGGTGTGTTCCAGCGTCTGCACTCGGCCAGCGAGTTCCCCGGCACCGGCGTCGGCCTGGCCAGCGTGCGCCGCGTGCTCGGCCGCCACGGCGGGCGGATCTGGGCCGAGTCGGCGCCGGGCCAGGGCGCCACGTTCCACTTCACCCTCCCCGCCTCCACCCAGGAGCCGGGCCTTCTGTCCTCACCAGGAAAACAGCAATGAGCGAAATCCGCACCATCCTTCTCGCCGAGGACAGCCCGCACGATGCCGAGATGGCGATCGATGCGCTGCGTGAGGCCAATCTCGCCAACCCGATCGTGCATGTCGAGGACGGCGTCGAGGCGGTGGACTACCTGTTCCGCCGCGGCAAGTTCGCCGATCGCGCCGAGGGCGACCCGGCGGTGCTGCTGCTCGACATCAAGATGCCGCGCATGGACGGCCTGGAAGTGCTCAAGCAGTTGCGCGACCACGAGACGCTCAAGCGCATGCCGGTGGTGATCCTGTCGTCCTCGCGCGAGGAAAGCGACCTGGCGCGCAGCTGGGATCTGGGCGTGAACGCGTATGTGGTCAAGCCGGTGGACGTCGACCAGTTCTTCGACGCGGTGCGCACGCTCGGCAAGTTCTGGGCCGTGCTCAACGAAGTGCCCGAGGAAGAGTGAGGCCGCATGGGGGAGGATGAGGGACGCGATGCGCGGGCCGGACGCCTGCGTGTGCTGATCGTCGACGATTCGCGCGACGATGCCGAGCTCGCCGAACTGGCTCTGCGCGACGCGGGACTGGCGGTCGAGACCCGGCGGGTCCATAGCGAAGCGGGGCTGGTGGAGGCGCTGGAGACCTTCGCGCCCCGCGTGGTGCTGTCGGACGTCAATCTGCCGGGGTTTTCGGGCGCCGAAGCGCTAGCGCTCACCCGCCGGCTGCGTCCCGGGGTGCCGGTGGTGTTCATGACCGGCTCGGCCTACGGCCTGCCGGGCGATGTGATGCCCGAAGGCGATGCGTTGGTCCACAAGGACCAGCTCGACCGCCTGCCGGCGGCGCTGGCCCAGGTGCTGGCGATGGGGGACAGCGAGGCGGAGTGAGGGTGGCGGGGCTGCGCGCAAAGCCATGCCCCCACCCGACACGCTGCGCGTGTCGACCTCCCCCGCGATGCGGGGGAGGTGACGGGCGCCGGTCAGGCGCCTTGTTGCTGGGCCTTGCGGATCTGGGCGTCGACGGCGGCGATCGCGGTCATGTTGATCACGCGGCGCGGGGTCGCTGAGGGCGTCAGGATGTGCGCGGGCTTGTTGACGCCCATCAGGATCGGGCCCAGCGCCACGCCGCCGGTCATCACCCGGATCATGTTGTAGGTGATGTTGGCCGCGTCGATGTTCGGGAACACGAACAGGTTGGCGCGGCCGCTCAGCGTGGTGTCGGGCAGCATGCGGCGGCGCAGGGATTCGTCCCACGCGGTGTCGCCCATCATCTCGCCGTCGAACTCGAGCCTGGGCGCGCGGCGCACGAGGATCTCGCGCACGTCGCGCATCTTGCGGGCGCTGGGGTCGTCGTGGCTGCCGAAGTTGGAGTGCGAGAGCAGCGCGATCTTCGGCTCGATGCCGAACAGCTTCAGCCGGTAAGCGGCCTGGATGGTGCTCTCGGCGATCTGCTCGGCGGTCGGGTCGGGCTGGACGTGGGTGTCGACGAAGAACCACAGGCCCTGGTCGTTGACCACGCCGGTCATCGCCGAGGTGCTCTGCAGGCCGGGGTCGAGCGCCAGCACGCTGCGCACGTAGCCGAGCTTCTTGTGGAAGCGGCCGACGATGCCGGTGATCATCGCGTCGGCCTCGCCGCGCTCGACCATGATCGCGGCGATCAGCGTCGGGCGCGAGCGCAGCAGGTTCTTG
Organism: Luteimonas sp. S4-F44; assembly: GCF_022637415.1. Classification (NCBI taxonomy): domain Bacteria; kingdom Pseudomonadati; phylum Pseudomonadota; class Gammaproteobacteria; order Lysobacterales; family Lysobacteraceae; genus Luteimonas; species Luteimonas sp. S4-F44. Next base: position 3,225,224 of record NZ_CP093340.1, read on the forward strand.
GCCGAGTCGGGGGTGACGCCGCGGCGCGAGGTCATGGCGTGGTAGTGCTGCCAGTACTCGTTGAAGCGCGGGTCGTCGTTGATGTTGGTCAGTTCGAAGTCGCGGCCGGCGACCAGGCGCAGGCCCAGGCGCTTGATGCGCATGTCGATGACGTCGGGGCGGCCGATCAGGATCGGGGTCGCCAGGCCTTCGTCGACGACGGTCTGCACCGCGCGCAGCACCACTTCCTCCTCGCCCTCGGCGTAGACCACGCGCTGGCGGTCGCCGCGGGCGCGGTCGTAGACCGGCTTCATGACCAGGCCGGTGCGGTGGATGAACTGGCCGAGCTTTTCGCGGTAGGCGGCCATGTCCTCGATCGGACGCAGCGCCACGCCCGACGCCATCGCGGCCTGGGCGACGGCCGGGGCGACGATGGTCAGCAGCCGCGGGTCGAACGGGCGCGGGATGATGTACTCAGCGCCGAAGCTGGGGATCTCCTCACCATACGCGGTGCCCAGGTCGCTGGCTTCTTCCTTGGCGAGCTGCGCGATGGCGTGCACGCAGGCGAGCTTCATCGCCTCGTTGATGCCGGTGGCGCCCACGTCCAGCGCGCCGCGGAAGATGTACGGGAAGCAGACCGCGTTGTTGACCTGGTTGGGGTAGTCCGAGCGGCCGGTGGCGATGATCGCGTCCGGGCGGGCGCGCTTGGCGTCCTCGGGCATGATCTCCGGGTACGGGTTGGCCAGCGCCAGGATCACCGGGCGCGGCGCCATCGTGGCGACCATCTCCGGGGTCAGGATGCCGCCGGCCGACAGGCCGAGGAACACGTCGGCGCCGGCGACGATCTCGGCCAGCGTGCGCGCCGGGGTGTCGCGGGCGTAGCGGGCCTTGGCCTCGTCGAGGTGTTCGCGGCCGGTGTGGATCACGCCGTCGCGGTCGAAGGCGAGGATGTTCTCGGGCTTCAGGCCCAGGGCGACGAGCATGTCCAGACAGGCGATGCCGGCCGCGCCGGCGCCGGTGGTCGCCAGCTTGACGTCCTCGATGCGCTTGCCGGCCACTTCCAGCGCGTTGACGATCGCCGCCCCGACGATGATCGCGGTGCCGTGCTGGTCGTCGTGGAACACCGGAATCTTCAGCCGCTCGCGCAGTTTGCGCTCGACGATGAAGCATTCCGGCGCCTTGATGTCCTCGAGGTTGATGCCGCCGAAGGTCGGCTCGAGGCTGGCGATGATCTCCACCAGCTTGTCGGGATCGCGCTCGTCGACCTCAATGTCGAACACGTCGACACCGGCGAACTTCTTGAACAGCACGCCCTTGCCTTCCATGACCGGCTTGCCGGCCAGCGCGCCGATGTCGCCCAGCCCCAGCACCGCGGTGCCGTTGCTGATCACCGCGACCAGGTTGCCGCGCGCGGTCAGTTCGCTGGCGGCATTGGGGTCCTTGACGATCTCCTCGCAGGCGTAGGCCACGCCGGGCGAATAGGCCAGGGCGAGATCGCGCTGGGTCAGCATCGGCTTGGTCGCGCTGACAGTGATCTTGCCGGGCGGCGACAGGCGGTGGTAGTCGAGGGCGGCCTGGCGGAAATCGTCGTTGGACATCAGATTGGTCTTGAGTATGGGAATCGGGGCAGGCTCGTGATTCTACCCCCCGCGCCCGCGTCGGACCCGACGCGGGCGGATGGTGCGCATCGCACAGGTCAGAACACGACCTGGGCGCGGACGTTGACGGTGTTGCCCGAATCCGGGCCGCGGTAGCTGCCGACCTGGTTGTCGGTGGTCCAGTGCACGTAGTTGAGCATCAGCCGCGACCAGTTGTTGAGGTACCAGTTCACGCCAAGCGTCCAGGCATCGCCCTCGCCGCCGCGCGCGGCGTCGGTGAAGTCCATGCGGTCGAAGCGCGCGGCCAGTTCCCAGGCGCCGATGCCGCCGTCGGTGACCGGGCGCGCGACGCGGGTAGTGCCCCAGACGCCGGAGCGGGCGCTGAATCCGGGCGTTTCGCCGGTGAGCAGCCAGCCGGCGTAGACCGAGGTCGCTTTCTGGGTGAAGTCGTCGGCGGTGCGCGAGGCGATCGTGCGCTCGGCGTACTCGGCAAACGCCCAGCCGCTGCGCCAGGTGCCACCGAGTTCGGCGCCCCAGATGGTCTCGCGGCTGACGTCGGCGATCGAGCTGGCCGACACGCGCACGTTGTCGTTGAAGTTCGAGGCGATGCGCGGGACCTTGTTGATGCTGGTCACGTCGCGGCCGAAGTCCTCGTACACCGCCCAGCCGCCCAGGTGCACGAAGCCCTGCGCCCGCTTGATCGGGTTCCAGTGCGCACGCGTGGTGACGGTCTGCGAATCGCTCTGGGCGCCGGCGTTGCCGATGTCGTCGCCGGTGAAGCCCAGACTGTAGTGCCAGTTCTGGCCGATGAGCTTCATCTGCGCGCCCAGGCCGAAGTAGCCGCTGTTGGGCGCGCCGATCGAGGCGACCGCGTTGCGCTCCATGAAGGGCGTGCGGGTGAGCGTGGTGCTCGCGTCGATCGCGCGGTCCTTGAGCTTGTTGCCGAGGTAGAACTCGGCCGGCAGGTTGCCCAGGCGCGTGTCCCACGACAGGTAGGCGTCCTTGATGCTGACGTCGTTGTCAGCGAAGTCGGCGTCGATCTTGTAGCCCAGCGCGCCGATGGTGCCTTCGGCGCCCAGGCGCACCTGGCGCATCTCGGTGCCGCCGATGTTGCGGTCGGCGAAGTTCGAGCCGTTGGTCGACGACCAGTCCATCATCACCCGGCCGCGCGGGTGGAAGGTAAAGCTGCGGTCGGCGTTGCGGAACTCCGGTCCGCCGCGGCGCCAGCTGGTGTTGCCGCCGCCGGTGCCGCCGCTGGCGGCCAGTTGCGCGACCTGTGCCTGCAGGATCGCCAGGTCGTCCTGGCGGGTGTCGGCGACGGCCGCGGCGACCTGGGCGTCGGTCGCGGACACAGCCGAAGGCGACGTGGCGACGGCGGTCGCCGGTGCAGGCCGACCCGCTTCGAGCGCGGCCAGGCGCGCGTTGAGCTGTTCGAGCTGGGCGGCCTGGGCCTGCAGCATCTGGGCCTGCTGTTCGACGAGCGTCCGCAGCGCGGCCTCGTCCTGGGCGGTGGCGTCGAAGGCGGCCGTGCCGAGTGCAAGGCCGATGGCGGCAGCGAGTGCCGCAGAGCGCAATGGGTGCATGTGTGTCCCTCCCCCGGGATAGTGGCGTGGGCGCGGCGGTCAGTCGCCGTCCGCGTCGTCGATGTCTTCGTCCGGCACGTTGGTGGCCGGCGCAGGTGCGGTATTGCCGATCAACGGCTGCAGCGAGACCGGCGCGTCCTGCATGAAGCCGTGGCTGCGCGCCCAGGTCGCGAACAGGCGTGGCCACTGCGCGACCAGCGCGCCCGGTCGCCCCAGGCCCCAGCTGTGGCCGCCGCGCTCGAAGATGTGCATCTCGGCCGGCACGCCCTTGGCGCGGGTGGCGTTGAACATCGTCAGGCTGTGGCCGACATCGGCGATCGGATCGTCGGCGGCATGCGCCAGAAACACCGGCGGCATGTCGGCGCGCACGTGCGATTCGACCGAGTAGGCGGCGACCGCGTCGGGCTGCGTGCCCAGCTCGCGACGCGAGCGGGTGGTGTCGAGCGGCGCCTGCAGCGACACCACCGGGTAGAGCATCGCCAGGAAGTCGGGCCGCGACGAGGTGCGGTCGGCGGCATCCAGGGCGGGATAGAAGTCGTGGTCGAAACGCGTGGCGAGGATGCCACCGAGGTTGGCGCCTGCCGACGAGCCCATGACGCCGATCTTCTGCGGGTCGATGCCCAGCGCATCGGCCTGGCTGCGCAGCAGGCGCATCGCGCGCTGGCCGTCCTGGAACGGTGCCACCGCCGGCCAGCCATCGCCGGGCAGCCGGTAATACAGCACGGCGGCGGTGGTGCCGATCGAGGCCAGCCACTGCGCCATCGGCGCGGCGGCGGTGCCGACCTGGATGCGGAAGTAGCCGCCGCCGCCCAGGATCAGCACCGCGGTGCCGTTGGGCTGCGCCGGCCGGTAGATCTCCATCCGCGGCTCGGCGATGCGGGTCACCGCGCCCAGCGCGCTGCCTTCGTTGCCGACCTGCTCGGGGCCGGTGACATTGGTCGGCAGATGGCCGGCCGGCCACAGCGGCACGGTCTGTGGGGCGGTCTGCGCCTGGGCGATGCCGGTACAGGCGAACAACAGGCCGGCGATGGCGCCGGCCCAGCGGTGTGGTGTGGTCATGGGTCCCCTCCCGAGGTGAAGCATGGATGGCGCCGGTCCGGCGCTCAGTCGAGTGCCAGCACGTCGCGGTCGCCGGGGCCGGCGGCCGGATCGGGCGCGGCCATCACCGGCGCCGGCTTGCCGTCGAGCGCGGCGGTCAGGGCATCGCGGTCGAGCGCGTTCTCCCAGCGCGCGACGACCACGGTCGCCACCGCGTTACCGATGAAGTTGGTCAGCGAGCGGCACTCGCTCATGAAGCGGTCGATGCCCAGGATCAGCGCCATGCCGGCCACCGGCACGGTGGGCACCACCGACAGCGTGGCCGCCAGCGTGATGAAGCCCGCACCGGTCACCCCGGCCGCGCCCTTGGAGCTGAGCATCGCCACCAGCAGCAGCGTGACCTGCTGCCACAGCGTGAGTTCGGTGTTGGTGGCCTGGGCGATGAACAGCGCGGCCAGGGTCATGTAGAGGTTGGTGCCGTCGAGGTTGAACGAGTAGCCGGTCGGCACGACCAGGCCGACCACCGATTTCTTGCAGCCGGCCTTCTCCATCTTCTCCATCAGCGACGGCAGCGCCGATTCCGATGACGAGGTGCCCAGCACCAGCAGCAGTTCGGCCTTCAGGTAGCGGATCAGCTTGAGCACCGAGAAGCCGCAGGCGCGCGCCACCGCGCCCAGGATCACCAGCACGAACAGCAGCGAGCTGACGTAGAACGTGCCCACCAGCCACGCCAGGTTGACCAGCGATTCAAGGCCGTACTTGCCGATGGTGAAGGCGATCGCGCCGAACGCACCGATCGGCGCGGCCTTCATCAAGATATGCACCAGCTTGAACACCGGCGTGGTCAGCGCTTCGAGGAACGTCAGCACCGGGCGGCCCTTCTCGCCGGTGAGCGCCAGCGCGATGCCGAACAGCACCGCGATGAACAGCACCTGCAGGATGTTGCCGTCGACGAACGCGCCGACCAGGGTGCCGGGGATGATGTCGAGCAGGAAGCCGGTCAGGGTCAGCTCGTGGGATTTCTGCACGTAGCCCTGGACCGCGGCGGTGTCGAGCGTGGCCGGGTCGATGTTCATGCCCACGCCGGGCTGGACGACATGCGCGACGACCATGCCGACGACCAGCGCCAGCGTCGAGAAGAACAGGAAGTAGGCCATCGCCTTGGCGAACACCCGGCCGACGGTGCGCAGCTGGGTCATGCCGGCGATGCCGGTGACGATGGTCAGGAAGATCACCGGCGCGATGATCATCTTGACCAGTTTGATGAATGCGTCACCCAGCGGCTTGAGCTGCTCGGCGAACACCGGCGCGTAGTGGCCCAGCAGCGCGCCCAGCGCGATCGCGACCAGCACCTGGACGTACAACTGGCGATACCACGGCAGCCGCGGGGCGGCCGGCGTGGTGGCGGGAATGGCGTGCATGCGGAGGATCCGGTTGGCGCGTCCGTCGACATGCGGGCGCTCGGCGAGGCAGTGTTGTACGCCCGCGCGCCCGATCCGCCGATAGCGCATTGGTGTTATGCGCCGCGTGCATCTGCCGGGCGCACTGCCTAGACTGCCCGGCCCCCTTGCATCCCCTGAGGTCCCCGATGCGCCCCACTCTGCCGCTGCTCATCGCACTCGCCGCCTGTTCTTCATCCGCTTTCGGGCGCGAGTTCGACGACTGGCCGACCAGCTACACCTTCGCCAACGGCACCCAGGTCTCGGCGACGGCGAACTTCGCCTGGGACACCGTGGACTTCAGCGGCGACCCGCGGCTGAGCGACGACAGCGGGCTGCGCCGCCGCGAGTTCGGCGCAACGATCAAGAAGGCCGGCGTCTGGGATGCGATGGTCTATTTCGACTTCGAATCCAAGACCTGGCTGGACGTGTTCGTGCGCGTGGAGAGCAAGGCGTTCCTGGGCCGCGACCTGGGCAAGCTGCGCGTGGGCTACATGAAGGTGCCGGTGGGGTTGGAGGGCGTGACCGCCTCGCGCGCCGGCACATTCATGGAACTGGCTGCGCCGATCCAGGCGATCTACCAGGGCCGGCGGACCGGCGTGGAGTGGACCTACGAGCAGCCGGCCGCGCTGTTCCAGCTCGGCGGCTACGCCGGTCAGGACCTGCACGGCGACAATCACGGACAGACCCTGGCCGGGCGTGCGGTGTGGACGCCGCGCAAGGCCGACGGCGACGTGCTGCACCTGGGGCTGGCGGCCTCGCGCGAGAATCCGGAGGCCTGGACCGATGGGCGCGGCGACCGTTTCGCCCCGACCGCGCGCCTGCGCGCGCGGCCCGGCGCGGGGCTGACGCCGGTGCGCCTGGTCGACTCGGGTGAGCTGGGTCCGGTCGACCACATCCGCCGCACCGGCCTGGAAGGCATCTGGATCCGGGGGCCGGTCTCGCTGCAGGGCGAGCTGCTGCGCGCCGATATCGCCCGCGACGGCGGCCTGCCCGACTACCGCGCCGAAGGCGGGTACCTGGCCGGCAGTTGGCTGATCACTGGCGAGCACCGGCCGTACTCGGCCGGCAACGTCGCCAACCCCAAGCCGGCGCGCAGCTACGGCGCGGTGGAACTGGCCGCGCGCTACAGCACGCTCGACCTCGACGACGGCCCCATTGCCGGTGGCCGCCAGCACGACTGGACGTTCGGCGCCAATTGGTACCTGACCTCGCATTTCAAGCTGCAGGCCAACTACGTGCGCATCAACGCCACCCGCGGCGGCCGCTCGACTTCGCCCGATGCGGTCGAGTTCCGTGCGCAGGTGCATTTCTGAGCGAGCGCACCGTCAGCTCGCGACACGTCGGCCGCTAGTCTGGTCCCATGCGATCCCCGCCCCGCGCCCGCCGTCTGCTGTCGACCGCGATCGCGGTCGGCGGGCTGGTGGCGACGACCGTGCTGGGCTATCAGCTCGGTGGCCACACGGCGCTGCGCCAGCAGACCGCGCTGGCGCAGCAGCAATTGCAGTTGCAGGCGCAGGCGCTGGACCAGCGCATCGAGCGCTACCGGGCGCTGCCGCAGTTGCTGGCGCTCGATCCCGACCTGCGTGCCGCCGTCGCAGCCCCCGTGGACGCGCCCACCCGCGATCGGCTGAACCGGCGACTGGAGGAAGCCAACCGCACCGCGCAGGCGTCCACGCTGACTTTGATCGGCGCCGACGGCACCGCGATCGCGGCCAGCAACTGGCGCACGCTGGGCAGCAACGTCGGCGAGCGTTACGCCTTCCGCCCCTATGTGCAGCAGGCACTGCGCGAGGGCAGCGGGCGCTTCTACGGCATCGGCGTCACCACTGGCGTGCCGGGTTACTTCCTGTCGGAAGCGCTGCGCGACGCGGACGGCCGCGCGGTCGGCGTGATCGTCATCAAGCTTGAGCTGACCCAGTACGAGGAACGCTGGCCGTACGCGCGCAACGTGATGTTGGCCAGCGACCGGTACGGCATCGTGTTCCTCGCCAGCAGGCCCGAATGGCGCTACCGGCTGCTCACCCCGCTCACGACGAGCGCGCGCGAAGAACTCGAGGCCACGCGGCAGTACGGCACGCAGCCGCTGCGTCCGTTCGTGGGCACAATCGGCGCCGATGCGCTGGCACGCATCGACAATCCGGCGATGCCCGGACGCTGGTTGTGGCAGCGCACGCCGCTGGCCGATACCGACTGGACGCTGCACCTGTTGCAGGATGCGACGCCGATCGCGATCGCGGCCTGGCAGTGGGCCGGCATCGCCGGGGTGTCGTGGATCGCGCTGGTGTTCGTGGTGCTGTTCGCGCAACAGCGGCTGCGCCTGGGCGCGCTGCGCCGACGCAGCCGCGAGGAGCTTGAGACGCTGGTGCGCCAGCACGCCCAGGAGCTGCGCACCGCCAAGGACGGGCTGGTCGCCGCGGCGCAGGAGGCCGACACCGGGCTGAGCCGGCGGCTGGCCCACCTGCCGCAGGGGGTGGTCATCATCGACGCGCGGCTGCGCATCGTGGCCTGGAACGCACGCTACATCGAACTGTTCCGCTTCCCGCCCGACCTGGTGCGCGTGGGCACGCCGATCGAGGACGTGTTCCGCTACAACGCCCGCCGCGGCCTGCTCGGCCCCGGTCCGGTCGAGGAGGCGATCGAGCGCCGGCTCGACCACCTGCGCAGCGGCAAGCCGCATGCGCGCGAGAGCGAGAAGAGCGACGGCACGGTGCTGGAGATCCGCGGCAATCCGCTGCCCGACGGCGGTTTCGTCACCAGCTACGCCGACATCACCGCCTACAAGAACACCGCGCGCGAACTGCGCACGCTGGCCGACGCGCTGGAACAACGCATCGCCGAGCGCACCGCGGACCTGGAGCAGGCGCGCCGCGAGGCCGAGGCGGCGAACCGCCAGAAGGGCCGGTTCGCCGCAGCCGCGGTGCACGACCTGCTGCAGCCGCTCAACGCCGCGCGCATGTTCGTCTCGGCGTTGCGCGCACGCTTGCCGGGTGCGGAGGCACGCAACATCGTCGACAGCATCGAGAGCGCGCTGTCGGCGCAGGACGGCATCCTGACCAGCCTGCTCGATGTCTCGCGGTTGGAATCGGGCACGCTGCAGACCGACGTGCGCGACGTGCCGCTGGGGCCGGTGCTCGAGGCGCTGGCGCGCGAGGCCGGTGTGCTGGCGCAGGCCCGCGGCCTGCAGCTCGACGCGGTGCCCACGCGCGCCTGGGTGCGCAGCGATCCGATGCTGCTGCGCCGGCTGGTGCAGAACTTCCTGTCCAACGCGGTGCGCTACACCGCGCACGGCCGCATCCTGCTCGGTTGCCGACGCGAGGGCGCGTCACTGCGCATCGAGGTGCACGACACCGGCCCGGGCATTGCGCCCAACCGCCAGCGCGAGATCTTCGAGGAGTTCCGCCGGCTCGACGACGGCGGCGGCGACGACCGCGGGGTCGGTCTGGGGCTGTCGATCGTCGAGCGCATCGCGCGCTTGCTCGGCCATCGCATCGACCTGCGCTCGCAACCGGGCGTGGGCAGTGTGTTCTCGGTCACGGTGCCGCGGGTCGCCCCCGGCGACGCCGCGCCACTGCCCGCGCCGGAGACCGCCGATACCGACGACGCGCCGCTGCGCGGGCGGCGGGTGTGGTGCATCGACGACGATCCGCACGTGTGCGCGGCCACGCGGCTGCTGCTGGCGCGCTGGGAGTGCGAGGTGCCGCTGGCCGACGGGCCCGAGGCGGCGCTGGCGGCGGCCGCGCCGGGCCAGGCGCCGGAGTTGGTGCTGCTGGACGTGCGCATGGGCGCCTACGACGGTCCGACGCTACTGACGTCCCTGTGCGAACGCTGGCAGGCCACGCCGCTGGTGCTCCTGGTCACCGCCGAGCCCGACCCCGATCTGCGCGCACGCGCCCGCGAGGCGGGTTGGGGCTATCTCGCCAAGCCGGTGCGGCCGCCGGCGCTGCGTGCGGCGATGACCCAGTTGCTGCTGCGCGGCTGAGCGGCGCCGTCAGTCCTCGTCCTCGTCGCGCTCGAGCGCCTTGACCAGCACCGCCGCCTGGGTGCGGCTGTGGCATTCGAGCTTGCGCAGGATCGCGGTCACATGGACCTTGACGGTGTTCTCGGCCAGGCCCAGCTGGTGGGCGATCTGCTTGTTGAGCAGGCCGTCGGCCAGGCACAGCAACACCCGCACCTGCTGCGGCGTGAGCTGGGCCAGGCGGCTGGCCAGCTGGGCATCGGCCTCCGAGCGTTCGGCGGTCAGCGGCGGGAACCAACTGCCGCCATCGAGCACCGCCGCGACCGCCTGGGCGATCGACTCGGCCGGTGCCGACTTGGAGATGAAGCCGGCGGCGCCGAACTGCTGCACCCGGCGCACGGTGCGCGGGTGGTCGTTGGACGAGATCACCAATACCGGCAGCTCGGGCCGCTCGCCGCGCAGCCAGACCAGCGTCGACAGCCCGCGCGCGCCAGGCATCGCCAGGTCGAGCAACACCAGTTCGATCTCGGGGTGGGCCGGCAGCGCGGCCTCGACGGCCGAGGCGCTGGCGGCCTCGACCACGCGGATCTCGCCCAGGCCGTCGCGCAGCGCGTGCAGGACCGCGGCGCGCAGCAGCGGGTGGTCGTCGGCGACCAGGATCGTGGGAGTTTCCATCGCCACAGTCTGGCATGCCCATCGCGCGACGCTTTCGAAGGCACAATGGTCGATCGGGACGATCGGGAGCCGGAGCCGCCATCGAGGTGCATACCGACGCGCACATCCGTCGCGCGCGCAGGCGCCGCCGTTGGCGTGGCGCGCTGCTCGCGCTGCTCGCCGCGCTGGCGTCTGCGGACGTCTTTGCGCAGGCGCCGGACGAGGCGCCTCCGCTGAGCCTGGAGGTCTACGGCCTCGACGAAGGGCTGTCGCAGCTGACGGTCTCGTCGATGTCCGGCGACGACCAGGGATTTCTGTGGGTCGCCACGCAGGATGGCCTCAACCGGTTCGACGGCCATCGCTTCCGCACCTACCGGACCGACGCCACGCCCGGCGAGGCGGGCCTGGCGAGCAGCGGCATCGACAGCCTGGCGTTCGAGACGTCCACCACGCGGATGTGGCTGGGCACCGACGACGCCGGCCTGGAAGTGGTGCATCTGCCGACCTGGACGCGGCGGCGGGTGGATGTCGATGCGGGCCTGTCGCATACGCGCGTCACCGAGATCCTGCTCGACCCGGACGGCGGCGCGTGGGTGGGCACCGAGGCCGGGGTGGGCCATGTCGACGCGGCGGTCGCCACCGTCCGCCCGCTGGGCGCGACTGGGGAGATCGTGGGCCTGGTCTGGGTCGAGGGTCGCGCGCAGCCGGTCGCGCTGGATGCCGCCTGCGGGCTGTGGGCGGTCGCGGACGCCGGGCTGACGGCGCTGCCGTCGCCGCCGGGCGCGCGCCATTGCCTGGCGCTGCAGGCCGGCCCCGAAGGGCTGTGGATCGCGTCCGATGCCGGCCTGCACCGGCTCGACCTGCGCGGCGCGGTGCTGCGCCACTGGCCGATGATCGCGCTGGGCGCCAGCACCGCGCGGCCGACGGCGATGATCCGGCTCGACGACGGCCGGCTGCTGGTCGGCTTCGCCGATGGCGGCGTGGTGCAGCTCGCGCCCGGCAGCGACCGGCCGCAGCGGTTGCGCTTCGATGAACCACCGCGCAGTGCGATCACCCGCTTCCACCAGGGGCGGTCGGGGGCCTGGTGGATCGGGACCTACACCTCGGGCCTGTACCGGGCGCGACCGCTGTCGTCGGTGATCCGCCACGACTTCGTGGGCATGGGCGACATGCGCGACTGGCCGAGCCCGAGCGTGCGCGCGGTCGCGCGCGACGGTGCGCGGATGTTGGTCGGCACCGATGCCGGGCTGCACTTGCGCGATGGCACAGGCGCGTGGCGCACGGTGCCTATGCTCACGACCGATTCGGTGCGCGCACTCGCGCCCGACGGTGTCGGCGGCTGGTGGGTCGGGACGCTGTCGGGGCTGTACCGCCTGCACCGCGACGACCGCATCGCACCGGTCGCCGGCCTGCGCGATCCGCGCATCGATGCGCTGTTGCGCCAGGGCGACACGCTGTGGATCGGCACTCGCGGCGGGCTGCAGCGCTTCGAGCGCGGTCATGCGGTAGACGACCCACGCCTGGCCGCGATCGACGGCAGCATGGTCACAAGGCTATATCCCGATATCGACGGCAGCCTGCTGGTAGGCACCAGCACGCGCGGGCTGTGGCGGCTGCGCGGCGATACGTTCGTGCGATTGCAGCCCACCGGCGCGGGTCTGCACCGTGCGGTCTGGGCGATCCATGCCGATGACCGCGCGATCTGGGCCGGCACCTTTGGCGGCGGCCTGTACCGCATCGACCGCGCGACCGGCGCCTCGACCGTACTGACCGACGGCGACGGGCTGACCAACAACGTCGTCTACCGGATCCTGCCCGATCCGGGCGGGCGGCTGTGGGTGAGCACGAATCTGGGCCTGAGCGTGGTCGACCATGAGAACGGCATCGTGCAGAACCTCGGCCGGCGTGACGGCCTGCGCAACCAGGAATACAACAGCGGCTCGGCGTTCCAGGACGCGGACGGCCTGCTGTACTTCGGCGGCACCCTGGGGCTGGACGTGATCGCGCCGATGCAGCTGCCGCGGCGCAGCGCGCCGGCGCGCCCGGTGCTCACCGGCCTGCAGTTGCTGAGCCGGCGCAGCGACCCGGAGGCGCGCCGTGCCGGCGAGACGGACATCGTCTACGCGACCCGGATCGCGCTCGACGACGAGGACGACGTGTTCACGATCGGCATGACCGCCATCGACTTCCTCGCCCCCGGCGCGGCGCAGCTGCGCTACCGGGTCGAGGGCCTGCACGCGGGCTGGCTGTATCCGCACCAGGCGCGCACCGAGGTCTCGCTCAACCACCTGCCCGCCGGCCGCTATCGGCTGGAAGTACAGGCGGCCGGTCGCGACGGCACGTTCGGCCCATCGCGGGTGCTGGAGATGACCATGCCGCCGCCGCCCTGGCGCCATCCGCTGGCCTATGCCGGCTACGCGCTGCTGGCCGTCTGTGCGCTGGCGCTGTTCGCCTGGCGGGCGCGACGGGCGGTGCGCCGCGAGCGCGAACGCGCGGCGCTGCTGGACCGCACGATCGCCGAGCGCACCGCCCAGCTCGAGCAGGCCAACCGGCAGCTGCAGTTGAGCAACGCACAACTCGACGCGGCGACCCGGCTCGACCCGCTGACCCGCCTGGCCAACCGACGCGAACTGCAGGACTGGCTTGCGCGGGCGTCGCAGCGCGTGTCCACGCCCGCCGCCGCGGAGGCGACGCCGGCCGCGCTGTACTTCTTCATGCTCGACATCGATGCGTTCAAGCGCATCAACGACACCCGCGGCCACCAGGCCGGCGATGCGGTGCTGGTGCAGTTCGCGCAGCGGCTGCGCGGCCTGTGCCGCAGCGACGACCTGCTGGTGCGCTGGGGCGGTGAGGAGTTCCTGCTGGTCGCTCCGCTCGACGGCGCCGAGGCCGCGGCGCGGCTGGCCGAGCGCATCCGCGACACCGTCGCCGCCGAACCGGTGGCGCTGGCCCACGGCGCGCCGCTGCCGCTGACCTGCTCGATCGGCTTCGCGCCGTGGCCGTTCGCGTCCGCCTGGCCGACGCTCGGCGACTGGCAGCAGACCAGCGCCCTGGCCGACCGCTGCCTGTACGCGGCCAAGGCCGCCGGGCGCGACGCCTGGGTCGGTCTGGTACCGACCCCCACGCCCCGCCGGCACCAGCTCCATGCGCTGTTCGCCGGCGCCGACCCGGCCGACCTGGGCGAGAGCGTGCGCTGCCTGTATTCGACCGCCGCGCCACCGACGTTCGGGCTCTGAGCGCCTAGAGCTGGTCGAGCCGGATACGGTTGGCGAACAGCGAGAACGCGAGCATGCCCGCCAGCCCGCCGGCGCGCGCCAGCCACGGCGGCAGCCAATGCGGCGGCTGCAGGGTGCCGTCGTCGAACAGCGGCGCGAACCGGTGCACGTCGTCCAGGGTCATCTTGCCGGCAAACAGTTGCCGGCACAGCGGCAGCTGGCGCTGTGCCAGCGCCTGGCGGAAGAAGGTGTGCACATCGATCAAGCCGCGCAGGTACACCGTGTCCTTGGTGAAGGCATAGCCGCCGCTCAGCGGCACGCCACGAAACACCCGCTGCGCTGAGGCGAAACTCTCGGCCGGGGCTTGTCCGGCGGCGTGGAAGTAGTCGAACACCTGCAGGAAATCGGCCCCGTCCAGGGCACGCGCGATCGCCTCGGTGCGCAGGCTGATCCGCTTCATGCGGGCGATGTCGAGGCTGCCGGTGATCTGCTCGGCGAACACCGCCAGCCCTTCCTGCGTGGCGGTGGTGCGCGGCGCGGCCATCGCCAGACTCGGCAACACCGCCTGCGCGCGGCCGTTGAGCGCGGTCAGCGAATGCACGAAGGCTTCGTGCTGCAGCAGTTGGGCACGGTCGTGCGGCGAATAGCGCGCATCGGCGCGCAGTCGCAGTCGATAGGCGCCGGCGGCGGCCTTGGCGATCAGCCCGGCATCAAGGGCGACCTCGACCAAGCGCACACCGAAGTACGCGTCCAGATCGCCCTGGAGCTGCACTTGCAGCGTCGCGGCATCGACCGTCGGATCGTCGGCCTCGCCGAGCAGGGCCGGATCGTAGGCCTCGGCGATCCGGAGGAAATGCCGCGCCGCGTCGCAGGTCGTCAGCGCCCCGCCGGGTAACACCGCGTCGGGACGTCCGTAGAGCGCGACCGCATGCGCGGTGACCGCGCCTGTGCCCAATGCTTCGAGCAGGCGCGCGGCCACATCCCAGGACTGCGCCGATTCGATCAGGTACGCGCCCAGCGGATGCTGCGCATCGGCCGCCGCCTCGACCGCGGCCAGTTCGCGTCGCGCCTCGGCGAAATCGAGCGTGGGATAGACGACCTCCGGCATCTCGCGGCGTCCGGCCGCGAACGCCGCGAGGAAGCGCTGCTGTGTCTGCGGCGCCCAACTCGCCAGCCCGAGCAACCGGATCCCACGCGCAGCCGCGACCATGCGCGCATCGAGCGCGGCGTGATGGGCAATCGCATCGGGCATCGGCGGCTCCTGGTCGCGGCGCGGCCACTGTAGCAACGCCGCGTGGTCGACTCTCGGCGTCCGCATTGTTCCCTCCCCCGCCTGCGGAGGAAGCAGGCCTCAGCGTCGGCCGGGCCGTCGTCCGGTCGGGCGGGCGTCGTCCTGGCGGGCGGCCAGGCGGTCGGCGCGGCGGGCGGTGGCGGCGTCGCGCTCGTCGCGCAGCTTGAGATAGTTCGCCAGCCGCTGCGCGGTCAGGGTGCCGGCGTCGACCGCGGCGCGCACGGCGCAGCCAGGCTCGCGTTCGTGCCGGCAGTCGCGGAAACGGCAATCGGCGGCCAGGACTTCGATGTCGGCGAAGCCGCCTTCGGCAAGGTCTTCCTCACCAGTCGGCTTGAGCTCACGCATGCCGGGGGTGTCGATCAGGCAGGCACCGGCCGGCAGCGGGATCAATGCACGGTGCGTGGTCGTGTGGCGGCCACGGTCGTCGCTGTCGCGCACCGCGCCGGTGCGCATGTGTTCGCGCCCGAGCAAGGTGTTGGTCAGCGTCGACTTGCCGGCGCCCGAGCTGCCGACCAGCACCGCGGTGGTGCCCGGCCCGAGCCAGGGATGCAGCGCGGCGACGCTGTCGGGGTCGTGGGCGTTGACCGCCAGCACCGCGACGCCCAGCGCAGCAATCTCGGCCAGCGCCGCGCGCGCGGCCTCGGGGTCGGCGCCGTCGCGGTCGGCCTTGGTCAGCACGACGACCGGCGTGCCGCCGCCCTGCACCAGCAGCAGATAGCGCTCGATGCGGCGCGGGTTGAAGTCGGCATCGAGGCCGCAGACCACGAGCACGGTATCGATGTTGGCCGCGATCAACTGCTGCCGGTAATGCTCGCCGGCCGCCGCGCGCTTGATCGCGCTGCGCCGGGGCAGCATCGCAACGATGCGGCGCGCGTCCTCGACCAGCACCCAGTCGCCGACCGCGGCGCGGTCCTCCGGGGCCATCGTGCCCTTGCGGTAGCCGCTGCGGCGCAGCCAGTCGGGCAGCGACTCGACCGACAGCGCTTGCCCGGGGGCGCCGGCGACCAGGTAGCCGGAGCGGTGTTGCTCGACCACGCGCCGGGGTTGCGCCTGCGGGTGCGCGGCCATCACCTCGGCCCAGGGGCCGGACGGGGGGCCGTCGAATGGCCATCCGATCGCGCGCAGCGCGGGGTCGGGGGCGGTCAAGCAGTCGGCGGGACAGTCGGCATGCGGCAGATTCTACGGGGACGGCGCCCAGGCGCGCACGACGGCCGGGCATGTCCATTCGTCGGCCCGGCCGCATTCATGCGGCTTTTGGGCTAGCATCGGGCGACCCGCCCCGCGCAGAGCGCCGTCCGATGTCCGCCCCCCTCAAAACCCGCGAACGCCTGTCCGAAGTGCGCTACGAAATCCGCGGCGAGCTGGCCCGGCGAGCGCGCGAGCTGGAGGCCCAGGGGCGCACGCTGATCAAGCTCAACATCGGCAATCCCGGCGCCTTCGGCTTCCGCGCCCCTGAGCACCTGCAGCGCGCGATCGCCGGGCGCATCCACGATACCGATCCCTACACCCACCAGCAGGGCCTGCCGGTCGCGCGCGAGGCGATCGCCGCGCACCACGCCGCGCGCGGCGCGCATGGGGTCTCGCCCGAGCGCGTGTTCGTCGGCAACGGCGTCAGCGAACTGATCGACATCGCGCTGCGCGCGCTGCTCAATCCCGGCGACGAAGTGCTGGTGCCCTCGCCCGACTATCCGCTGTGGTCGGCGGCGACGATCCTCAACGACGGGCGGCCGGTGTTCTACCAGTGCAAGGCCGAGCACGGCTTTTTGCCCGACCCCGACGCACTCGAAGCGCTGGTGTCGCCGCGCACGCGCGCGATCGTGCTGATCAATCCCAACAACCCGACCGGCGCGGTGTACCCACGCGCGCTGCTCGAGCGCATCGTCGCCATCGCCCAGCGCCACGGTCTGCTGTTGCTGTGCGACGAGATCTACGACGCCATCACCTACGACGGCGCGGTGTTCGAGCCACTTGCGCCGATCGCAGGCGACGTGCCCTGCGTCTCGTTCGGCGGGCTGTCGAAGGTGCACCGCGCCTGCGGCTGGCGCGTGGGCTGGGCGGTGCTGTCGGGCAGTGAGGCGCGCAGCCGCGAGTTCCGCAACGCGATGGACCTGCTCGGCGCGCTGCGCCTGTGCGCGAACGTGCCTGGGCAGTTCGCGATCGAAGCCGCGCTGACCGGCGTCGACACGATCGGCGCGCTGTGCGCGCCGGGCGGCCGGCTGTACGAGGCGCGCCGGGCGGTGGTCGAGGCCTGCGCGGCGAGCCGCTATCTGCAGCTGGTCGAGCCGGCCGGTGCGCTGTACGCGTTCCCCGGCATTGCGCCCGAGTACGCGCAGGGCTTCGACGACCACGCGTTTGCGCTGGACCTGATGGATGCCGAGGGCGTGCTGGTGGTGCCGGGCAACAGCTTCAACGTGCCCTATCGCAACCATTTCCGCGTGACCCTGCTGCCCGAGCCGGCGCAGCTGCGCGAAGTGTTCTCGCGCATCGAGCGGGTGCTCGATCGCCAGATCACCCACGCGCGCAAGGTCGTGCCGCTGGTGCCGCGCGCGGTCAATGGCTGAGCGCGCGCAGCCGCTCCGCTATCTGGCGCTCGGCGACAGCTACACGATCGGCGAAGGCATCGCGCCAGCGACGCGCTGGCCGGTCGCGCTGGCCGATGCGCTGCGCGCGGCCGGAACCGCGATCGATGCGCCGCAGATCGTCGCCACCACCGGCTGGACCACCGACGAGCTCGACGCCGGCATCGACGCCGCCGCACCCGAGGGGCCGTTCGATCTGGTGAGCCTGCTGATCGGCGTCAACGACCAGTACCGCGGCCGCGCCCTCGACGACTACCTGCCACGCTTCGAGGCACTGCTCGCGCGGGCGATCCGCTTTGCCGGCGATCGCGCCGGACGCGTGTGCGTGCTGGCGATCCCCGACTGGGGCGTCACGCCGTTCGGTGCGCAGTCCGGGCGCGACGTCGGCGAGATCGCGCGCACGCTCGATGCCTACAACGCCGCGGCGGCAGCACTCTGTGCGCGACGCGGTGTGGCGTTCGTCGACATCGCGCCGGTCAGCCGCGCCCACGGCGGTGAGCCGGCGATGCTGGCCGACGACGGCCTGCATCCGTCGGCCGCGCTGCACGCGGCCTGGGCCCGACTGGCGCTGCCGGTCGTACGCGGCTTATTGTCGCGGGCATGACCGCGACTGTCTCCGATCCCACTCCGCTCTCCACCGCCCCGTATCCGCGTGATGTCGCGCGTGGCATCGCACGCGCCTTCCTGCCGCGCCACCCGCTGGGCAACCGCTACGACTACTACTACACGCTGACCAAGCTGCGCACCGACCCGCTGTATCCGGGCGTGCTGCAGGCGCTGCGGCCGACGAGCGCGCCGGTGCTCGACCTGGGCTGCGGCCTGGGCCTGCTGGCACACGCCCTGCGTGCCGATGGCCAGGCCCTGCCCTATGCCGGCGTCGACATCGACGCGGCCAAGATCCGCCGCGGTCGCGAGGTCGCCGCACGCGCCGGGCTGGCCGACGTGCAGTTGGACGTGCTCGACCTCGCCGCCGGCCTGCCGGCGCACCAGGGCAGCGTCGCGATCCTGGACGTGCTGCAGTACCTGTCGCACGAGCGCCAGCGCGCATTGCTCGACGAGGTAATCGCGATGCTCGCGCCGGGCGCACTGCTGGTGATCCGCAGCGGGCTGGCCGACGGCTCGACCCGCAGTCGCACCTCGCGCATCACCGACCGGCTGGCCAATGTCGCCGGTTGGATGCAGGAGCGCGCACGCTGCTACCCCACCGCCGACGGGCTGCGCACGCAGCTCGAGGGCGCGGGCCTGGCGACCACGCTGCGGCCGCTGTACGGCGACACGCCGTTCAACAACTGGCTGATCGTGGGCCGCCGCGCATGAGTCCGCGCGACGGGCTGGCCGATGCGCCGATGCTGGCGCTCGACGACCCGGCATGGGCGCGCCTGAGCTGCGCGCAGGGCATCGCCCTCGGCGTGCCGGCGCTGCTGGCGCAGCTCGACGGCGCGACCGAGGACAGCTGGCAGAGCCCGCCCTGGCAGGCGCTGTGGGCGGCGCTGTGCGACGAGGGTCGCGTGCACCCGGCCTCGTTCGCGGCCGTGCCGCACATCGTCGCCGCGCTGGCCGAGGCGCCCGAGCGCGCCTGCCCGAGCCATTTCGTGTTGCCGGCGAGCATCGAGCTGGCGCGCGCCGCCAGCGATGCGGTGATTCCCGACAGCCTGATCGATGGCTATGTCGCCGCGCTCGCCCGGTTGCCGCTGCTCGCCGGCCTGGTCGCCACGCCGGACTGGGACGAGACACTGTGCGCATCGGCGCTGGCCGCCACCGCCGCGGCGACCGGCCAGCACGCGCTGGCCGAGTTGCTGCTCGAGGCCGACGACGTCGACGCGGTGCTCGCCTGGCTGCGCGCGGACTGACGCGGGACCGCCGCTCCCACATCTGCTTCAGCGACGCTTGGCTATAGTCGTCGGCCCGTCGCCAAGCCTGTCTGCCGATGCCGTCCAGCGCCCCTCGCACCGCCCATCCGCTGCCGCGCACGCTGCGTGGCGCCCTGCTGTCCCTGCTCGCGCTCGCCGCTGCTGCGCAGGCGCAAGCACCGGGCGACGACGGCTTTCTCGCCGCGATGCAGGCGGCTGAGCGCGGCCAGCCGGTGCCACCGGCAATGACCGGCCATCCGGCCGCCGCCTGGCTGGAACTGGCCGCGCTGCGGCGCAATCTCGACACGCTGCCGCTGGCGCAGGGCCAGGACTTCCTGACCCGGCATGCCGGTGCGCCAGTGGCCGAGGTCTTCCGCGAGAGCTGGCTGCGTGCACTGGCCAAGCGCCAGGATTGGGCCGGCGTGCGTGCGGCCTGGTCGCCGTCGATCTCGAACGTCGCGCTGCGCTGCATCGAACTGGACGCGCGCGCGCGCACCGGCACCACCGACGCGCAGTGGACGCGCGACGCGCAGGCGATCTGGCGCAGCAGCGGCACGTCGCTGCCCGACACCTGCGACGCCCCGCTGCAGACGTTGTCCGCGCGCGGCGGTCTCGACGACGCCCTGCGCTGGGAACGTTTCGACCTGGCGGTCGCCGCGCAGGATGTGGCGATCGCGCGCGGGATCGCCCGCGGGCTTTCAGCGGCCGAGCAGCCGCTGGCCACCGACTACGCGGCCTATCTGCAGGCGCCGCACGCGCGCGCCACCGGCTGGCCGAAGACCGCGCGCAGCCGGCTGGTCGCCTCGCACGGGCTGGCGCGCCTGGCCAAGAACGACCCGCTGGGCGCCGAGGCACAACTGCCGGCGGTCGCGACCGCGCTGGGCTTCACCGAGGAAGACAACGGCCGCGTGCTCTACCAGGCCGCGCTGTGGACGGTGGCCTCCTATCTGCCGGACTCGGCGCGACTGCTGGCGCGGGTGCCGGCCTCGGCTTACGACGAGCGCCTGCACGAATGGCGCGCACGCGAGGCGATGGCGCGCAGCGACTGGCCAGCGGCGCTGTCGGCGATCCGCGCGATGGGCGCGACGCAGCGCGCGCAATCGCGCTGGACCTACTTCGAGGCGCGGCTGGCAGCGCTGACCGGCGACCCGGCGACCGCCGAACGGCTGTACCGCGACGCGGCGACGAAATCCGACTTCCACGGCTTCCTCGCCGCCGACCGCCTCGGCCAGCCCTATGCACTGTGCCCCTGGGACTTCGCGCCGTCGAACGAGGCCAAGACGCGCGTGGCGACCGACCCGGGCATCGTGCGGGCGATGGCGTTGTATCGCATCGAGCGGCCGATCTGGGCGACGCGCGAGTGGAGCGCCGCGCTCGAGCGCTTCGACGACGAGCAGCGGCGCATCGCGGTGCTGGTGGCGCAGGAGAACGGCTGGTACGACCGCGCGGTGTTCGGCCTCGGCCGCCAACCCGACGAAACCCGGCTCTACGCGCTGCGCTTCCCGCTGACCCAGCAGGCGCTGATCGAGCGCGAGGCCAAGCGCCACGACCTGGACCCGGCCTGGGTCGCGGCCGAGATCCGCGCCGAGAGCACGTTCAACCCGCGCGCTCGTTCGCCGGCCGATGCCCGCGGACTGATGCAGGTGCTGCCGTCGACCGGCGCGGCGGTCGCGCGCCGGCTCGGCCGCAGTTGGGGCGGCGCCGAGAGCCTCTACGACCCTGAGACCAACGTCGCGCTGGGCACCGCCTACCTGCGCGAGAAGAAGGACATGTACGGCAAACCCTACGTCGCGATCGCGGCCTACAACGCCGGGCCGACGCCGACT
This sequence comes from Luteimonas sp. S4-F44, assembly GCF_022637415.1. Classification (NCBI taxonomy): domain Bacteria; kingdom Pseudomonadati; phylum Pseudomonadota; class Gammaproteobacteria; order Lysobacterales; family Lysobacteraceae; genus Luteimonas; species Luteimonas sp. S4-F44. The sequence continues at coordinate 3,246,234 of NZ_CP093340.1, forward strand.
TCGCGCTGGCTGGCGCAGCGCCCGGACATGGACCCTGATTTCTGGATCGAGACGATCAGCTACCGCGAGACGCGCGAGTACGTCGCCCGCGTGCTCGCCTTCAGCGTGCTCTACGACTGGCGCATGTACGGCCGCGCGGCCAAGCTCGACGAACGCCTGCGCGGCGTCGGCGACGCCCGACAGACGCCATTCGCCTGCCCCACGCCGTGAACACGATGCAGACCTATCTGGTCGGTGGCGCGGTGCGCGATGCGCTGCTCGGCCAGCCGGCGGGTGATCGCGATTTCGTCGTCGTCGGCCAGACCCAGGCGGCGATGGAGGCGGCCGGCTTCCGCGCGATCGGCCGCGATTTCCCGGTGTTTCTGCATCCGCGCACCGGCGAGGAATACGCGCTGGCACGCACCGAGCGCAAGGCCGGACGCGGCCATCGCGGCTTCGTCGTCGATGCCGATCCGTCGGTGACGCTGGAACAGGATCTCGAGCGCCGCGACTTCACGATCAACGCGATCGCCCAGGCGCCCGACGGCAGCCTGGTCGATCCCTACGGCGGCGCGCGCGATGTCGATGCGCGGGTGCTGCGCCACGTCGGCCCGGCGTTCTCCGAAGACCCCCTGCGGGTGCTGCGCGCCGCACGCTTCATGGCGCGGTTCGCGCCGCTCGGCTTCACCGTCGCCGACGAGACGATGGCGCTGATGCGCGCGATGGTCGAGGCCGGCGAACTGGCGACGCTGACACCCGAACGCGTGTGGCAGGAACTGCGCCGCGCCCTGGGCTCGGCGCGGCCCTCGGCGTTCGTGCGCACCTTGCACGACTGCGGCGCGCTCGCGGTCGTGCTGCCCGAAGTCGATGCGCTGTACGGCGTGCCGCAGCGCGCCGAGTACCACCCCGAGGTCGACACCGGCGTGCACATCGAGCTGGTCGTCGACATGGCCGCGCGGCTGGCGCCGGGCGACGATGTGATCGGCTTCGCCGCACTGACCCATGACCTCGGCAAGGCATTGACGCCGGCCGACCAGTTGCCGCGCCACGTCGGCCACGAGCATGCGGGCGTGCGTCCGCTCGAGGCGCTGTGCGCGCGGCTCAAGGTGCCGGTCGCGCATCGCGAACTGGCGATCGTCGCCTGCCGCGAACACCTCAACGTGCATCGCATCGCCGAACTGCGCGATGCCACGCTCTACGAACTCATCGCACGCTGCGACGGCTTCCGCCGGCCCGAACGCATCGACCAGCTCGCGCTGGTCTGCGAGGCCGACAAGCGCGGCCGCCTGGGCAGCGCCGATAGCGACTATCCGCAAGGTGCGCAGCTGCGCCGCGCCCATGCCGCCGCGTGCGCGCTCAACGCCCGCGACATCGCCGCGGAAGGCCTCACCGGCCCGGCAATCGGTGAGGCGCTGCGGCGTGCACGGATCGCCGCGATCGGTGCTGCGCGTGGCGGCGACGCACCGACCACGCCGGTGTCGGCATCCTCGAATCGTTCCGATACGAGAGTCTCCGATGCATAAGGCCGTGATTCTGTCCCTGGGGCTGCTGCTGACGGCTTGCAGCCCACCGCAGGCGCCCGCCCCCGCCACGCCCGCTCCGACCACCACACCGACCGCGGTCGGCGGCGACCGCGATGCCCATGGCTGCATCGGCTCGGCGGGCTATGCCTGGTGCGCACGCAGCGCGGCCTGCGAACGACCGTGGGAGCTGGCCGAACGCGAGGGCATCGAGAACACCGCGCCCGCCGTCGAGGCCTGGTGCGCGGCGCCGGCCGATGCGCCGCAGCCAGGCGACGCGCCCGTCCGCTAGCTCGCAACGCCGCCGGCCATGCCGGCATGTGCGCGGTCGTCGCCATCGAATCCGCTCATGGCTGCGATGAGATCGTCGCGCTTGTGGCGTGCGTGAGGGCCTGTCGACAATCGACCACTCCCAATGACCGGAGTGGATGATGCGAAGCGCGATCGGTTGGATGCTGTGGACGACGGCGGCGCTCGGCGGCCTCGGTGCGGTGCCGGCGAAGGCGGCCGAGCCGCTGCCGCAGTTGCGCGCCTACGAGGTGCCCGCCGCCTGGCGGCAGCCGGTCGCGCCATTGCGCATCGCCGCCGGTACCTGGCAGATCGGCACGACGCAGTTGAGCGCGTTGCTGCTCAAGGGCGATGCCGGGGCCATCCTGATCGACGGCGGCATGCCACAGACCGCCGAGCACTTGCTCGCGAACATGGCCGCCCTCGGCGTGGCCCCGTCCGATCTGAAATTCATCGTGCTCAGCCATGCCCATGCCGATCACGTCGGCCCGTTGGCGGCCCTGCGTCGGGCCACCGGTGCCCGGGTCGTGGCCAATGCCGAATCGGCACAGTTGCTCGCGCGCGGCGGCAGCGACGACCTCCACTATGGCGATGCGTTTCTCTATCCGCCGGTCGTCACCGATCGCCTGCTGCAGGACGGCGAAACGCTGGCATTGGGCGAGCTGCGCTTGCAGGTGCATTTCACGCCCGGCCACACCCCGGGCAGCATGAGCTGGACCTGGACCGACCGGGCCGACGACGGCACGCCCGTGCGGATCGCCTACGTCGACAGCCTCAGTGCGCCGGATTACCGCTTGCTCGACAACCCGCGCTATCCGCACATCGTCGACGCCTATCGCGCGAGCTTCGCGCGCGTGCGCAGCCTGCCCTGCGACCTGCTGCTGACCCCGCATCCCGACTTCAGCGGGCTGCGCTATGGCGCAACGCTCGAGCGCGCACGCCCGGCCACCTGCACGACGTATGCCGACGCCGCCGAGGCCGCGTTCGAGGCCCAGCTCAACGCCGAACGCCAGGGCGCGGTGGGCTGAGCGCTGCGCCAGTTGGTGGGCGCGGCCACGCGAACGCGTGCACTGCCCTTGCCCCCACCCGGCACGCTGCGCGCACCGACGCTCCCGCGCTGCGGGGGCGGTGATCCACGGCGCTATGCGGTCGCTTCGAGCCGCTGCTGCAGCGCCATCGCGGCGGCGGGATTGCGGGCCTTGGCTGCGGAGATGAAGAACACGAAGGTCTCGCGCGGCACGACCGGCGCAGCATCGCGCTCGCCGGCATAGGGCAGGTCGGACGGTGCACCGCCCTTCGCCCACTGGCGCGCGCGCTCTGCCCAGGCGTCGAGTTGCAGGCCGGGGTAGCCCTGCGGGTGCTCCTCGCGGCTGGACATCAGCCGGGCGTAGACGAAGTCGCCGGTCAGGTCGGCGAATGACGGGTAATCGGCCGAATCGGTGAACACTGTGGCGACTTCATGCGCGCGCGCCAGCGCCAGCCAGGCGGCGCTCTGGAACGAGGGATGACGGACTTCGATGGCGTGGCGCAGCGGCAGGCCGTCGACCTCGCGCGGCAACAGCGCGAGAAAGGCCTCGATATCGTCGGCGTCGAAGCGGCGGTTCGGGGCGAACTGCCACAGCAGCGGGCCGAGCCGATCGCCGAGCTCGGCGATACCGCCCCCGACGAAGGCCTTGATGCGCGGGCCGGTGCCGGCCAGTGCGCGCGCGCCGACGATGTGGCGCGGCGCCTTGAGCGAGAACATGAAGCCCTCGGGCGTTTCCGCGCGCCACGCGGCGTAGGTCGCCGGCTTCTGCGCGCCGTAGAACGTACCGTTGACCTCGATCGCGGTCAGACGCCGGCTTGCGTATTCGAGCTCGCGCTTCTGCACCAGGCCCTTGGGGTAGAAGTTGTCGCGCCACGGCGCGAAGGTCCAGCCGCCGATCCCGGTGCGGATGCCGTCGACCGGCTGCGGCGGGGCGTCGAACAGGTCGATCATGAGAACCTCAGTCGGGATGCTGCGCAAAGCGCAGTCGGTTGTGGTCGGGGTCGACGAGCAGCATCTCGCGCGTGCCCCAGTCGGTGTCGTGTGGCGGCTGCAGGATCGCGACACCGGCAGCCGCGAACGCATGCGCGCAGGCATCGACGTCGGCCACCTTGAAGTAGACCGCGCCGCCGACTGCGCAATCGCCCGCATGCCCGCTCAGGAACAGCGTCTGACCATTGCGGGTGAGCTGCGCGAACAGCGGCAGCCCGGGTTCGAACCGATGCTCCCAGTCGACCCGGAAGCCGAGCGCGGCGTAGAACGCGAGACTACGCACGGCATCGGTCATGCGCAGCTGCGGGATCACGGTCTGGGTCATCGTGCAACCTCCGGCGAGGCGGCCGCTGCGAGATGCGGCCGCACGTGGCGGTCGAGGATGACGGCCAGCGGTGCGAGCGCCGGTTCGCGCGCGAGCACCTGGTCGAGATACGCGACGAAGCGCGGCGCATCGGCGAGATACCGGGGCTTGCCATCGCGGTAGTGCAAGCGCGCAAACAGGCCGAGGATCTTGAGATGGCGTTGCAGGCCGGCGAGGTCGGCATGGCGCGCGAACACAGCGGGATCGGGGTCGAGCGGCACCCCGGCGGCGCGCGCACGGGCGTGGTAACGCGCGAGCCAGGCATCAACGCGCGCCGGCGGCCAGCTGCGGAAGGCATCGCGGAACAGGCTGACCGGGTCGTAGGCCAGCGGCCCGCGCACGGCACCCTGGAAATCGATCACCGCCACGCCCGCGCCCTCGGGCATCAGGTTGCGCAGCATGTAGTCGCGGTGCACGAAGCCCTGCGGCTGCGCCAGCACGGCCTCGATCAGCGTCCGCTGCACGGCCTGCAGGCCGGCGCGCGCGTCCGCGTCGAGCGTCACACCGAGGTGGCGGCCGAGGAACCAGTCTTCGAACAGGTCAAGCTCGCGTTGCAGCATCGGTGCGTCGTAGGTCGGCAGGTCCGCGGGGCAGGCGATCGCCTGCAGCCGCAGCAGTTGCTCGAACGCGGCGTCGACCATCGCATCGGCACCGGCGTCGTCGACGACATCCAGACAGGTGCGCGGCCCCAGATCCTCCAGCAGAAGGAACCCGGCATCGGTGTCCTCCGCCAGCACCTCGGGCACACGCACGCCGGCCTCGCGCAGCAACGTGCGGATACGCAGCCACGGCCGCACGTCCTCGAGCTCGGGCGGCGAATCCATGACGATGCGCGCCGCGTCTGTGCCCTGGGTGCGCCAGTAGCTTCGGAAGCCGGCATCGGTCGATGCGCGGACCAGCGTCAGCGCCGCATCGCCGGCCGCGCGGCGCGCCCAGGCCAGGCGAATGGCGCTGTGGTCGGGATCGGCCTCCGGGGAGACGGGAAACGTCGCGGTCATCGGGCGAATGCGTGAGGCGGGATGCGCAGGGTACAAGCTCGGCGCGAGCGCGGCATCGCGGCTTCAGACCTTCGGGTACCACCGCCGCCGGTCCATCCAGGCGGCGACCGCCCACCACAGCGCGACGAACGCCAGCGCGAAGGCCAGCGACGCGCCCTGCGCGCCGAGCACCGGCGTCAACGGTGCGGCAAACAGCACGCGGTAGAGCGGGGCCCACAAGCCGGCGCCGATGGCCAGCAGCACCAGCGCGCTCGAACCGGCATAGACCGCGATCGCGTTGACGCCGAAGCGGCGGCCCCAGGCTGGCCAACCGCGCTGGTCGATCAGCAGGTGCAGGCCGACGAGCGCAAGCGCGGCCAGCCCGCCGGTCCACAGCACGTAGGACCCGCTCCACAGCGGCTTGTTGAGCGGCAGCGCCAGCGACCACGCCGCGCCGAGCGCGCATGCGATCACGCCCAACGCGGCCAGCGCGCGCACGCGCCCTAAACGCAGCCAGTCGCCGGCGCGCACGCCCAGCAGCGTTGTCGCCAGCGCACCCGCCGTGCTCGCCAGGCCCTCCGGGTCGTGGCCCAGGCCGGTGACCGGGTCGTAGCGATACAGCCACGGCGCGAACAGCGCGGTGTCGAGCCGGTCGAACGGGTTGCTCCCGGGCGCGGTCCCGCCCAGGCCCAGGGCCACCGCACCGGCCACAAGCAGCCCGGCCAGCAGTGCCCATTGCGCGCGCGGCGACAGCGACAGCGCCGCAAGTCCGGCGAGCGCGAAGCACACGCCGATACGCTGCAGCACCCCCCACGGGCGGAAATGCGCCAGGTCGAGTACCCACCAGGCCAGCAGATGCAACGCCAGGCCGATCAGCACCAGCCGCGCCGCGCGCGCGAGTACGCTGCGACGCAGCCGGGCGACATCGGCCCCTGCCTCCCGCCGGGGCGACAGCGACAACGCGATCGACACACCGACCACGAACAGGAAGGTCGGGAATACCAGGTCGGCCAGCGTGCAGCCGTGCCAGGCCGCATGCCGCAGTGGCGCGTAGACGTGGTCCCAGTCGCCGGGCGTGTTGACCAGCAACATCGCGGCGACCGCGATGCCGCGCAGCGCATCGACGCTGGTCAGCCGCGCGGGCCGCGCGGCCATGTCAGCCAACCGCGCCACCGATCCAGGTCCCGCGCAGCGACAGCGTGTCGTCGACCAGCGCGAAGTCCGCGCGCAGGCCGGGCGCGATGCGGCCCAGCCGGTCGTCGAGGCCGAGGAACTGCGCCGGATAGGTCGCCGCCATCCGCGCCGCTTCGTCCAGCGGCACGTCGAGCGTGCGCACGGTATTGCGCACCGCCGCCATCATGTCGAGCGCCGAGCCGGCGAGCGCACCGGCGGCGTTGCGCACCACGCCGTCGACGGCAGTGATCGTCTCGCCATAGAGCACGTAGTCGGGGTGGTCGGCGCCGACCGGGGGCATCGCATCGGTGACCAGGAACACCTTGCCGCGTGGCTTGGCGGCCAGTGCGATGCGCAGGCTGGCCGGATGCACATGCGCGCCGTCGACGATGATCCCGCACCAAGCCTTGCGGTCTTCGAGCGCGGCGCCGACCGCGCCCGGCTCGCGCCCCTGCAGCGGCGACATCGCGTTGTAGAGATGGGTGAAGCCGCGGATGCCCGCTTCCAGGCCCGCGCGCGCCTGCGCCCAGGTCGCCGCGGTGTGCCCGGCGGCGACGATCGCGCCGCCGGCGACCAGCGCACGCACGGTGTCGGCCGGCACGCGTTCGGGCGCCAGCGTGACCAGGGTGACACCGCCGCGCAGCGAGGTCGCCAGCGCGATCTCGTCGGCACCGGGCACCCGGAACTTGCCGGCATCGTGGGTGCCGCGGCGCTCGGGCGCGATGTAGGGACCTTCCAGGTGGATGCCGATCACGCCGGGCACGCCGGCGGCGATCGCCGCGTCCACTGCCGCGATCGCTTCGCGCATCACTTCGACATCGTCGCTGATCAGCGTCGGCAGCAGCGCGGTCGTGCCGAAGCGCCGGTGCGCGGCGGCGATCGTGGCGATCGCCTCGACGGTCGGCGCGTTGTTGAACAGCACGCCGCCGCCGCCGTTGACCTGGGCATCGACGAAGCCAGGCAACAGATGCAACCCGTCGAGGTCGTGACGCTCGACCTCGCGCAGCTTCGGGTCGTCGTGCGCGAGCAGCGCGGCGATGCGCGCGCCCTCGACCAGCACCGCGATGTCGTCGCGGAAGCCGGCGTCGGTCAACACGCGGCCATTGACCAAGGCGAGGGCCATCAGACGGTCTCCGTGACCTTGTTGAGATGCGGCGGGACATCGGGATCGAAGCCACGCCGCAGCGACAGCGCATTGGCCGCGCGATAAAAGCTCTGCACTGCCAGCAGCGGCGCGCAGGCCGGTTCGGGCGCCGCGGCAACCGGTAGATCGCCACCGGGCGCGGCCAGCCACACGTCCGCGCCACGGCCGCGGAACTCGTCGGCGACCGCACGCGTGCCAGCGTCGGTGCCGTCGGGCTGGGCCAGCAGCAGTACCGGGAACCGGGGGCCGACGAGCGCCATCGGCCCGTGGCGGACCTCGGCGGCGCTGTAGGCCTCGGCGTGCAGGCCGCAGGTCTCTTTGAACTTCAGCGCCGCCTCCTGCGCCGCGCCCAGACCGGTGCCGCGACCGAGCACGAACAGGTTGCGCGCATTGGCCAGGCCCTCGACCAAGGGCGACCAGTCGCAGGCCCAGGCCGCGCGCATCGCCTCGGGCAGCGCCGGTAGCGCCGCGGCCAGCGCGGTGTCGCCGCTGGCGGCCCGCTGCCAGTGCGCGGTGAGCTGCAGCAGCGCCGACAGCGAGGCCAGATAGCTCTTGGTCGCCGCGACGCTGCGCTCGGGGCCGGCATGCAGCGGCAGCACAGTGTCGGCGAGCTGCGCCAGCGGCGCATCCTCGACGTTGACCAGCGCGACCACGTACGCGCCGGCCGCACGCGCGGCCTCGGCGTTGCGCAGCAGATCGGGGCTGCGGCCCGATTGCGAGATCGCGATGAACAGCGCGCCGTGCATGCGCTGCGGCGCGGCATACACCGAGCCGACCGACGGCGAGGCCGATGCGGTGACGATCCCTAAGCGCGTCTCGAACAGGTATTTGGCGTAGGTCGCGGCGTGGTCGGAACTGCCGCGCGCGCAGGTCACCACGAACGGCGGCGGGCGCGCGACGAGCGCTTCAACCAGCGCATCGACGGTGTCGGCGTTGCGCGCGAACTGCGCGGCGACGACGTCCGGCGCCTGCGCGGCCTCGCGGAACATCCAGGTGTTGGCCGCGTCGCGCGGCGCCTCAGTCGTGTGGAGCATCCTCGGGTCCCGGTGACGGCGTCGGCCGCGGTCGCATCGGCGCGGTGGACCCGCGCACCACCAGCTGCGGCACGAAGCCCTGGTTGTGGGTGGCCTGCGCGGCGACGGCATCGGCGTCCTCGCGCAGGCTGGCGATCAGCATCCGCGCGGCCTGCCGCGCGATGTCCTCGGTGGCCTGCTTGGCGGTGGTCAGCGGCGGCCACGACTGACGCGAGAACGGGCTGTCCTCGAAGCCGGCGATCGACAGATCAAAGGGCACGTGCATGCCGGCCGACTTGGCGGCGGCCAGCACGCCGGCGGCGATCTCGTCGTTGGAGCCGAAGATCGCGGTCGGCGGGTCGCGCAGCGCCAGCAGCCGACGCGCGCCGCGGAAGCCGTCGTCGAAGGTGTAGTCGCCGGGCACCACCAGGTGCTTGTCGTGCGGAATGCCGTAGTCCTTGAGCGCGGCCTCGTAGCCGGCGTGGCGCTCGCCGCTGGAATGGTGCTGCGGCCCGCCCCAAAGAAAACCGATGCGCTGGTGGCCGAGCTGGATCAAATGCTCGGTGATCTCGTAGGCGGCGTCGCGGTCGTCGACGAACACACAGGGATGGCCGTCACGCGGGTCCTCGGTGGCGGCGATGATGCGCACCAGGCGGATGCCGCGTTCGGTCAGCGCGTCGATCAGTTCGCGCCGCTCGGACATCGGCGCGGTCAGCACCAGGCCGGCCAGTCGCGATCGCCGCACGAACTCCACCAGTTCCTCGACCAGCAGCGGCGAGCTCGCATCGCAGGGATGGATCTGCAAGCCGAAGCCGGTTTCCCGGCACGCGGCGAGCACGCCGTTCTGCACGCCGATGATGTGGTACGGGTTGGGGTTGTCGTAGATCAGCCCGATCACGAACGAAGTCGCGCTGCGCAGGTTACGCGCCGACGGATCGGGCTCGTAGTCGAGCTCGGCGATCGCGTGCAGCACCCGCGCGCGGGTGGCCTGCAGCACCGACGGCTCGTTGTTGATCACCCGCGAGACGGTCTTGAGCGAGACCTTGGCCCGCTCGGCGACATCCTTGATGGTGGGTTTGCGCACGTCCGGCTCCGGCATTCTCTCAGGCCGCCATCATCGCGCAGCCCGGCGCGCCGCGTGGCCGGCGCGATGCCCGCGCAGACCGTAGTACAGGATGTACAGGTAGCACGGCAGGGTCAGCGCCAGAAACACCAACTGGAAATCGTAGTGCTGTTTGAGCACCGCAAACAGCTGCGGCACGATCGCGCCACCGGCGATGCCCATGATCAGCAGCGCCGAACCGGTCTCGGTCAGCCGGCCCAGGCCCTTGATCGCCAGCGGGAAGATCGCCGGCCACATCATCGCGTTGGCAAACCCGAGCGCGGCGACGAAGCCCACTGCGACGTAGCCGTGGCTCAGGAACGCGCCGGCCGAGAACACGATGCCCAGTACCGCCGAAATGCCCAGGTAGCGTTCCTGGCTGACGAATCGCGGAATCGCGACCAGACCGGCCACGTAGCCGAGCAGCATCGCGCCGAGGGTGAACGAGGTGAAGAACTTGGTCCGGTCCAGCGGCAGGTCGAAGCCGTTGCCGTAGGTGCCGATCGCGTCCCCGGCCAGCACCTCCACACCGACGTAGAGGAACAGGCACAGCACGCCCAGCCACAGGTGCGGCAGTTGGAACAGCCCACGCACGCGCGCGCCCTCGCCCGGCTCGGCCGCAGCGTTGGCCTCGGCCGGCCGCAGTTCGGGCAGCGGCGAGAACAGCACGCCCAGCGCGACCAGCATCAGCACGCCAGCCATGACCAGATAAGGCAGATGGATCTTGGCGGCGAACTCGCCCAGCAACTGCGCGCGTCCAGCGGCATCGGCCGCGGCGGCCTGCGCGCTGAGATCGCCCATGCCATGCAGTACCACCGTGCCCAGCACCACCGGCGCCAGGATGCCGGCGACCTTGTTGCAGATGCCCATCAGCGCGATGCGCCGCGCCGCGCTCTCGATCGGCCCCAGGATGCTCACGTATGGGTTGACTGCGGTCTGCAGCAGCGCCAGTCCGCTGCCCATCACGAACAGCCCCGACAGCGCACCGGCGTACCAGCGCTGGGTCGAGAACTCGCCAAACAGCATCGCACCAGCGGCCATCACGAACAGGCTCAGTGCCAGGCCCTTCTTCATGCCGGTCCGGCGCAGCACCCAGGCCGCGGGCAGCGCGAGGAAGAAGTACGACAGGTAGAACACCATCAGCACCAGGAAGGCGTTCACCTCGTCGAGTTCGAAGGCCAGTTGCACGAACGCGATCAGCGGGCCGTTGACCCAGGTGAAGAAGCCGATGATGAAGAACAGCAGGCCCATGATCGCGATCGAAGTCGCGTGACTCGGGCGGGCATACGGTGTCGCGATCGCAGACATCAGGGAGCGCTCCGGCGGACGGGACTGCAGGACCGGCGCGGCATTGCCGCAGACCGGACATCGAGTACCAACGTTGTCATCAATCCAGGCCGGACGCTACCCGGCGTCCGCATCATGCCTCAACTTCCGCGCGAAACGCGTGCTGCATTGCGGCATCCAGCGATCGATCTTCTGCCCTGCCCGCCCCCGGAAGCTGCTGATTCGACGCGCGTATCGCGTTCGTTCGCGCGGATGCCGCCGATTGTTGCAAAAGTGTGAAGGATCCAAGCCGCCGATCGACTCTCGACGCGCGAATCGTTGACATCGTTGTCATGACATGCCGACACTCCGTCGCATCTGGCAGCGGCTGTCATCGTATGGCGCCCTTCCCCTCCGGAGCTTCCGTGGCTGCAACCCCCACCCTCTCGTCGACCGCCCATCGCCACGCCGCGCACGAGGCCTTCATTGCCGCCGACGTCGGCGGGACCCACGTGCGCATCGCCCTGGTCGAAGCCACCGGCGATGCCGCGCGTCCGGTGCGCGTGCTCGAGTACCGCAAGTACGCGTGCGCGGCCTATCCGGGTCTGGCGGAGATCGTCGAGGAGTTCCTGGCGACGCTGCCGGGGCGCCGGGTCGATGCCGGCGCGATCGCCAGCGCCGGCTACGCCCTGGGCGACGGCACCGTGATCACCGCCAACCTGCCGTGGCCGATCTCGCTCGAGCGCATCCGCGCGCAGTTGGGCTTCCGGGATTTCCGCCTGGTCAACGATTTCGAGGCCGTCGCCCATGCTGCCGCCCAGGTCGACGCCAGCGAAGTAGTGCGCCTGACCGGCCCCGATGCCGCTGCGCCGGGACCGATGCTGATCGTCGGACCGGGCACTGGCCTGGGCGCCGCGGTGCGCATCCCGACTGCGCACGGCCCGGTCGTGCTGGCCACAGAGGCCGGGCAGGCGGCATTGACCACCGGCCATGCCGGCGAACAGGCGCTGCTGCGCGAACTGCAGCGCGGCCGCAGCCACGTGCCGATCGAGCACGCGCTCTCGGGCCCGGGCCTGCTCAATCTCTACCGCGCGGTGTGCGCGCTGCAGGGCGTCACGCCAATCCACACGACCCCGGGCGCGATCACCGCGGCGGCGATCGCCGGTGACGACGCGCAGGCGCGCGCGACGCTGGATGCCTTCTGCGGCCTGCTCGGCAGCACGATCGGCGACATGGCGCTGCTCTACGGCGCGCACGGCGGCATCTACCTGGCGGGCGGGATCCTGCCGCAGATCCGCGACTACCTGATGGGCAGCGACTTCGTCGCTCGGTTCCTCGACAAGGCGCCGATGCGCGAAGCGCTCGAACGCATTCCCGTGAATCTGGTCGAGCACGGGCAGCTGGGCGTCATCGGCGCCGCCAGCTGGTATCTCGACCGGCTCGACTGACGCGTCGCCGGCGGCGCGCGGGTCGGGAAAACGTCGTGTCGCGACGCGCCCTTGGGGCGCGCGCGGTGCGGCCAGGCAGTGGGGTACGCCGGTACAGGTACGCACGCGACGGCACGACGGCCGCCGCGGCGCCACTCACATCAGCGATGGGGACCACCATGAACACCCGTAAATCAGTGCTTTCGGCCGCGATCACGCTGGGGCTGTGCGTCGCCGCGCAGGCCCAGGCACAACAGACGGCCCCCACGTCGGACGCGGCCACCGATCTGGACCGGGTCGTGGTGACCGGCATCCGCGGCAGCCTGGAGAAGTCGCTCGACACCAAGCGCGAGGCGCAGTCGCATGTCGAGGCAGTGTCGGCCGAAGACATCGGCAAGCTGCCGGCCAAGAACGTCGCCGACGCGCTGCAACGTCTGCCCGGCGTCAACATCAGCTCTTCGAGCGCCAGCGAGGGCGGCTTCGACGAAGCCGACCGGGTGAGCCTGCGCGGCACCAATCCCAGCCTGACCCAGACCCTGGTCAACGGCCACACCATCGGGACCGGCGACTGGTTCGTGCTCAGCCAGACCGCGAACGTCGGCCGCAGCGTCAGCTACTCGCTGCTGCCGGCCGAGATCGTGGACCAGGTTGTGGTCTACAAGACTGCGCAGGCCAAGCTGGTCGAGGGCGGCACCGCCGGCTCGGTCAACATCGTCACCCGCAGCCCGCTGCAGTTCCCGCAGCCGTTCACCGCCGAATTGTCGGTGGGCGCGGTCCACGCCGACCTGCCGGGCGAGACCGATCCGCAGATCAGCGCGCTGTTCAACTGGAAGAACGATGCCGGCAACGTCGGTGTGATGGTCCAGGGCTTCCACCAGAAGCGCCACCTGCGCCGCGACGGCCAGGAGGTCGTGGGCGGCTACGGCGTCATCGGCGCCGATTCCGCGGTCGCGGCGACCAACCCGGACCTTGCAGGCGTGCTCTATCCCAACCTGCTCGGCGCAGTGCTGTTCGAGCAGGAGCGCGAGCGCAAGGGCGGTGTGGTCGACATCGAGGTCAAGGCCTCCGACACCCTCACCCTCGGCCTCAACGCCTTCTACTCCAAGCTCGAAGCCGACAACTTCAACCGCAATTTCATGATGTGGGGCAGCCAGTTCGTCAACGGCCAGGCGCCCGAGCCGGGCTACGTGGTGCGCAACGGCGTACTGACCCAGGCCACCTACGCGCCGGTGACCAGCGACACGGTCACGCCCTACGGCGTCTACGACATGATCTCGCGCCCCGGCGCGGGCTCCGAATCGAAGTACATCGCGCTCGACGCCGACTGGCAGGCCAGCGATGCGCTGGGCATCAAGGTCCAGGCCGGTACCACCCGCGGCCGCGGCCAGAGCCCGACCCAGGACGTGATCGAGACCGGCGTGGCCGGCAACGCCGGCGCCAGCTGGCAGATGCATGGCCTGGGCCACCCGATCGACTGGTCGCTGGGCGGCGACAACACCACCGGCACGCACCTGCCGCAGTTCGGCTGGATCTTCGGCAGCCAGGCGATCGACGTACGCGATGACGAGGACTGGTTCTCTGCCGACGGTGAGCTCTACGTCGGCCGCGTGCTGTCGTCGCTGGACTTCGGTGTGCGCCACGCCGAACACGAACGCCGCAACGACCGACAGATCGGCCAGGGCCCGAACTGGGCCAGTGACTGGCAGAACTTCGACGCCTACCCAACGCCGGGCGGCCACTTCCCCGGCGACTTCGGTAACGGCATCGGCGGCGGCGTGCCCGGCGGCATCTGGTACTACACGCCCCAACAGCTGGCCGAGCTCAACGCCAACTTCGCCAACCGCGATCCGGTGGGCCGTTTCGACTTCTCCGGTGTCTACGGCGTCAAGGAACGCGTGCGCGCCGCGTACGTGCAGGCCAACTTCGAAGGCGATCGCTGGAGCGGCAACATCGGCCTGCGCTACGTCAAGACCGATACCGACGTGAGCTACAACCAGTCGGTGGCCTCGCCCGACGATGTCCCCGGCGCGATCACCGGCTCCGACTTCGGTGCCTACCTGCCGGTGCGCGACGAGAACAACTACAGCAAGCTGCTGCCGAGCCTGAACCTCAAGCTCGACATCACCGACGATGTGGTCGCGCGCTTCGCGGCTTCGCGCACGATGACCCGTCCGGACTTCTCGGCGCTGTCGGGCACACTGGCGCTCGACGACCTGACTCACACCGGCAGCGGCGGCAATCCGTACCTGTCGCCGATCGTCTCGACCAACCTCGATCTGTCGCTGGAGTGGTACTTCGCGCCGCGCGCGCTGCTCGCCGCCAGCCTGTTCCGGATGGATCTGGACGACTACGTCAACTTCGGCACCACCACGATCCAGTACAAGGACCAGGCCGCAAGCGTCGAGGCCGGCCGGGACGTGTACGCCGACTACCTGGTCTCGATGCCGATCAACAGCAACGGCAAGGTCAAGGGCGTGGAGCTGACGTACGAGCAGCCGATTGGCGAGCATTTCGGCGTCGCGGCCAACTACACCTACGCCGACGGCTATGCCGAGGGCGGCCGCCCGCTCAACGGCACGTCCGAAAACACCTACAACCTGTCGGGTTACTTCGAGAACGAGCGCTTCAACGCCCGCGTCAGCTACACCTTCCGCGATGCGTTCTACGCCGGGGTCAGCCGCACCGACGCGTTCTACCAGGACGACTTCGGCACGCTGTCGGCCTCGCTCGGCTTCAAGGCCAGCGACTGGCTCACCGTCACGCTCGAAGGCCTCAACCTCAACAACCCCGACCACAAGTACTACACGCAAACCACCGCCGGTTACCTGCCGTACGCGTTCTACTCCAACGGCCGGCAGTACTACCTCAACTTCCGCTTCAAGTTCTGAGCGCGCAGGCGCGCCGCGTCCGGGTCCACCGGGCACGGCGCGCCCGCATCGCCTGCGGGCCTCCGGTCCGCACCGGCGGCGTCGCATTCGTCCGGCGCCGCGCATTTCTCATGGAATACCGCGCATGCCATTTCGCTTGATCCCGCGCCTGCCCGCCGTCGCGCTCGGCCTGGCCGCCGCCGCCCTGCTGGCGGCCTGCGCGCCCCGCCCGCAACGGCCGCATGAGGTGGTCGCGGCCCCGGCCCTGATTCCCGCGCCGGCTCGCCTTGTCACCGGCGACGGCGGTTTCGATCTCAACGCGACCACACCGCTGCACGCCGACGGCGAGGCCGCGCAGCAGGCGGCGCGCCGGTTTGCCGCGCTGGCCGCCGAATCCAACGCTCTGCACCTGGCCACGCCCACGGGCGGCGGCCCGGCGCCTGGTGCGATCTCTTTCGTGCTCGATCCGGCGGTCTCGCCCGAGGCGCCCGAAGGCTATGCGCTGGAGATCGCGCCGGACGGCATCGTGGTACGCGCCGCCGATGCACGCGGCCTGTTCCACGGCGCGACGACGCTGTGGCAATTGGTCGCGCAGGCCCAGGGCGAGACGATGACCCTGCCGGCGCTGCGCATCGACGATGCCCCGCGCTTCGGCTGGCGCGGGCTCATGCTCGATTCGGCGCGGCATTTCCAGAGCGTCGATGAGATCAAGCGCGTGCTCGATGCGATGGCGATGCACAAGCTCAATGTCTTCCATTGGCACCTGACCGACGACCAGGGCTGGCGCATCGAGATCAAGCGCTACCCGCGCCTGGCCGAAGTCGGCGGCTGCCGCATCCCGGCCGGCGACGGCGGCGTCGATCCGGCCACCGGCGAGCCGGTGCCTTATTGCGGCTACTACACCCAGGACCAGATCCGCGACGTCGTCGCCTACGCCTCCGCGCTTCATATCGAGGTCGTGCCGGAGATCAACGGTCCGGGCCATGCACAGGCTGCGGTCGCGGCTTACCCCGAGCTCGGTGTGCTCGACACCCCGGTGCCGGTGCTCGCCGAATGGGGCGTCAACCGCACGCTGTTCAACGTCGAAGAATCTACTTTCACGTTTCTGGAAAATGTGCTGGCCGAGGTGGTCGAGCTGTTCCCGGGCCGCTACGTGCACGTCGGCGGCGACGAGGCGGTCAAGGACCAATGGGAGGCCTCACCACGGGTGCAGCAGCGCATGCGCGAACTCGGTGTGCGCGACGAGGCGCAGCTGCAGAGCCATTTCATCGGTCGCATGGAGCGTTTCCTGTCCACGCACGGCCGTCGCCTGATCGGCTGGGACGAGATCCTTGAGGGCGGCCTACCGCCGGAGGCGACGGTGATGTCGTGGCGCGGGATCGAGGGCGGCCTCGCGGCCGCCGCGCTCGGCCACGACGTGGTGATGAGCCCGTCCTCAGACCTGTACCTGGACTACCTGCAGACCGACGCCCCTGACGAGCCACCGGGCCGCCCGTCGATGGTCACGCTCGAGCAGGTCTACCGGTTTGAGCCGGTGCCCTCCGCGCTGCCGGAGGCGCAGCGCCATCACATCCTCGGCGTGCAGGCGAACATGTGGACCGAGCACACCCGCAGCTTCGCGCGCCTGCAGCACAACTTGTTCCCGCGCATGGCAGCGCTCGCCGAAACCGCTTGGTCGCCCGTGGAGGCGCGCGACTACGCCGATTTCCTGGCACGCCTGCCGGTGCAGCTGCGGCGCTACCGCGCGCTGGACATCGCCTACGCGCAGACGCCGTTCCAGGCGCTGGCGACGATCGACGGCGACCGCCGCGACGGCACTGCGCGGGTGACCTTACGCAATCCGTTGGGGTACCCGATCCGCTACACCCTCGACGGCAGCAGTCCGGATGCCGGCTCGCCGCGCTATGTCGCGCCACTCGATCTGCGCCTGCCGGTGCAGCTGCGTGCGGCCGCGTTCGCCGCCGACGGCACGCCGCTGGCCCCGGCCACGACCCACGCCGTCGATGCGACCTCGCTGTTGACCCGCCACAACGCCGAGCTGGCGGTCTGCCCCGATGTCGGGCGCCTGCTGCTGCGGCTCGAGGACGACGGTCCGCTGACCGGCGAGCGCGCGATCTTCAACGTGACGATCTTCCACCCCTGCTGGCTGTGGCCAGCGGCGGACCTGGGCGACATCGACCGAATGACGGTGCGCGCCGGGCGCATGCCCTATGCGTTCCAGCTCGCCCACGACGAGCCGCACCGCACGTTCCTGCCGGCACGCACCGCGCATGGCGAGCTGCAGGTCCAGGGCGAGGGCTGCGACGGCCCGGTGCTGGCGACGGTGCCGCTGCCGGCGGCGCCCGATGCCGACGGCTTCCTGACTCTCGACGTCCCGCTCGACACCCGCGCACTGGCCTCGCGGCGCGCCACCGACCTGTGCCTGCGCTTCACCGGCGATACGCGGCCGACGACGTGGGTCGTCGACGCAGTGACACTGCAGCCGCGCTGACGCAGCACGCGGCCGGTGCCCGGACTACGGGCGCCGGCCGTCGATGCGCAGCAGCAGGTCGCGCAGTGGCGTGAGCCGGGTCGCCAGGCCCGCGATCACACCCAGCGTGTTGGCAAGCGCGTCGGCCGGGTCCTGCATGCGGGTCTGGGTCAGCGCGCCTTGCGCGAATTCCAGTCCGATCCCCAGCAGCACCAGACCCAGGCCGGCGCCGAGCAGCGAGGGCCAGCGCGCGTAGAGCTGGACTGCGGCCGCCGCCAGCGCCGCGTAGGCCAGAAAATGCCCGAGCTTGTCGCCATCGGGCACATCGGGCATCGGCACCGATGGCACCAGCGACAGCACGACGACAGTCGCGATCGCCGCGATCCACAGCCCGCACCACAGCCACGGCCGGCGCAGCGGCTTAAGTGCGCTGCGGCGCGCGCACGGCCCCGTGGCGTGACTCACAGCCGGTGGCTCAGATCGCCGACCAGGAAGGCGTGTTCGAAGTCGACGTCGCGGGCAAAGCCGATCGCCTGGAACGCCTCGCCCATGCCGCCGGGCAACGTCAGCTTCTTGACCTGCTGGCGCAGGGCGTAGCGAGCGACTTCGTCGGCGGCCTGGGCTTCGTGCGCGGCCAGGCGCGCATCCAGGCGATTGCCCAGCAGCAACGAGGCCTGGGTGCAGTAACCGGCGAATTCGAATCCGGCCCCGGTGCCCGCCTCGGCCAGCGCGGTGAAGTCGACCGAAGCGGTCAGGTCCTGAAGGCCCGGCAGCGCGAGCACATCCGGCGACACCCGGTGACGGTGGAAAGCGCGCAGGGTGCCGTCGCTGCGGTCGTCGCGGTAGTACTCACTGCGCGGGTAGCCGTAGTCGACGAACAGCATCGCGCCGCGTCGCAGGCCGCC
Source organism: Luteimonas sp. S4-F44 (assembly GCF_022637415.1). Classification (NCBI taxonomy): domain Bacteria; kingdom Pseudomonadati; phylum Pseudomonadota; class Gammaproteobacteria; order Lysobacterales; family Lysobacteraceae; genus Luteimonas; species Luteimonas sp. S4-F44. Next base: position 3,264,746 of record NZ_CP093340.1, read on the forward strand.
GGCCACCGCCTGTACCCAGTAGGGCAGTTGCGGCAGCAGTTCGGAGCGGTAGCCCTCGGGCAGCGGCGCGCCGCGCTGGCGCTCGATGTGCCGCACCGCCGGCGCCAGCAGCGCATCGGCCGGGCGCAGCGCGGTCGCAAAGCCGCCATCGTCGGCGACGATGACGTACTCCTCGTGGATCTCCCCACCCTGCACTGCGAACCGCGGCGTGGGCAGCGCATCGACGACCTCGTTGGCGAACAGCACGCCGCTCCAGTCGTCGGGCATCGGGCCGTCGAGCCAATGCACGCGCGCGAACAGCGCGGCCGGCAGCCGCGCGGCCAGATGCGTGCGCTGGCGCTCGCGCAGGTCCGCGCTGGGCTCGAGGATCGCGTAGCGGGCCGGCACTGCATCGAGCGCGGCCAGGTGCACGAGCGCATCGGCGGCGAACGCGCCGCTGCCACCGCCGACCTCCAGCAGTTGGGCGTCGCCGCCGATCTCGCGCAGCACCGGCGCAATCGCCTCGGCGATGCATTCGGCGAACAGACTGCCGAGCTCGGGCGCGGTGACGAAGTCGCCGGCAGCGCCGAACTTCGTCGCGCCGGCGCTGTAGTAGCCCAGGCCCGGCGCATACAGCGCCAGCTCCATGAACTTCCAGAACGGAATCGCGCCGCCGGCGTCGGCGATCAGCGCACGAATCGCCGCGCGCAGGCGTTCGCTGTGGGCGAGGGCTTCTTCGGAGATGGGGGGAGCGGACATGGATGGGGCTTGGCGGTCACAATGCACAGCATACCGAGCCTGCTGCACGCGGGCTGTCAGGAGCCCGCATGGACACCCCACGCCCCGTCGTGCTGATCACCGGCGCCGCGCGCCGCCTCGGCGCCGCGATCGCCCGCCATCTGCATGCGCACGGCCACGACGTCGCGCTGCATTGCAATGCTTCGCGCGCCGATGCCGACGCGCTGGCGGCCACGCTCGACGCCGAGCGCCCGGGCAGCGCCGCCGTGGTCCAGGCCGATCTGGCCGATGCCGACGCCCCAGCCGCGCTCGTCGCTGCGACGATGGCCCGCTTCGGGCGGCTCGATGCCCTGGTCAACAACGCCGCGATCTTCACGCCGGCGCCGCTGGAGGACAGCGACGCGGCCGCATTCGATGCGCTGATGGCGGTCAATGCCCGCGCGCCGTTCCTGCTCGCACGCGCCGCCGCCCCGCACCTGCGCCGCGCCGACGGTGCGATCGTCAACATCGTCGACCTCTACGCCGAACGCCCGCGCGCCGACCTGGTCGCCTACGCGGCGTCGAAGGCGGCGCTGCTCGGGCTGACCCGTGGCCTGGCGGTCGCGCTGGCGCCGCAAGTGCGGGTCAACGCAGTCGCGCCGGGGGCGATCCTGTGGCCGGAGGACGGCGGCGATCCCGAGTTGCGCGCGCGCATCCTCGAGGCGACCCCGCTGCGCCGGCAGGGGCGGGTCGAGGACATCGCCGAGGCGGTCGGCTGGCTGCTGCGCGGCGCCGGCTTCAGTACCGGCGAGGTGCTCCACGTCGACGGCGGTCGCATGCTGTGACCCGGCCCGTCCCGCGTGCATTGTCGGCGCACGGTGCATCCGCTCGGCCAGTCTTGGCTGGGCGAGGCCACCCGCTTGGGCCGGCGGCTCGCGACCGCAACGGCGATCGTCACCGCGCCTGTTCTTGACCGCTTCGCCGTCGCCCTGCCAGGCACCGATGCCGCGATCACGCTGCGGGTGGCGGAGCGGATCCGCACGCGCTTTTGCACCGCACTGGCCGACTTCGACGCATTGCGCCCGCCGGTCAGCATCGGCGTAGCTGCCCACCAGGCCGGCGAAGATGCCGACACCCTGTTGCAACGGGCCGACCACGCGCTGTACGAGGCCAAGCCGGCCAGCCGCGACCGCGTGCAGTTGGCGCGTTGAACGCAGGCACCCGCGGCTCGCGTCGCTCTGACCCGGCCACGGCGCGGCGGCCGCGCAACGGCTTCCGCCGCGCGACACACCTTCAGACGCGGCAGGCGGCCAGCGCGTCGATGCGCGCGAACGTCGTGTCGTGGTCGGGATGGGCGGCCCACAGCTGCGCGAGCGTGCGGCCATCGACCGGGTGGCGCAGGTCGGGCGCGATCTCGGCCAGCGGCTTGAGCACAAAAGCATGGCGCAGTTCGTCGCGCGGGATGCGCAGGTTCCCGGCGCCGGTCAGCACCCGGTCGTCGTAGAGCACGATGTCGATGTCCAGCGTGCGGTCGCTGTAGCGCGGACCACTGCGATCGCGCCCGTGCGCGTCCTCGAGCGCGTGCAGCCAGACGTTGAGGGCGTCGGGCGGCAGGTCGGTCTCGATGGTCGCGGCGGCATTGAGGAAATCGGCGCCGTCGTAGCCCACCGCCGGAAAGCGGTAGGCCTGCGAGACGACGAGCGCGGGAAAGCGGGCGCGCAGCGCGTCCACTGCGGCGCGCAGGTGCCGTTCGGGATCGAGGTTGCTGCCGAGGCTCAGGCAGGCGATGGCCATGGTGGCGCTCCTGTGGGGAGCGCCATGATCGCGCATCGCCCGCTTCTGGTCAGCGGGGGCGCGTCTCCTCCAGCGCCGGCGCCGCCTCGGCCGGGCCCTCGATTGCCCTCGGCCCGCCTTGCAGGCGCACGTCCATCGGCGCGTCGCTGCGGGCCTGGAACACCCGCAGGTCGAACTCGGGCAGGATCGCCAGCAGATGGTCGAAGATGTCAGCCTGGATACCCTCGTAGACCGTCCAGTTGGTGTCGGCGGTAAAGCAGTAGATCTCCAGCGGCAGTCCGGTCTCGGTGGGCTGGAGCTGGCGTACCAGCAGCGTCAGATCCTGGTTGATGCCGGCATGATGGCGCAGGTAGTGCTCGACGTAGGCGCGGAAGGTACCCAGGTTGGTGACCCGGCGATGGTTCACCGGCTCGGCGCCGCGCGCGGCCAGCGCGGTGTTCCAGTCCGACAGCTCCTGGTCCTTGCGGTCGAGATAGGCGTCGAGCAGCACGAAACGGCGGAAGCGCGCGATCTCGTCGGCCGCCAAAAACCGCACGCTGCGCTGGTCGAGATACAGCGCGCGCTTGATCCGGCGTCCACCGCCCTCCGACATCGGTCGCCAGTTCTTGAACGCATCGCTGACCAACTGCTTGGTCGGCACCGTGGTCACGGTGCGGTCGAAGTTGCGCACGGTGATGGTGTGCAGCGCGATGTCGATGACGTCGCCATCAGCATTCTGGCTGGGCATCTCGATCCAGTCGCCGATGCGCACACGGCCGTCGTTGCTGATCTGCACGCTGGCCACCAGCGACAGGATGGTGTCCTGGAAGATCAGCATCAGCACCGCGGTCATCGCGCCCAGGCCGGTGACGATGTGCAGGAACTTCGCACCGATCAGCGTGGCGATCACCGAGATGCCCACCAGCACGAACATCACGATCTTGGCCACCTGCAGATAGCCCTTGATCGGCTTGTTGTGCGCGTCGGGGCGGCGCTCGTAGTTGTGGTTGACCACGTCGAGCGCGCGCGAGACGGCCAGCGCGATCGTCACCACGACGAAGATCTGGCACAGCCGCTCGACGATCAGCACCAGTTGCGGCGGCAGGTCGGGCACCACCGTGATGCCGGCCGAAATCACCAGCGCCGGCACGATGTTGGCCAGTCGCGGGATCACGCGCAGGCGCACTTGGCGGTCGTGCTGCGCGCCGCCGAGCGAGGTGCGCCGCAGGACGGTGCCCAGGCCGCGCAGCAGGATGCGCTTGGTGATGAAGTTCGCCAGCCATGCCAGCAGGCACAGGGCGGCCAGCACGGTGGCGCTGTAGGCCCAGGGATAGGGCGCCAGCAGGTCGCTGAGTCGTTCGAGATGGGGCTGCATCGTGCGGGATTCTCCTGTAGCGGCCGCGTCTCCGCGGCGGCGCCAGGACCCGCGGATCAGCCCTGGCGACTGCGTTCGATGATCACGCCGACCGCGCGTGCACCACGCACCGCACCCGGCTTGCTGAGCTTCAATCGTACCCAACCGACATTGAACTCATCGATCACGAGCGCTGCGCAGCGCTCGGCCAGGGTTTCGACCAGGCCGAATTCCGACGCACCGACATAGTCGATCAGCCGCTTGCTGACGGCCTTGTAGTCGAGCGTGCGCGCGATATCGTCGCTCGCCGCGGGCACGCGGTTGTCGAACGCCATCTCGACATCGAACACCAGCGGTTGGCGGATGCGCCGCTCCCAGTCGTAGATGCCGATCAGCGCCTCGATCTCGAGGCCTTCGATGAAGACTTTGTCCATAGGGTCGGGAGGGATGATCCGTGGCAGGGTGATGAGGCAAGCACAACAGCGGGCGACAGCTTAGCGAGTGTCTGGTCGCTGGGGCGCGACGCTCGCGGTCATCGGACGTTTCGCACCACCATCACGAAGCACGGCGCACCGGCGGCAGCTGCGCCATGTCCCACCTCGGCACCACGCGCACCGCCGCGTCGCCGTGCTGGCCGGCCTGCAAACGCAGGGCGCCGGCGAAGGCGATCATCGCGCCGTTGTCGGTACACAGCGCCGGGCGCGGGAAGCACACCCGACCGCCGCGGCGCGTGGCATCGGCCTGCAACTTGTCGCGCAGGCGCAGGTTCGCGCCGACGCCGCCGGCGACAACGAGCGTGGTGCACCCGGTCGCGTCGAGCGCGCGCGCGCATTTGATCGCCAACGTGTCAACGACCGCGTCCTCGAAGCCGCGCGCGATGTCGGCGCGGGTCGACTCGCTGCGGTCGCTGTTCTGCCAGGCCAACAGCACCTGGGTCTTCAGGCCGCTGAAGCTGAAGTCCAGGCCGGGCCGGTCGGTCATCGGCCGCGAGAAGCGGAATGCGCCGGGCGTGCCGGTCTGCGCCAGCGCGGCCAACTGCGGGCCGCCGGGATACGGCAGGCCCATCAGCTTGGCGGTCTTGTCGAAGGCCTCGCCCGCGGCGTCGTCCAGGGTCTCGCCGAGCAACCGGTAGGCGCCGATCGCATCGACCGCGACCAGTTGCGTATGCCCGCCCGAGACCAGCAGCGCGACGAACGGCGGCGCCGGCGCGTCGTCCTCCATCAGCGGCGCCAGCAAATGGCCTTCCATGTGGTGCACGCCGATCGCCGGCACGTCGAGCGCCCAGGCCAGCGCGCGGGCGACGCCCGCGCCGACCAACAGCGCGCCCACCAGGCCAGGGCCGGCGGTGTAGGCGACGCCGTCGAGCGCCTCGACCTTGAGCCCGGCCTCGGCCAGGGTCTGGCGGATCAGCGGCAACAGCTTGCGCACGTGGTCGCGACTGGCCAGCTCCGGCACGACACCGCCGTACTGCGCATGCAGCGCGATCTGGCTGTAGACCGCATGCGCGCGCAGCCCTGCGGCGCCGCCCAGGGCGGTGTCGTAGACGGCGACGCCGGTTTCGTCGCAGGAGGTTTCGATGCCGAGGACGTTCATGGTGCGCAGGACTGCCGGGAAACGGACGGGGATGCGGGCGCATCACAGCGCCCGTCCGGGCGGCTTGCGTCAGCCGCCGGGTCCTCGCTATGATACGCGGCTCGCCGGGAGCAGACCCTCGGCAGACCCGAATTCGTCAGATTCGATCCGGCCCTCGACGGTCGGGTGCCCAGATCCCCGGAGATTCCATGCCTAGCGTCAAAGTCCGCGAAAACGAGCCCTTCGAGTTTGCGCTGCGCCGTTTCAAGCGCACCTGCGAGAAGGCCGGCGTGCTCGCCGAAACCCGCAAGCGCGAGTTCTACGAGAAGCCGACCCAGGAGCGCAAGCGCAAGGCCGCTGCCGCCGTGAAGCGTCAAGCCCGTCGCGTCTCGCGCGACGTCACCAAGCGCCAGCGCCTGTACTGATCGACCCGCGTCGGGCAGCGCCTGACGTGATCGTGTCCTGACGCAAGAGCCGGCCGCGCGCATGCGCTGCCGGCTTTTTGTCGTCCCCGTTCCCGCACCTGCCCGCGCGGCAGGTGCCGCCCCCCGTCGCAGGGTCGCCCTGCCCGTTCGTCACCGGAAACCGCCATGACCCTCAAACAGCAACTGATCGAAGACATGAAGGCCGCGATGAAGGGCGGCGACAAGCACAGCCTGGGCGTGATCCGCCTGGTCAATGCCGCGATCAAGCAGCGCGAAGTCGACGAGCGCATCGAACTCGACGACGCCGCGGTGCTCGCCGTGCTGGAGAAGATGGTCAAGCAGCGCAAGGATTCGGTGACCCAGTACGCGGGCGCCGGACGCGAGGACCTGGCCCAGATCGAGCGCGACGAGATCACGGTCATCGAGCGCTACCTGCCCGAGAAGCTCGGCGAGGCCGAAATCGTGGCCGCGATCGAGGCGGCGAAGGCCCAGACCGGCGCCAGCAGCCCGGCCGACATCGGCAAGCTGATGGGCGTGCTCAAGCCGCAGTTGGCCGGCAAGGCCGACATGGGCGAGGTCTCGCGCCTGGTCAAGCAGTCGCTGGGCTAAAGGCCGATCGGCGGGCCGCCAACGGCCCCGCCCCCACCCGACGCGCTGTGCGCGTCGACCTCCCCCACACGTGGGGGAGGTGATCCGTCGTGCTTTCGCGTCGCGACGATGCGCTCTGCTCCCTCCCCCGCCTGCGCGGTGAAGGGCTGGAGTGGGGGCGGCCGATCGCGACCGACCGCCTCGCGCACGTCAGCGGCGCTGCAGCCAGGTCGTCGGATTGACCGGCTTGCCGTTCTGGCGCAATTCGAAGTACAGGCCGCTGCGGCCCTGGCCGCCGGAGTTGCCGACGCTGGCGATGGTGTCGCCGCGTTTCACCGCATCGCCGGTCTTGCGCAGCAAGGCGTCGTTGTGCGCATACAGGCTCATGTAGCCGTTGCCGTGGTCGACGATCAGCAGCATGCCGTAGCCGGTCATCCATTCGGCGAACACCACCGTGCCATCGGCGACGGCCTTGACGGGGGTGCCCGCGGCCGCGCCGATCAGCACGCCGTTGCTGCTGCTGCCGTCGGGCAGCCTGCCGCCGAAGGCGGTCAGCAGGGCACCGCTGATCGGCCAGCCCAGGCCACCGACCTGTGGCGCCGGGGCGCGGGCGACTTGCGGCCGCGGACGGGACGGCGCACGGGTGCCGCTGCCGCTCTGACGGGCTTCGCGGGCGTCCCGCGCCTCGCGCTCGCGCGCCGCGGCGGCCGCCGCGCGCCGCTGGGCCTCGGCCCGGCGTGCGGCCGCGCGCAGCTGCGCCAGCACCCGCTCCAGCGAGCGCGCATCCTGGCCCAGGGCCTTTTCGCGGGCGCTGCGGTCGTTGAACTTCGCATCCAGGCCCTTGACCGCGTCGGCGCGCTTGCTGCGATCGGCCTCGACCTGCGCCAGCCGGGCGCGCTGCTCGGCATGCGCGGCCTCGAGCGCGGCGCGGCGGTCCTGGATCGCCGCTTCCATGCCGTCGAGCTCGGTCATTTCGGCACGCAGTTCGGCGATGCGCTCGCTGCGCTGCTGCTGCAGGTAGCGGTGGTAGACCAGCAGGCGGCCGGCGTCGGCGACCCGGTCCTGCGCCAGCATCAGCTTGAGCGCGGCCTCGTCGCCGATGGTGTAGGCCGCGCGCAGCAAGGTCGCCAACTCGGCCCGGCGCTGCTCGACGGTGGCAATGAGGGTCTGGCGGCGCGCCTGCAGGCGCTCGAGCTCGGCCTGTTCGGCCGCGAGCTTGATCCGGGTCTCGCGCAGCGCGGTGGTCGAGGCGGCGACCTGTTCGTCAGCCTGGCGCAGCTCGCGCGCGGCGGCGCCGCGCTGGCCTTCGAGGCGACGGCGCTCGGCGGCGACCTCGCGCAGTTCCTTGCGCACCCGCTCCAGGCGGCGTTCGGTCTCGCGGCTGTTCTGGGCCGCGACCTCGAGCACCGGCAGCGCCGCGGCCAGCAGCGCCGTCAGCAGCAGCGCGGTGCCGGTCGCGGTCGCCCTGCCGGTCATGCTCAGCCGTCGGCCGGCAGCAGGCTGCGGCCGGTCATCTCGACCGGCACCGGCAGGCCGAGCAGGTCGAGGATCGTCGGCGCCAGGTCGCGCAGCGCGCCACCCCGGCGCAGCGGGCCGGGCCGGCTGCCGACGTAGACCAGATCGACCGGGCCGACCGTGTGTGCGGTGTGCGGCTCGCCGGTCTCGGGGTCGCGCATCATCTCGACGTTGCCGTGGTCGGCAGTGACCAGCAGTTCGCCACCCTTCGCACGCACGATTTCGACGATCTCGCCGACCGCACGGTCGACGGTCTCGACCGCTTTGATCGCCGCCTCGAGCACGCCGGTGTGCCCGACCATGTCGGGGTTGGCGAAGTTGCAGATCACCACGTCGAAGCGCTCGTCGCGCACCGCCTTCACCAGTTGCGCGCAGACCTCGGGTGCGCTCATCTCCGGCTGCAGGTCATAGGTCGCGACCTTGGGACTGGGCACCAGGATGCGATCCTCGCCGGGGAACGGCGCCTCGCGGCCGCCGCTGAAAAAGAAGGTGACGTGCGCGTACTTCTCAGTCTCGGCAATGCGCAGCTGGGTCAGCCCTTGGGCGCCAAGCACTTCACCCAGCGTGTTGGGCAGGTCGTCGGGCGCGAAGGCCAGCGGCGCGGGCAGCCGCGCGTCGTACTCGGTCAGACAGACGAAGCGCGACAACGCCGGACGCCGCGCCTCGAAACCGGCGAAGGCCGGATCGACGAACGCCGCGGTGAGCTGGCGGGCGCGGTCGGCGCGGAAGTTCATGAACACCACGGCATCGCCGTCGGCCATCGGCACTGCGCCGTCGATGACGGTGGGACGCACGAACTCGTCGTTCTCGTCGCGCGCATAGGCGGCCTGCAAGGCCGCGACTGCGTCGGGCGCGCGGTACGGCGAGGCCGCCTCGACGATCGCGTCCCAGGCCTGGCGCACGCGCTCCCAGCGTTGGTCGCGATCCATTGCGTAATAGCGGCCCGACACGCTGGCCACGTGCGCGTTACCCAGCGCCGCGCAGCGGTCGTGCAGCGCGCGCAGACTCGGCTCGGCCGAACGCGGCGGCATGTCGCGTCCATCGGTGAACGCGTGCACGGCCACGCGCGCCACGCCGCGGCGATGCGCCAGTTCGAGCATCGCGAACAGGTGCGCCTCGTGGCTGTGCACCCCGCCAGGCGAGAGCAGCCCCATCACGTGCAGCGTGCCGCCGTTGGCGCGCACCCCGTCGCAGGCCGCGCCCAGCTCGACGTTGGCGAAGAAGCTGCCGTCTTCGATCGCGGCATCGATGCGGGTCAGATCCTGGTAGACGACCCGGCCGGCGCCGATGTTCATGTGGCCGACTTCCGAGTTGCCCATCTGCCCGTCGGGCAGGCCGACGTGGCGACCCTCGGTATGGATCAGCGTGCTCGGATGCGCGGCGAGCAGGCCGCGCCAGGTCGGAATGTCGGCGAGCGCGAGCGCGTTGTCGCGCGGGTCTTCGCGGTGCCCCCAGCCGTCGAGGATCAACAGGACGACGGGGCGCGGACGGGAGGCGGGAGTGGCGTGTGGCACGACGAACGGCCCAGTGACCAAAGACAGATGCGATTGTACCGACACGGCGGCAAGCTACGGTCGACGGCGGGCTCCGCCCGCTCCGCCTTTCCTTGAGGTTCACCATGTCCGCTGCCCGTCCGCACCGCCCCGCCCGCGCCTTGCTCGCGTTCGCCCTCGCCCTGACTGCCGGCGCCGCCTGCGCCCAGGCCGACGTCTCGAAGGTCAACGGCGGGATCACTGCCGAGGCCGGCCAGGCCTACGGCAACCTGTCGACGGTCAACGGCGGGATCCGCATCGGCGAGGGCGCGCGCGCCAAGGACGTGGAGACCGTCAACGGCGGCATCCGCGGCGACGACGACATCCAGGCCGGCACCGTGGAGACGGTCAATGGCGGCATCACCCTGGGCGCGCGGGCACGCACCGGCAGCCTGACCACAGTCAACGGCGGCGTCCGGCTGGGACAGGAGGCGCAGATCGCCGGCAATATCGAGAGCGTCAGCGGCGGCGTATTCGTCGATCGCGGCGGACGGGTCGACGGCAACGTGGTCACGGTCAACGGCGCGATCGGACTGGTCGGCACCGAGGTGACCGGCGACGTGAGGACGGTCAATGGCGATGTCACCATCGGCGCCGCCTCGAAGGTGCGCGGCGGCCTGACGGTCGACAAGCCGTCCTCGAACTGGTTTCCAGTGACGATCAACCGCCGCAGTCCGCGGGTGATCATCGGCCCCAATGCGGTGATCGAAGGCCCGCTGACGTTCAAGCGCGAGGTCACGCTGTACGTGCACAACAGCGCGCGCACCGGCCCTGTCAGCGGCGCCACCGCGATCGCCTACGACGGCGCGCAGGCTCCCAGGGACTGAACGCGCCGGCGCGCATCGGCAGCTGAACGACCGTATAGTGCGGCGTCCCAGCTTGCAGGAGTGATCACCGGATGCGCAGACCCCACTTGATGCTGGCCCTGCCGGCCGCGCTCATACTCGCGGCATGCGGCGCCCAGGACAAAGCGGCCGATACCGCAGCGACGTCCCCCGCGCCCGATGCCGCGCACACGTTCTCGCCCGAGATCACCAGCGCGGACTTCGGCGAATTGGTCAAGACGCTGGCCTCCGACGAGTTCGAGGGCCGGGCGCCGGGCACCGTCGGCGAAGACCGCACGGTCGAGTACATCAGCGCGCAGTTCCAGCGCATCGGCCTGCAGCCGGGCGGCGACAACGACAGCTGGTACCAGACCGTGCCGATGGTCGAGACCACGGCCGACGAGTCGACCGTCCTCAAGCTCACCACCGCCAAAGGCGCACGCGACCTGGCCTTCGGCCGCGACATGGTGCTGGGCACCCGCACCGGCAAGCCGCAGATCGAAGTCGCCGACAGCGAACTCGTGTTCGTCGGCTACGGCGTCGACGCGCCCGAGCAGAACTGGAACGACTACGCCGGGCTCGACGTCAAGGGCAAGACCGTCGTCATCCTGGTCAACGACCCGGGCTTTCACGCCCAGGATGCGTCGCTGTTCGAGGGCGAGCGCATGACCTATTACGGTCGCTGGACCTACAAGTTCGAGGAAGCCGCACGCAAGGGCGCGGCCGCCGCACTGATCGTGCACGACACCGCCGGTGCGTCGTATGGCTGGGACGTGGTCAAGAACTCGTGGTCGGGCGCGCAGTTCGATCTGCGCCCGCAGGACGATCCCGAACCGCGCCTGCCCGCGCAGGGCTGGATCACCGGCGACGTCGCCCGCGCCCTGTTCGCCGATGCCGGCCTCGACCTCGACGCGCAGATCCAGGCCGCCAACCAGCGTGGTTTCAAGCCGGTGCCCCTCAATGCCAAGGTCTCGTTCGACCTCAAGAGTACGGTGGCCGAGAAGAGCTCGCGCAACGTCGTGGGCATCCTGCCTGGCACCGAAGCGCCGGACGAGGCGATCCTCTACCTCGCCCACTGGGACCACTTGGGCAAGCATGAGGGCGGGCAGTCCGATAACGGCGAGGACACGATCTACAACGGTGCGATCGACAACGCCACCGGCGTAGCCGGCATCATCGAGATCGCCGAGAAGTTCGCCACCGCCGAGCCCAAGCCGAAGCGCTCGCTGGTGTTTCTGGCGGTCACGCTCGAGGAATCGGGCCTGCTGGGCAGCAAGTACTACGTCGCCCAGCCGAGCATCGACCTGGCGCAGACGGTCGGCGTGATCAACCTCGACGCGATGAGCGTCGCCGGCCCCTCGCGCGATTTCGTGGTCACCGGCAAGGGCAGCTCGGAACTGGAGGACATCCTGCAGACCTACGCCGGCCAGCAGAACCGCACGCTGGTCGAGGAAGGCAACCCGGCCGGCGGTTACTACTTCCGTTCCGACCACTTCAACTTCGCCAAGGCCGGCGTGCCCGCGCTCTACGCCAAGGGCGGCAACGACCTGGTCGAGGGCGGCACCGCCGCCGGCAAGGCGGCCAGCGACGACTACGCCACGCGCTATCACCAGCCCGGCGACGAGTACAACCCCGACTGGAACCTGGACGGGGTCGTGCAGGATCTCGAGGCGCTGTACGGCGTCGGCCGCACGCTCGCCGACGGCGACCGCTGGCCGAACTGGTACGACGGCAATCCGTTCAAGGCCGCACGCGACGCGGCGCGCAGCCAGGCCGGTACGCCGTAACTGTGGAGGCCGGCCGGACAGGCCGGCAATTGCGGCACCTTGCGAAGGGCGGCGGCGACGCCGCCCTTCGTGTTGGCGAGGACCGCCCGATGCCCGCACCCACCGGCCCGCAGGCCGACCTGCCCTCATCCCGAATCCGGCTCGCGGACACGCCCGATCCCGTCGGCCCTGTCGCAGCCCTGCCCGATCTCGCGCTGTTCGACTTCGACGGCACGATCACCACCCGCGAGACCTTTCCCGACCTGCTCGTCGCCGCGACGCCGCGTTGGCGGCGGATCGTCGGGCGCGTGCTGTTGGCGCCGATCGTGATCGCCTACCGCCTGGGCCTGCTGTCGGGCATCCGCACACGCGCGGCACTCGTGCGCTACGCCTTCTCCGGATTGCCAGCCGCGCATGTCGCCGCGGCCGGCGCGATGCTGGCGGCCACGCGATTGCCCGCGCTGGTGCGCCCGCGGATGCAGGCACGGATCGACTGGCACCGCGCGCGCGGCGACACCGTGGTCGTGGTCTCGGGCAATCTCGACCTCATGCTCGCGCCCTGGTGCGCAGCCCAGGGCGTGGCCCTGCTGTGCTCGACACTCGAGCAGGTCGACGGCCGGCTCACCGGCCGCTATGCGGGCGCGCAGTGCGCTGGCGACGAAAAAGCCAAGCGAGTGCATGCCGCGTATCCGCGTGAGGCATTCGCGCAGGTCTACGCCTACGGCGACACCGACGAGGACCTCGCGCTGCTGCGCATCGCCGATCATGTAATCTGGCGCGGAGCGCCCTGGGCGACGACGACGTAGACCGACCGGAGTGCAGGATCCACGGCGGGCCTCTCTGCGCAGCAAGGCAGATCTGGCGCTTCACGATCAACGGCGGCGGCATCGCGTCCTGGAGCGATGGCCTCGCGACCCGGCATTTCGGTTGCGCGGCCCGCGAGTGCGCATCGCTGGTGCTCATGCCGAGCGACGACACGGCGCCGGACTGAGGACGCGACGCCACGCCTCGCGCGCAGCGCTCCCCGGGTGCCTGTGTGCCCGGGGAGCATCCGGCGACGTGCTCAGAACCGCCATGCCCAGTTGAGCTGCGCGCCGAAGGCAGACGTGCCGCCACCGCGCTGTCCCTGCGCGGCGATGGACAGGCGCGCATTGGGCGCGGTGCTCACCGCCACGCCGACATCGACCAGTCCGCTGTTGCGGGCCAGTGGCGCGCCATCAATGGCGAACGCATCGCCGCCGACGACGAACGCATGCCGTCCGGTCGGCGCCAGATCGCCGTCCGCGTGCTGCCAGGCGATGCCGCCGAACAGCGTCGCGTTGTCAGCCGCGCCCACTGACAGCGGGCGACGCAGGCGCACGCCCAACGTGGCGGACGCGTGCTCGTCCTTGCGCTCGGCGATGCGCAACGCGGTCGCATCCCCTGTCTCGATCGCCGCATCAGTGTCCAGGCGCCGGTAGGCCAGCGTCAGCGACGGCGTCAGCGCGAGCCGCCCCAGCGACACGGCCCAGCCGGCCTGCAGGAACGCGGCGGTCGCGCTGGCGTCGTAGCGCGATTCCACCGACTGCCCCATGCGCGGTCCGATCGCGCCCTCGCGCCGCATCTTCACGCGGTAGTCGGCGTAGGTGACCCCGCCCGACAGTGACGCCGGCCCGATGTCGGTGGCCGCATACACGCCGACGTGGTTGCCGTCGACATCGGCATGCGACGCCAGCGCCGGCATCCGCATCCGCTGTGCGTCGTGGCCGCCGGCGACGCCGACCAGCCAGCGTTCGGCGCTCCAGTCCACGCCGGCCTGCAGTCCTTGCCGGGTCGTGCGCACCTCCGACGCGTTGCCGTCACCATCGGTGCGTTGCGACAGTCCGCGGCCGCCGGTCCACACGGTGGCGCCGGCCTCGCGCGTCCCCGCCAGCCTGCCTTCGAGCCGCTGACCGATGCCCGACTGCAGGAAGCGATCCTCGAGCAATTGCCCGCGCAGGCCGGCATAGGCTTCGCCCGACAGGTGGCCGAACGCCTGGCGCGCGCCGTCGGCATCGAACAACAGCAGCGTGTTGTACAACGCCAGCGCCTGACCCTGCTGCGGCAGGCCGTTGAGCGCGATCGCGGTGGCGTACTGGTTGGCCGTCTGTGCCACGCGTTGGAACACCTGCGGTGGCGGATTCGGTCCGACCGGACCGGGACCGGGACCGGGACCGGGCTCAGGTTCGGGCTCGGGCTCGGGTTCCGGCTCGGGGCCCGCGTCGTCGAGCAATGCGATCGACAACCCGACCTGCCCCGCCGTGGCGTAGTCCAGCGTCGTGGTCAGGAACGCCGATTGCGAGGCCGACGTGCCGAACCGGCCGTCCACGCCGCCGGCCGCGTCCAGGATCGTGTAGCGCTGCCCGTTCTGGTAGCTCGTCGCCGGATCCAGCGCGGTCACCTCGACCGTGCCGCCTTCCAGCGTCGCCTTGCCCGCGACCGTCAGCCGGTCGCTGCCGCCGTCGCCGGCGATGTCCACCGCATAGATCGCGCCATTCGCGAACAGCAGGTCCCCGCCAGCGGCCAGCGTGCCGAATGCGCCACGCCCGCCGGGCGCCAGCGTGCCGCCGGCGAGCACCCGCACACCGCCGACCGGCGCGGTCCCGGTGTGGGTCTGGCCGGCCTCGACGACCAGATCGGCCGGCCCCTCGCTCCGGATGCCGATGCGCAGTCCGACCTCGCGCGGCAGATGCTCGAGCGCGACGTCGAGAAATGCCGATTCGGTCAGAGCACGGGCGAAGCTGCCTTCGATCGCCGCGTCCGTGCTGAGGATCGTGTAACGCTGCCCGTCCTGGTAACTGGTCGCCGGATCCAGCGCGGTCACCCGCACGTCGACGCCCGCGCCGATCACGGCACCACCGGGCAGGCCCGGCAGCGGCGAACCCAGCGGGTCGTCGGCCGTGACCACGATCCGGTCGCTGCGCCCGTCGCCGGCGATGTCCACCGCGTACACCGCCCCGTCGTCGAAAAGCAGCCGGCCGATCACGTCCAGCGTGCCGAACGGACTGCCGGCGTCGCCAGGCGAGATGCCGGCGCCGGTGCGGACCCGCGTCGTGCCGACGGTCCCGTCACCGGCCAGCCAGCCCGCCTGCACCTCGACGCGGCTGGAGTAGCTCGACCCGAACCCGAGCGCGGCATGGTTGCGGCCGGTGTGCCCGCCAACGACCAGCGTGCCGTCCTCGATCAGGTACGAGGAGACCTCCGGCCCGTACACCGCGTCGTCGTTGGCGTCGCTGGTGTTGACGTCGCCGCGCAGGACCAGGGTGCTGCCGCCCGCGACGCGGACGCCGACCCGCCCGGTCGATCCCGCGGCGATCGGCGCGAAGGCGGACAGGTCGCCGGTCAAGATCGTGGTGCCGGCGAAGCTGTTGATCGCGCCGACCCCGACGATGGCGTTGCCGAAGGTGTAGGCAGCGTCGGTATGGTTGAAGTTGATCTGTGCGTTGCCGCCGGCGTTGGCCTGGAAGCGGACCGCGGTCTGCAGATCGAGCCGGCCGGCAGCCATGGCGGCGCCCGGGATCGGCACGTCGTTGGTGCCGACACGCTCGATGCCGCCGCCGATGTTGAGGAACGACGCCAGAGGGCGGGCCGGCGCGGTGTGGCCGACCAGCACGATGCCGTCGGGGGCGGAGACCGTGGCGCCGTCGGCGATGGTCACCGAGCCCTCGCGGACCAGGATGCCGGCGGCGCTCTCGAACCGGGACCCCTCGCCTGCGATATGCAGGCCGACCCGGTGCGGGGTGTCGAAGCTGCCAGCGATCTCGATCGAGCCGGTCTCGACCACGCCGCCCTCCTCGACCTCGACGGCGCCGCCCAGATCCAGGTGGCCGGCGTTGGTCCAGCGCGAGCCGGACCCGGCGACCCGGACCGTCGGCAGGCGGTCGGCCGGGGCGTTGCCCCACAGGTTGGCGGTGTCGCTTTCGAGCAAGCCGCCATCGAGCACCTGCATGCGCCCGCCGCCATGTCCCATGACCACGCCCATCGCGAACTCACCGGTCTGCAGCCGCGAGCCGGCACCGGTCACCGTGGCCTCGCCGTTCAGCCCGACCTGGAACAGGCCACGTCGACGGTCGGGGGTGATCGTGGAGGCCTGGGCGCCGTCCTCGATGCGCAGCACGCCGTGGGTCCCCTGCCCGCTGGTCCCGGCGAGGCCGACGCTGATGGCGTTGAAGGCCTCGATGCCGGCATCGGGCCCGGAGACAATCAGACGTGCCGTGCCGCTGCCGAACACGCCGCCGACATCGATCCGGCCGCGCCAGTACAGCTGCGGCGTGCCCGGGGCGACCGTCGCACGCAGCCAGCCGTCGCCGACCACGCGGACGTCGACGTCTCCGTCGCCGCCGATCCGCACGTCGCGGTCCAGCCACTCGACCGGTGCATCGACGACGGTGTCCTCCACGTAGTCCACGCGGGTCTGCGCCGCCAGCGGCCCGGCCAGCAGCGCCGCGGACAGCAGCCCGACGCCGGTCCCCGCGATGCGCACCGGGCGCCCCGCGCGTCGTGCGCCTCCCCGGTGCATGCGGGCGCACTCGGGCGCGACCTGCACCACGCCGAGTTCGTGGTTGAATACGAGACGGTAGATCCTGTTCATGACGGCTCCTGACTTCGCTTGCTTCGCACCGATGGAGGTCGCGTCCATGCGATCGGACGGACCAGACCAGCGGAGCCTAGCCAACGCGGACAATCGCCCGTGGTACCTTTTGGTAACGGATCGGTAACGCCGCTCCATCGGAGGTCCGAATGCCCGGACACTGCGGTCGACCGGGGGCGGGGCGGCGCACAAGCGATTGATCCGTCAGGGATTTTCAGCTCAGGGAGAGCACCGCACATGCACGACGCCGCCCATCCCGACGGTGACCGTTACGACTTCCTCTATCGCTTCGGTCACGCCGAGTTCGACGAGGCGAGCTTTCGCCTGCACGTCCACGGACGACCGGTGGAGGTCGAGCGCAGGGCCCTGGAGGTCCTGGCCTACCTGCTCCGCCATGCCGGCGAGGTCGTCACCAAGGACGAGCTGCTGGCCGAGGTCTGGGCGGGCCGGGTGACGGTCGACAAGGTCCTGCCCAACGCGATCAACAAGCTGCGCAAGGCGCTCGACCCCGACACCGCGGCCTTACTGCTCACCCAGCCCCGCGTCGGCTACCAGCTCACCGGGGTGCGCGAGCGCACGGTCGTGCGCAGCCGCACCGCGACCTCGACGCTGGGCCTGCAGGCCGGCGACCCGGTGCCGATGCGGCCCAACTTCCGCTTCGAACGCTGCCTGGGCGGCACCCAGGGCAACGAGGTGTGGCTCGCCGTCCACGTCAAGACCCGCGAGCGCCGGGTCTTCAAGTACGCGCAGGACGGGCGCCGGCTGCATGGCCTCAAGCGCGAGGCAGCGCTGGCCCGGGTCCTGCAACTGGAGCTCGAACCCGGCCAGACCGGTGGCCTCGCCCGCCTCCACGACTGGAACTTCGCCGGTCCGCCGTTCTTCCTGGAGTCCGCCTGGGGCGGCCGCACGCTGCGCGAATGGTCGATCGACCACATCGCCGAGACCCCGCGATCCGATCGGCTGACCATGTTCCTGCAGATCGCGCGGACGGTCGACGCCGCCCACCGCGTCGGCGTGCTGCACCGGGACCTCAAGCCGGCCAACCTCCTGGTCGACCGCGATCCGGTCGCAGGCTGGCGATTGCGTGTCGTGGATTTCGGCAGCGGTGGGTTGCTCGATCCGGCGCGCCTGGATGCGCTGGGTATCACCCGGCACGACCTGCAGGCCGCGGGCGCGCTCGATCCGGCAGGCACCTCCGGCAGCGCGTGGTATCTCCCGCCCGAAGTGGTCGCCGGCCGCCCGCAGACGATCCAGAGCGATGTCTACGCGCTCGGCCTGATCCTGTACCAGATGTTGGCCGGCGACGTCGGGCGTCCGCTGGCGCCGGGCTGGGAACGCGACATCGACGATCCGTTGCTGCGCGAGGACATCACCGCGGCCACGCACTCCGATCCGGCACACCGGCTGACGACGGTCTCCGAGCTCGTCGAGCGCCTGCAGACACTCGACTCCCGCCACCGGCAACGCAATCAGGACCGGCGGGCTGCCGAGCAACTGGCCGGGGCGGAGCGGGAGCTGGCACGTCGCAGCGCGCGGCGGCCCTATCTCGTCGCGCTCGTCTCATTGCTGGGCGGTGGCCTGTTGACCACTGGCTGGCTGCTGCACGACGCGCGGCAGGCCCGCGAGGAAGCCCGGACGGAGCTGCAGACCGTCAAGGCGCTCAACGACTTCATCAACCAGGACCTCATCGGCCAGGCCAACCCCGCGATCAACGGGCGACGCGCAGAGGCGACGGTCCGCGACGTGCTGGTCGCCGCGCGCGACCGCATCGGCGACCGGTTCGACGCGCACCCCCGGGTCGCGGCACGCATCCACAGCACCCTGTCGGGCCTGTTCGGCAGCATCGAGATGCTCGACCTGGCCGAGCAGGAAGCCCGCCAGGCGCTGGCGATCCAGGAGCGCACCGAAGGTGCCCGGGAGGCCGGCACCCTGCGCGCCCGGGCCACGCTCGTGCGGCAGCTGAGCCGGCTCGGCCGGCATGCGGAGGTCGATGCGGAACTGGCCCGCCTGGCGACCGACGACCGCAGCCGGGCCTCGCCGCAGCAGGCGCTCTACTTCGCGCTGGCGCAGGGCATGGCCCTGGTGAACCGGGGCGACATCCCCGGCGGCATCCCCTACCTGGAACAGGCGGTGGCGCTGTATCCGGAGGCCGAACCGGACGATGCCGCCAGCATCGATGCGTTGCGCATCGATCTGGCCCAGGTCTACACCCGCAACGGCCAGGAAGATGCCGCCGATGCGCTGATGCTCCACCTCATTGACGAATTGCAGCGGCGCGACCCGGCCCGTCCGCTGCAGCTTGCGATGGCCCGTCAGGTCCTGGGCGACGTACGCACGCGACAAGGGCGTTATGCCGACGCCGAACGCCTACTCGAGCAGGCCGCGCCCGTGCTGCTGGGCACGATGGGCGAGCACAGCGTCAACGCGATGATGCTGGCGACCAGTCGCTCGCTGCTAGCGCGCAAGCGCATGAATTGGCCGCGCGCGATTGCGCAGAGCGAGCGCTATCTCGCCGCGGCGCGTACGCGGCTGGGGGAGGCGCACGTGATGACGCTGGGCGCCCATGGCCATCTCGGCCAGACGCTGTACCTGGCGGGCGACCTGACTCGCGCGCGCGACGAACTGCGCCTATCGCACACGGGGCTGACCGCCCAGTTGCCGCTGTCGACGCCGCTAGTCCGGACCAACGCCCTGTGGTACCTGATGACCCTGGCCGCGCTGGGCGACTGGGACGCGACCGCCTCGCTGCTGGGCGATCTCGACGCCCACCGCCCCGATGGGGACGAGGACGACGCCGACCGGTATCTCGTCTCGGGTGCGCGCGGGATGCTGGCCGCTGCGCGCGGCCGGACAGCCGATGCGGCTGCGCTGCTGACGCCGGCGGTCGCCGGACTGGGTGACGAGGACCCCGAGGTCCGGGCCGCGGTGCGGGACCGGTTTGAGCGGACGCTGTCCGCGCTGCCGCAGCGGTGAGCGGGGCGACCGCGCGACGCCGCGCCGATCAGCCGACCAACCGCACCCGCGCGAAGTTGCGCTTGCCGACCTGCAGCACGCCCTCGAAGCCGGGCGAAAACACCAGGCCGGCATCTTCGACGACGGCGCCGTCGACCTTGACCGCTCGCTCCTTGAGCTTGCGATTGGCCTCCGAATTGCTCGGGGTGATGCCGGCGGCGGTCAGCAGTGCGGCGATGCGCAGACCCTCGGTGGGCACTGCGACATCCTGCAGCGGCAGTGCCGTCACATCGCCCTCGCCGGTCACCGCGGCATGCCAGCCGGCGATCGCGGTCTGCGCTGCGTCGGCGTCGTGGAAGCGCGTGGCGAGCTCGCGAGCCAGTCGCAGCTTCACGTCACGCGGATTCAGCGCGCCGGCCTCGACGTCGGCCTTGAGCGCCGCGGCTTCGTCGATGCCGATCTCCAGGCTCAGCAACTCGATCCAGTTCCACATCAGCGCGTCGCCGATCTTCATCGTCTTGTTGACGATGTCGATCGCCGGATCGGTCACGCCGATGTAGTTGCCCAGCGACTTGGACATCTTGGCAACGCCGTCCAGGCCAACCAGCAGCGGCATCGTCAACACGACCTGCGGCGCCTGGCCGTGGTGTTCCTGCAGCGCGCGTCCCATCAGCAGGTTGAACTTCTGGTCGGTGCCGCCGCATTCGACGTCGGCGCGCAGCGCCACCGAGTCGTAGCCCTGCACCAGCGGATAGAGAAACTCGTGGATCGCGATCGGTTGCTGACCAGCGTAACGCTTGGCGAAGTCGTCGCGTTCGAGCATGCGCGCAACCGTATGCGTGGACGCCAGCCGGATCATGTCCGCCGCGCCCATCGCGCCGAACCACTCGGAGTTGAAGCGCACTTCGGTGCGCTCGGCATCGAGTACCTTGAATACCTGCGCCTTGTAGGTCTCGGCATTCGCCAGCACGTCATCGCGCGAGAGCGCTTTGCGCGTGGCGCTCTTGCCCGACGGATCGCCGATCATCCCGGTGAAGTCGCCGATCAGGAAGATCACCGTGTGGCCCAGATCCTGGAACTGGCGCATTTTGTTGAGCAGCACCGTATGGCCCAGATGCAGGTCGGGCGCGGTCGGGTCGAAGCCGGCCTTGATGCGCAGCGGACGGTCGAGCGCAAGCCGGGCCTGCAGGTCGTCGCGCTTGAGGATTTCGTCGCTGCCGCGTGCGATCAGGTCGAGGGCTTGGGTCTGGGACATCGGGGAAGGCGTCTCTCGGGAAAAGCCCTCGGCGTATTCACGATGTGAATGCGCGCGCTACGGGCGTTAACGTGTCGTTATCTGGTGAACGGCAGAAAAATTCCTGCGCTGTCAGTCATTTGACGCATGGAGCTCACATCTCTATGTTACCGCGCTGACACGTCTTTCACGCACCGGGATCCGCCACGATGACGACACCCGTCCCGCCGCAGGCCGACGCCCATCACCAGCGCGTGCTCCACGACAACTTGCAGGCGGCAGCGCGCAATACCGCGCAGGAAGGCAGTGTGCGCGGGATCCGGCTGTATCCGGGACGTTGGACGCGACGCGACTGGGCGCATGCCAGTCTGTTCGCGACATTGGGCGCGCTGGTCGTCGCCTTGGTCCCCGGGTTTTCGCATGCGATGCGCGATGGCGACGACGATGGCCATCAGTTGGTCACGATGTCGCTGGCGCTGCCGCCACTGACTGCGCAGCAGCGCAGCGCGCTGCAGATGCACGACAACTGGCAGTTGATCACCGTCGCCCAGGGCCAGACGCTGGGCTCGATCTTCTCCGAGCTCGACCTGCCGGCGACGACGATGCACCGCATCCTTGAGCTGCCCGATGCCAAGGCCAAGCTCACGCGCATGCGCCCCGGCACCGAGCTGGGCTTCGACATCGCCGCCGACGGCACGCTTCAAAAGCTGCGCTACGACCGTAGCGAGACCGAGCGCGTCGAGCTGACGCTCGCCGGCGATGCGGTCCAGGAACAGGTCATCGAGCGCCCGGTCGAGATCCGCAACGTCGTCATCAGCGGCCAGGTCGGCCGCTCGCTGTTCCACTCGGCGCGCCGGCTGGGCCTGTCGGGCGCGAACATCAACACGCTGACCGACGAAGTCTTCAAGTACGACATCGACTTCAACACCGACGTCACCCAGAACGACCGCTTCAGCGTCGTCGTCGAGCAGGTCTGGCGCGAGGGCGAACTGATCCGCAGCGGCCCGGTGCAGGCGGCGGTGTTCACCGCCAAGGGCAAGCCGTTCTCCGCGTTCCGCTTCGAGCACGACGGCAAGGCCGAGTACTACAACGCCGAAGGCCGCCCGCTGAAGAAGAGCTTCATCCGCATGCCGATCCAGTACGCGCGGCTGAGCTCGCGCTTCGGCAGCCGGCGCCACCCGGTGCTGGGCACGATGCGCATGCACAAGGGCGTGGACTACGCCGCCGCTACCGGCACCCCGATCATGGCCGCAGGCGATGCCCGCGTGCAGTTCAAGGGCACCCAGCGCGGCTACGGCAACGTCGTGATCCTCGACCATGGCCGCGGCCACACCACGCTCTACGCGCACATGTCGCGCTTCGGCAACGTCCGCCAGGGCCAGCGCGTCTCGCAGGGCACGGTGATCGGTTATGTCGGCGCCACGGGCCTTGCGACCGGTCCGCATCTGCACTACGAGTTCCGCGTCAACGGCCAGCACCGCAACCCGCTGCAGCACACGATGCCCGAGCCCGACCCGCTGAGCGGCACGGCGCTGGCGCAGTTCCGCCAGCAGACCGGCCCGGCGCTCGCCCGCATCCGCGAGGTCGAAGACATCATCTACGCCGACGTGCCGGCGCGTCCCGACCCCGAGCGCGCCGACCGCCAGGTCGCCAGCGCCGACGCCGGTCGCAGCACCCGCGGTTGATCCCACGCCCGGCTCCGGCCGGGCGTTTCGCATGTCCCAAGCCCCTGCGCGCGCGCCCATGCCCGACCTGTTCCTCGGCCTGATTTCGGGCACCAGTGCCGACGGCATCGATGCGGCGATCGTCGGCTTTGAGACCGACGCTGCAGGCGGGCTGCAGGCCGATCTGCGCCTGGGCCGCACCTACCCCTGGCCCGACGACCTGCGCACGCAACTGGTGGCGCTGGGACAGCAGGCCGCGCCGCTGACCCTCGACGACTTGGGCGAGCTCGACAGCCGGATCGCCAAGGGCTTCGCGCAGGCGGCCAACCGGGCGCTCGCCGAGGCCGGGCTGACGGCTGCGGACATCATGGCGATCGGCTCGCACGGCCAGACGCTACGCCATCGCCCGCAGGGGCGCCGTGGCGATGGGCAGCACGGCTTCACGCTGCAGCTCGGCGACCCCTCGCACATCGCCGAGCGCACCGGCATCCGCACCGTGGCCGATTTCCGCCGCCGCGACGTCGCTGCCGGCGGCCACGGCGCCCCGCTGCTGCCGGCGCTGCACGCCGCGCTGCTGCACGCGCCCGGCGAGGACCGGGCGGTGCTCAACCTGGGCGGCATCGCCAACCTCACCCTGCTGCCGGCCGACGGCGCCGCGGTGCGCGGCTTCGATACCGGTCCGGCCAACGGGCTGATGGACGCCTGGTGCTTGCGGCACACCGGCCAGCCGTTCGACCGCGACGGTGCGCTGGCGGCCGGCGGTCGAGTCGACCCGACGTTGCTGGCGCGGCTACGTGCGGCGCCCTGGTTCGCGCTGCCGCCGCCCAAGTCTTCGGGCCGCGACCAGTTCCATCTGGACTGGGTCGAGACCGCACTGACCGGCGCCGAAGCCCCGGCCGACGTACAGGCGACGTTGCTGGCGCTGAGCGCGACGACGATCGCCGATGCGCTACGCGCCACTCAGCCGGATACCGTGCGCCTGATCGCCTGCGGCGGTGGCGTCCACAACCCGGCACTGATGGCGGCGGTGGCCGATGCCCTGCCCGGCATCGCCGTGGTGTCGAGCGCGGCGCACGGGCTCGACCCCGACCACGTCGAGGCCATGGGCTTTGCCTGGCTGGCCCGGCAGACCGTACTCGGGCTACCGGGGAATCTGCCGTCGGTGACCGGCGCCGCCGGTCCCCGGGTCCTCGGCGGCATCTACCCGGCCTGAGCGGCCGGGCACGCGCCTCAGACGGAGGCGTTGGGCGAGGCGCCCAGCACCGCGAACGCGGCCTGCCGTTCGGCCTCGGTCAGATCGATGCGCTGCAGCCCCGCATCGAGCAGCAAGGCCGGCCCGCCGGACACAGGACGCAGCGCCAGCGCCTGGCTCTCCCCCATGGGGGTGTCGACCAGCAATGGCGCCTCGTGCTTGCCGAAGCGGACGTTCTGCTTGCCGGCAGCGCGGCCCGGCAACTTGCCGTAGGCGTAGGTCACGACCGTGCCGCCGAATGAAGACTGTGTCGCCTTGACCTCGACCGGTTCGGGCGTCCAGCGCTGCGGCTGCTGCGCGGCGCGGTTGAGGCGGCCGTTGCGCACCCAGGTGACGATCGCCACGACGCCGAGGCCGGCGAAGATCCCGAACAGCACCAGGAAGAACGCCACGCGGTTCCAGAAGCGCTCCAGGCCGATGCTCAGCGCCGCCTTCGACGGATCATCGGCCGCCACCACCAGGCTCGTCGCGTAGTCACCGCGCGAGAACGACAGGAACATCAGCGAAATGTGCTTCTCATAGTCGACGCCATCGACGCGGTAGGCGACATCGGCCTCGCAATCGGTAAACACCGCTTTGCGCGTCGTGCAGCGGCCATCGCGCAGGTCGTAGTCCTCGAGCTCGAGCGGATTGGCGCGGATCTGCATGTCCTGCAGCAGCCCGGGCGCCTGCCACCAGGCGATCGCACCGGCGACCAGGAACATCAACAAGGCAAGCAGTGGACCGCCGCCCATACCGACGGCCTTGCGGGTGAAGCGCAGATCGCGCTGCGGCAGCAGCGCCTGGAGATTCGACATGAGTGTGTCCTGGGGGAGCAGGGAAAGGGGGCAATCCGCGCGGCCGCTTGACTGGCGCCGGCCGGCCCCTGCGGGCACAGGCAGGCGACGGGCATGCCCGCGCGGGCGGCGCTATGTTGCCGCATTCATGAAAACGTTTCCAGCGTTCGCAGACAGGCGGATTCCGAATCGCTTCGTCAGCCCACGCGCTGCCAGTCCATGCCGCCGCCGGTCAGTCCACCCGCCCCCGGCAGCCAGGGCAGCAGCCAGTGGTCGACCAGCAGGAACGCGAACAGCGCCATCAGGTACACCACCGAGTAATTGAACATCCGCATCGCGAAGAACTCGTCCGGCGGATCGAGCAGCCGCCAGGCGTACCAGAGGAACACCAGGCCGAGCACGACCGCACCGCCCAGGTAGAACAGCCCGCTCATGCCGATCGCCACCGGCAGCAGCGTGATCACCACCAGCAGCACGGTATAGATCAGGATCTGCCAGCGCGTGTAGGCCACGCCGTGGGTCACCGGCAGCATCGGCACCAGCGCACGGGCGTAATCCTCGCGGCGGAAGATCGCAAGCGCCCAGAAATGCGGCGGCGTCCACACGAACACGATCAGCACCAGCAGCAGCGCATGCGCCCAGTCCCACTGCCCGGTCATGCCGGTCACCGCCGCCCAGCCCAGCAGCGGCGGCGCGGCGCCGGCAATGCCGCCGATGACGATGTTCTGCGGCGTCGCGCGCTTGAGAAACCCGGTGTAGACGACCGCGTAGCCGATCAGCGAGGCGAAGGTCAGCACCGCGGTCAGCGTGTTGACCAGCAGAATCAGGATCGCCATCGACAACGCGCCGAGCACCAGCGCGAACACGAGCACCTGCCCCGGCCGCAGCGCCCCGGTCGCCAGCGGGCGATGCGCGGTGCGCGCCATGACCTTGTCGATGCGCTGGTCGATCAGGTGGTTGATCGCCGCCGCCGACGCTGCCGCCAGCCAGATGCCGAGCAGGCCGAACACGCTCTCGCGCGCCGGCGGCAGCCCCGGGACGGCGAGGAACATGCCCACCAGCGCGGTGAACACGATCAGCGCGACCACCCGCGGCTTGGTCAGCGTCCAGTACTCGCGTGCCTTGCTGCCGGCCATGTCAGTCGGGCCGCCGTAGCCGCGCCAGCAACGAGACCAGCACGAACAGCAGCAGCGCGGCGCCGCCGTTGTGCAGCACCGCCACCCACAGCGGCAGCGCGAGCTTGACGTTGAGGATGCCCAGCGCGACCTGCGCCAGTGTCAGCGCGCCCAGCGCCGCCGCCCAGCCGCGCAGCCCGGGCGTGCGCGACAGGCGCACGACGAAGGCGAGCAGCGTGACGAACACGACCACCGCCATCGCACGATGCGCCAACTGGATCGCGATGCGCGCCGCGCCGTCGAGCACGCCGCCCTCGTAGTCGACGCCGACGCCGCGCCACAGCACGAAGCCTTCGGCAAAATCGCCCTGCGGCCACCACTGGCCGACGCACTTGGGGAAATCGCCATAGTGATGGACCGCAGTTGTCCAACCACCCGCGCCACAGGCGAGCGCGGCATAGTTGGCGCTGACCCAGCCGCCGAGCGCGATCTGCACCCCGACCACCGCGATCGCCACGAGTGTCCAGCGCCGCAACGTGTGCGCCTGCGCCAGCACGATCGGCTGCATCGTGGCCCGCCAGGCCATCCACAGCAGCAGCGAGAACGTCAGCATGCCGCCGAGCAGGTGGCCCATGACGATCACCGGCTTGAGCAGCAAGGTCACCGTCCACTTGCCCAGCAGCGCCTGGAAGATCACCACCGCCAGCGTCAGCACCGCCGCGCGCGCCAGGTCGATGTTCGACCAGCGCAACGCCGCGAACAGCAGCAGCGCCTCGCCGAGCCCGGCGACCGCGAGCGCGGCCATGGTCTCGCCGCGCATGTACAGCGGGATCGCCAGCGCGACCAACAACGCTGCGCCGATCACCTGCGCCAGGCCGTGACGCCGACGGCGCACCGCCAGCAGCGCCAGGCCGAGCACGAACACGCCCAGCGTTGCCGCCAGGTGGCGGTGGACCTGCTCGCGCCAGGCCTTGTGGGTCTCGAACGGCCGGATCGCGCTCGCGGCGTGGTCGCTGACGTCGGTCGCGGCCTGCGGCCAGGTCGCGCGCCCGTAGCAGGTCGGCCAGTCCGGGCAGCTGAGGCCCGCGTCGGACAGCCGCACGAACGCGCCGAACACGATCACGCACAGCGTCAGCGCCGCCGCGAACCAGGCGATGCGGTGGAAGTGGCGGTGGACGGCCGGGCGGTAGGGCGTGGCGTTCGAGGGCGGGCTGTGGGTCATCAGCGGAGTCTGAGCAGCTTGGCCATATCCGCACGCAGATGCCCCGGATCGAAGCCGGGAGCGTAGCGCAGGATCACGAACCCGTTGGGGTCCACGATGTAGGCCGGGACGCCATTGTCCGCTTCGCCGGGGCCGCCGTCGACGCGGGGTAATGTCGCACGCAGGCCGGGGTCGGCCTGCAGCTCGCGCCACGCCGGGTTGCGCACCGCGCCTTCGGGCACCGGGCCCAGCCACAGGATGTCGACGTGGTCTGCATTGCGGCCGAACAGCTGCCACACCAGATCGAGCTCGCGCGACAGTTCGACGCACGCCTCGGCGCAGTCCGCAGGCGGCGCGACCAGGATCCGCCAGCGGCGTTCCACCGGCTGCCAGGCGTAGGCGCTGCCATCGACCAACCGCGGTGTCCTTGCGCGCAGGTCGGCCGGTGGATCGAGCAACTCGCCGTGGTTCTGCATGCCGGCCGGCCGCCAGCCCGAGAAGCGCAGCGCACCGGCAACGACCGCGCTGCCCAGGAACAGCACCACGATCAGCACCAGCAGCAGGCGGTTGCGGTCGCGCTGCGCGCGCGGGACGGGCGATGTCATCGGCGGGACTTCCGGAAGGTGAGCACCAGGGCGGTGACCAGCACGGTCAACGCCAGGCCGAACCACTGGACGGCGTAGCCCAGGTGCTTTTCGGGCGGCAAGGTGTTGGGCAGGATCTCCAGATCGCGACCATAGCCGACCGGCAGCGCAGGATCGAGCCGCAACACGCGCGGTGGCAGCGTCGGCAGACCGGCGACCGAGGCGATCGCCTGGGCGTCGAACCGGGTCATCAGCCAGGCCGGCCCCGGCCCGATCGCAGGTCCCAGCGCCAGACCGGCCGACGGCGGCGGCGCAAGCAGGCCGTGCAGGTCCAACGTCGGCCCGACCACCCCGTCACCGGCCAGCACCTCGGACGACGGCATCCGCGCGGTGCGCTCGGCGATCGGCACCCAACCCAGGTCCACCAGCAGCGGCGCCGCACCAGTCTCGGGGGCGAACAGACGATAGACGCGCAAGCCCGGACGGCCCGCGTGGATCTGGTTGTCAAGCACGAACGCCGGGGTGTCGAGGAAGCGCCCGCGCCCGGCCGCCCAATCGTAATCGCGCTGACGATGCGGGTCCGCGGCCTGCGCCAGCGGCACGGCTTGGCGGAGTGTCAGTGTCTGCTCGACGGCATCGAGCATCGCCCGCTTGTCGTGCATCCGGCCCAGCTGCCACTGACCGAGCCCGACGAAGGCCAGCGCCAATAGCACTGCCGCCGTCCATCCGACGATGCGTGCGCTGCGCCGACTCACGCAGCGCCGCCCGCGGACTGCAATAATCCGCTCATCCCCTTGGTGCCACGGAGTCCGTGATGGTCATGAACGAGTCGCTCAAGCTGCTGCTGATCATCGGCTTCGTCCTGCTGATTCTGTGGAACCTAGGCGCCGGCCTGTACTACATGCTCAACGACAAGGGCCGCAGCAACCGGACCGTGAACGCCCTGACCCGCCGTATCGGGCTGTCGGTGGCGCTGATCGCGCTGGTGCTGCTGGCGATCTGGATGGGGTGGATCAAGCCGCACGGCGTCTACGGCTGATGCCCGGATGCGTCGTTGGTGATGACGGCGGGGTGATCCGCTCACAGCAGGCATGCAGATGGCCCGCTGTTCCCGATAACGCCCCAGCCCTCGCCGTCGTCCGCTGTCCTTAGACGACGTAGACGAACAGGAACAGGATCAGCCACACCACATCGACGAAGTGCCAGTACCAGGCCACCGCCTCGAAGGCGAAGTGGTTCTCGCTGGTGAAGTGGCCGCGGAAGCAGCGCAGCCAGATCACGATCAGCATGATCGTGCCGAGCGTGACGTGGGCGCCGTGGAAGCCGGTGAGCATGAAGAACGTCGAGCCGTAGATGCCCGACCCCAGGGTCAGGTTGAGGTCGCGGTAGGCGTGGACGTACTCCTCGATCTGGAAGAACAGGAACACGCAGCCCAGCGCGATCGTCGCGCCCAGAAACACCAGCAACCGGGTGCGATGCGCAGCGCGCAGCGCATGGTGGGCGATGGTGATCGTGACGCCCGAGGCCAGCAGGATCAGCGTGTTGATCAGCGGCAGGCCCCAGGCCGGGATGGTCTGGAACACCCCGCCCACGCCGCCGGGGCCAGCGGTCGGCCACGCGGCGCTGTAGCCGTCCCACAGCACCGCGTTGGTCATCGCGCCCGAGCCCTCGCCGCCCAGCCACGGCAGTGCCAGCGTGCGGGCGTAGAACAGCGCGCCGAAGAACGCGGCGAAGAACATGATCTCCGAGAAGATGAACCACACCATCCCCATCCGGAACGACACGTCGACCTGCTTGTTGTAGTAGCCCGACACCGACTCGAGCACGACGTCGGCGAACCACTTGAACAGGATCAGCGCCAGGCCGGCGATGCCGACGAAGAACGTCGTGCGGCCCCAGCTGGCCTCGTTGAACCAGCTGG
Organism: Luteimonas sp. S4-F44; assembly: GCF_022637415.1. Lineage (NCBI taxonomy): Bacteria > Pseudomonadati > Pseudomonadota > Gammaproteobacteria > Lysobacterales > Lysobacteraceae > Luteimonas > Luteimonas sp. S4-F44. The sequence continues at coordinate 3,294,099 of NZ_CP093340.1, forward strand.
CCAGGCCCAGCATCGTCACGAACAGCGCGACCGACGCGAACAGCGGCCACTTGCTGTCGTGCGGCACGAAGTAGACGTTGGGATCCTGGTGTTCGGTCTTCACGTGGGCCATGGCGGTATCCGGGTGGCGGCGCGGTGTCGGAAGTGGAGCGGGAACGCTTACGGCGATGCGGCCAGACGCGCGTCGCGCGGCGGGGCAGCATCGGCGACCAGCCGCGAAGTCAGCACATCGTTCTTGAAGAACGTGTACGACAGCGTGACCGTGTTGACGTCCCGCGGCAACGAGGGATCGATGATGAAGCGGACCGGCATGTCGCGGGTTTCGCCGGCCTGGAGCGTCTGTGCGGTGAAGCAGAAGCACTCGGTCTTCTGGAAGAAGCCCGAGGCCCGCGCCGGCGCGACCGACGGCGTGGCGCTGCCGACGATCGGGCGCGTGCTGTCGTTGTGGGCGTAGTACGTGGTCTCGTACTGCTCGCCCACGCGCACGCGCATGCGGGTCTGGTTGGGCCGGAACGACCAGGGCAGGTGCGAGTTGACGCTGGCATCGAACTCCACCGTCACCCAGCGGTCTTCCACACCCGCGGCCGACTGTGCCGGCGCGGCGACCGCGCTGTTCTCCAGGCGGATGCCGAACACCTTCTCGCAGGCGATGCGGTAGAGCGGCACCAGCGAGAAGGTGAACGCGAACGCGGCGACCGAGACCGCCACCAGCTTGCCGATCCCCAGCGAACGCCGCGCGCTCATGCCAGCAACACGCCGCGCAGGATGAAGCCGGCATAGATGCACAGCGCGATCACCGCGATCGTCAGCGCCGTGCGTCGCGCGCGGCGGCGGCGGGCGGCCAAGTCGTCGTGGGCATCGGGCGTGGGCATCGCGGCGCGCAGCTCCCTGGCCTCAGTGGCTGATGTCGTCGTGCGCCAGGTCGCCGGGCTTGAGCACCGGCGGCGTGGCAAAGGTGTGGTGCGGCGCCGGCGACGGCACGGTCCACTCCAGGCCCTTGGCGCCTTCCCACGACCGCGCGGCCGCGGGCGCACCGCGCAGCTTGGAGTGCAGCAGGATCGCGAACATCAGGAACGGCGTGGCGAACATGCCGAACGCGCCGATCGAGCTGACCAGGTTCCAGTCCGCAAACACGACGTTGTAGTCGGGGATGCGGCGCGGCATGCCGGCCAGGCCGAGGAAGTGCTGCGGGAAGAACAGCAGGTTGACGAACACGATGGTCCACCAGAAGTGCACCTTCGCCCAGAACTGGCTGTACATCCGCCCGGTCCACTTCGGCCACCAGTAGTAGGTCGCCGCGATGATCGAGAACAGCGCGCCGGTGACCAGCACGTAGTGGAAGTGTGCGACGACGAAGTAGGTGTCGTGGTACTGGAAGTCGGCCGGCACGATCGCCAGCATCAGACCCGAGAACCCGCCGATGGTGAACAGGATGACGAACGCGACCGCCCACAGCATCGGCGCCTCGAACGTCAGCGAACCCCGCCACATCGTCGAGACCCAGTTGAACACCTTCACGCCGGTCGGGATCGAGATCAGCATCGTGGCGAACATGAAGTAGATCTCGCCGCCCAGCGGCATGCCCACGGTGAACATGTGGTGGGCCCAGACGATGAAGCTCAGGAACGCGATCGCGGCCGTGGCGTACACCATCGCCTGGTAGCCGAACAGCGGCTTGCGGCTGAAGGTCGGAATGATCTCGCTGACGATGCCGAACGCCGGCAGGATCATGATGTAGACCTCGGGATGCCCGAAGAACCAGAAGATGTGCTGGTACATCACCGGGTCGCCGCCGCCGGCGGCATTGAAGAACGAGGTCATGAAGAACTTGTCGGTCAGCAGCATCGTGACCGCACCGGCGAGCACCGGCATCACCGCGATCAGCAGGAACGCGGTGATCAGCCAGGCCCAGCAGAAGATCGGCATCTTCAGCAGGTCCACGCCCGGCGCGCGCATGTTGAGGATCGTGGCGATGACGTTGATTGCGCCCATGATCGAGCTGATGCCCATCATGTGGATCGCGAAGATCGTCAGCGACACGCTGTTGCCGCCCTGCAACGACAGCGGCGGGTAAAGCGTCCAGCCACCGGCCGGGCCACCGCCGGGCATGAACAGCGTCATCAGCAGCAGCGTGAACGCGAACGGCAGGATCCAGAACGACCAGTTGTTCATGCGCGGCAGCGCCATATCCGGCGCACCGATCTGCAGTGGGATCATCCAGTTCGCCAGGCCGACGAACGCGGGCATGACGCCGCCGAAGATCATCACCAGCGCGTGCATGGTGGTCATCTGGTTGAAGAACACCGGGCTGACGTGCTGCAGGCCCGGCGAGGCGAGCTCGGTGCGGATGATCACGCTCATGCCCGCGCCGATGATGAACATCACGAAGGAAAACAGCAGGTACAGCGTGCCGATGTCCTTGTGGTTGGTGGAGAAGAACCAGCGCTGGACGAAACCCTGTCGGTGGGCGTGATCGTCGTGGTGCGCGTCGGCAGTGGCGGTGTGCGTCGTCGACATGGCATTGAACCTCGAGCGATCAGCCGGCCGCGGGTGCGGCGGGGGCGGAAGGGGTCTGTGCGGCGGCCGCGTCGACGGCCTCCGCATCGGCCTGGGCCGGCGCGGGCTCAGGATCGGCGGCGGGCGGCGCGTTGCGCGCCTTCTCGGCGGCCAGCCAGCTGTCGAACTCGGCGCGCGGCACCGCGCGCACGACAATCGGCATGAAGGCGTGGTCCTTGCCGCACAGTTCGGCGCACTGGCCGCGGTAGATGCCCGGCTCGAGGATCTCGGTCCAGGCCTCGTTGACGATGCCGGGGATGGCGTCCTGTTTCCAGCCCAGCGCCGGCACCCACCAGGAGTGGATCACGTCGTCGGCGGTGACCACGAAGCGGACCTTGGTATCGGTCGGCAGCACCAGCGCATTGTCGACGTCGAGCAGGTAATGGCCGTGGGCGTCGAGCTCGGCGCGCGTGGTGCCGCGGTTCTGCCGCAGCCGGTCACTCTCGCGGTCCAGGCGGCTGGTCAGGGTCACGTCCTCGCCCATGTACTCGTACTTCCACATCCACTGCACGCCGGTGACCTTGACCGTCATCTCGGCATCGCGGGTGTCGTACATGGCGATGAGCTTGCGCGTGGCCGGCACCGCCATGATGACCAGCAGCACGATCGGCACCACCGTCCAGATGATCTCGGCGGTGGTGTTGTGGGTGAACTGGGCCGCGACCGCGCCGCGCGACTTGCGGAAACGGAACATCGCGATCGCCATCGCGCCAAACACCAGCACGCCGATGCCCACGCAGATCCACAGCGCGAGCATGTGGGCGTCGTAGGCGTGCTGGGACGAGGCGGTGACCCCGCGCCCCATGTTCAGCTGCCACGGCTTGGGATCGGCGGACTGCGCCCATGCATTCGCGGACAGCGCCATCGTGGCGATCCCGCACATCCACAGCTTGAAACGACCGGCTTGCTTCACATCGAACCCCAATGCCTGAGCTGGCGTTGTCTGGCGGGAACGCGTCCGTCCTCGCCCGGCCCAGGGGGCACCGGAACGACTGCGCAGGAGCGGCGGCGTACTGCGATAACCAATGAATGTTAGCTGTCCGCGTTCACCTGCGGCAACCCGTCGCAGTCCGTGCACGCTTGCCGCGCTGCGTGACCGTCGTCGGCGATCACGACATGGTGCGATGCAACATCCAGTCGGTTCACGCCAATGCCGACAAGGCGCGTCACGCGCCGAGCACCTAGGTGCACGGGCTGCACGCGGCAGACGCCACATTAATATGAATACGCGAACGCGCTCGCCTGTCCGGTCAACCGGCCAGTCCGCACATCGCGTTCCGGGTGCCGGGATGTCGGAGACCGCCAGCGCGTCGAAAGCGCCGGGCGGCGAGGCGGTCACCCCGCTCCTCGACGCGGTCGATGCCGCAGGCAGCAGGTGGGGACAAGCCCCGCCCGGACATGCTGTCAGCCCCGGCCGCCGTCCTTCCCATTTGGCCTATCGTGCGACGAGCGCGCGCCCTAGAATTCAGCTTCTGTTCCCGCCGGTGCGCCTCTTGAACGCCAGTCCGTCCCCCGCCTTCGCGGCGGCTCCTCTCCCGCCGCTGCGCGCGGCGATCACCGACGCCTGGACGCGCGATGAAACCCTGCATGTGCGCGAGCTGCTCGCGCAGGCGCGGCAGCCGGACGCCGACCGCGCCGCGATCCAGGCCACCGCCGCCGATCTGGTCCCCCGGGTGCGCCTGCGCGCTCAGGACCGCGGCGCGATCGAGGCCTTCATGCAGCAGTACGACCTCGGCAGCGAGGAAGGCGTGCTGCTGATGTGCGTGGCCGAGGCGCTGCTGCGCATTCCCGACCAGGACACCGCCGACAAGCTGATCCGCGACAAGCTCGGCGAGGCGGACTGGAAGAAGCACATGGGCCAGTCGGACTCGGTGCTGGTCAACGCCTCGACCTGGGGCCTGATGCTGACCGGCCAGCTGGTCGACCTGGCCGACGAGACCAAGCGCAACGTCCACGGCGCGTTCAAGCGGCTGGTCGGGCGCGTCGGCGAGCCGGTGATCCGGCTGGCGGTGCGCCAGGCGATGCGGATCATGGGCCACCAGTTCGTCATGGGGCGCACCATCGGCGAAGCGCTGACGCGCTCGCGCAAGGGCGCCAACGCCGCCTACCGCTACTCGTTCGACATGCTCGGCGAGGCCGCGCTGACCCAGCGCGACGCCGACCGCTATCTGAAGGCCTACCAGGATGCGATCGACGCGATCGGCCGCTCGGGCCGCTTCAGCGACGAGATCGCCGCGCCGTCGATCTCGGTCAAGCTCTCGGCCCTGCATCCACGCTACGAACACGCCAAGCACGCGCGCGTGCTGGCCGAGCTGGCGCCGCGGCTGGGTGACCTGGCGCAGCGCGCGAAGGGCTATCGCATCGGCCTGACCGTCGACGCGGAAGAAAGCGACCGCCTGGAACTGTCGCTCGATGTCATCGAGGCCGCGCTGCGCACGCCGTCGCTGGCCGGCTGGGACGGCTTCGGCATCGTCGTGCAGGCCTACCAGAAGCGGGCGCCGTTCGTGATCGACTGGATCGCCGCACTCGCCCGCGATCTGGGCCGGCGCATCCCGGTGCGCCTGGTCAAGGGCGCGTACTGGGACAGCGAGGTCAAGCGCGCCCAGGTCGAGGGCCATCCGGGCTACCCGGTGTTCACGCGCAAGCCCAACACCGACGTCAGCTACCAGGCCAACGCGCGCCGCCTGCTGTCGGCGACCGACGCGATCTACCCGATGTTCGCCACCCACAACGCGCAGACCATCGCCGCGGTGCACCGCCTGGCCGGCACGCTGCTGGGCCCGCGCACCGCCGGCACGCCGTACCGCTTCGAGTTCCAGAAGCTGCACGGCATGGGCGACGACCTCTACGCCGAAGTCATTCCGGCCGACCGCCTCGACGTGCCGTGCCGGGTGTACGCCCCGGTCGGCTCGCACGAGGACCTGCTGCCGTACCTGGTGCGCCGCCTGCTCGAGAACGGCGCCAACTCCAGCTTCGTCAACCGGATCAGCGACGAAGACGTCGCGATTGACGACCTGATCCGCGATCCGGTCGAGGTTGTCGCCGGTTTCGCGTCCATTCCCCACCCCCGCATTCCGCTGCCGGTCGATCTCTACCGCAGCCAGTCCTTCGACAGGAGCAACTCCATGGGCGTCAACCTCGCCAACGACGCGCAGCTCGCCACGCTCGCCGAGCAGATCCGCAGCGCGCCGACGTCGTGGTCGGCGACGCCGCTGGTGCCCGGCGCCACGGCGGCCGGCGCCAAGACCGAGGTCACCAACCCCGCCGACCGCCGCGTGCGCGTGGGCGAGTGGATCGCCGCCGACACCGCCACGGTCGAACGCGCGCTGACCAACGCGGTCGCCGCGCAACCAGGCTGGGACGCCACGCCGGTCGCCTCGCGCGCGGCGATCCTCGAACACGCCGCCGACCTGCTCGAGCAGCGCATGCCGCAGTTCATCGCCCTGTGCACCCGCGAGGCCGGCAAGACGATTCCAGACGGCGTCGCCGAAGTCCGCGAGGCGGTGGATTTCCTGCGCTACTACGCCGGCCAGGCGCGCAGTGCATTCGTGCCCGAAGCGCTGCCCGGCCCGACAGGTGAATCGAACGCGCTGCAGCTGTCGGGCCGCGGCGTGTTCGTGTGCATCAGCCCTTGGAACTTCCCGCTGGCGATCTTCGCCGGCCAGATCGCGGCCGCGCTGGCGGCCGGCAACAGCGTGATCGCCAAGCCCGCCGAGCAGACCACGCTGGTCGGCTTCGAGGCGGTGAAGCTGCTGCACGAAGCCGGCATCCCCAAGGACGTGTTGCAGTACCTGCCCGGCGACGGGGCCACCGTCGGCGCGGCGCTGACGTCAGACCCGCGCGTGGCCGGCGTCGCCTTCACCGGCTCGACCGATACTGCGCGCGCGATCAACCGCGCGCTCGCCGCGCGCGATGCCGCGATCGGCGTGCTGATCGCCGAGACCGGCGGCCAGAACGCGCTGATCGCCGACTCCTCGGCGCTGCCCGAGCAGTTGGTCAAGGACGCACTGGCCTCTGCCTTCACCTCCGCCGGCCAGCGCTGCTCGGCCGCGCGCGTGCTGTACGTGCAGGACGACATCGCCGACAAGGTGATCGGCATGATCGCCGGCGCGATGAAGGAACTGACCGTCGGCGACCCGGGGCTGCTGGCGACCGACATCGGCCCGGTGATCGATCCCGACGCGAAGGCGCTGCTCGACGAGCACGCCGCGCGGATGCAGGGCGCGGCCAAGCCGATCGCCGAGGCCCGGCTCGGGCCCGGCACCGAGCACGGCACGTTCTTTGCCCCGCGCGCCTGGGAACTGCAATCGCTGTCCCAGCTCACGCGCGAGAACTTCGGTCCCGCGCTGCACGTGATCCGCTGGAAGGGCGACCAGCTCGACGCGGTCGTCGACGCGATCAACGCGACCGGCTTCGGTCTGACGCTCGGCATCCACTCGCGCATCGACGAGACCGTGGAGCGGATCATCCAGCGCGCGAAGGTCGGCAACATCTACGTCAACCGCAACCAGATCGGCGCCGTCGTCGGTGTGCAGCCGTTCGGCGGCCAGGGCCAGTCGGGCACCGGCCCCAAGGCCGGCGGCCCGCACTACCTGCCGCGCTTTGCGACCGAGAAGACCGTCACCATCAACACCACCGCCGCCGGCGGCAACGCCTCCCTGCTGACGTTGGGTGAGTGAGCGCGTTTACGAAGCACTGCTTCGTGCGCGAAACGAACGCCCGCCGTGCGACGGCGGGCCGGATGAGTAGCCGCGGCTTGCGCGGCATGCCGCGCGCGGCTGCGAACGCCCGCCATGCTTTGGCGGGCCGGATGAATGAAGCGCTGGCCATCGCCGCGCAGCTCACCTCCCCCGCTCGTGGGGGAAGTCGGCGCGCATAGCGCGCCGGGCGGGGGCACGGGCCGTCCAGCAAAAGCCGCACAGCGCGCGCGTCACCTCCCTAACAACGCGGGGAACGCATCAGTCATCCTCACCGCGCGGAGTCGTCGGCCCCATCCGCCGGCGCAGCCGGCAGCACCGTCCGCAGCCCGCGGGCCTGCAGCCGCGCGAGCACCCCGGCGACCATCTCGACGTTACGGCCATGGCGCGCGCCCTCGTGCAGCAACACGATCGCGCCTGGTGCCAGGTCGGCATCGATGCGCGCGACGACCTTCGCCGTGTCGCGCTCCACCGCGTCGAAGCCGCGCGCGCTCCAGGCCACGCGCGCCAGCCCGGCGTCGCGCAATGGGGCATGCACGAACGGATTGGTGTGGCCGACCACCGAGCGAAACCACACCGGCGCCAGCCCGGCGACCGTTGTCAGCGTGCGCTGGCAATCCGCGATTTCGCGCCGCATCCGCGCCGGCCCCAGTGCCCAGAACCGGGTTTGCGGATGCTGCTGGGTGTGGTTGCCGATGCCGTGGCCGCGCGCGACGATCTCGCGCACCAACGCCGGACGCGCGGCCGCGCGTTCGCCCACGAGGAAGAACGTCGCCCGCGCCGCGTGCGCATCGAGCAGGTCGAGCAGCGGCCGGGTGTCGTCCGAGGGACCGTCATCGATGGTCAGCCAGACACCGGTCTCGCCCTCGGGCAGGCGGCGGAGCACCGGCCCGTACAGCGGCGAACCAGGCGCCAGCACACCCCACAGGCACAGCGCATGGCTGGCCAACAGCAGCGGCAAGCCGACCTGCCAGCCCCATTGCCACCACATCCACGCGACCAGCGCCTGGGAGGCGAGCAACAGCGGCAGCCACAGGTGCGGGCGACGGGGCGGACGGTGCGGCGACATGGCGCGCATCATGCCATCGCGGCCGCCGCGCACCGCAGCATTCCGCCGGCGCGACCACCGGTCGCGGGCTTGCGTTGGCGGCCCCGCGCTACCATGTCGGTCTTCCCGCCTGTTCCAGGATGTTCTGCCATGTCCCTCGACCCCGCCCTCCGCACCCGCATCGAGACCCTGCTGCAGGGCAACCGCGCCGTGCTGTTCATGAAGGGCTCGCCGATGGCGCCGCAGTGCGGGTTCTCGGCCAAGGCCGTGTCCGCGCTCGACGCGGTCGGCGTCGACTATGCCCACGTCAATGTGCTGGAAGACGGCGAGATCCGCGAAGGCATCAAGGTCTATGGCGAATGGCCGACGATCCCGCAGCTCTACGTCGACGGCGAACTGGTCGGCGGCAGCGACATCATCGAGCAGATGGCTGGCAGCGGCGAACTGCACGGGCTGTTCGGCGTCGAGGCCCCAGACCGCACGCCGCCGACGATCGCGATCACGCCGGCTGCGCGCGAGATGATCGCCAAGGCGTTGGCCGATGCCGGCGGCGACTACGCACTGCAGATCGACATCGACCGCAATTTCCGCGCCCGCCTGCAGCTGGCACCGCGCAACCCGTCGGCGATCGTCAGCGACGTCGCCGGCCTGCTGGTGCAGTTCGACCTGGCCAGCGCGCGCCGCGCCGAAGGCCTGACGATCGATTTCGCCGACGACATCCGTGGCCGGGGCCTGGTGATCGACAACCCCAACGCGCCCAAGTCGGTCCAGGAGATCGCCCCGACCGAGGCGGACGACCGGATCGCCGCCGGCACGCTCACGCTGGTCGATGTCCGGCCTCCAGAGGAGCGCGCCACGGCCTCGGTCTCGCGTCCGTTCGAAGTCCTCGACGGCGACGGCATCCAGCGGTTGCAAGCACTGCCCAAGGACACCCCGCTGGCGTTCCTGTGCCACCACGGCGGTCGCAGCCTCCAGGCCGCCGAGCACTTCCGCAATCAGGGCTTCACCCACGTCTACAACGTCACCGGCGGCATCGATGCCTGGAGCGACAGCGTCGACGGCGGCGTGCCGAAGTACTGATTCAACAGCGGCGACCGCCTGCGTGAACGCAGGTAAGCGCCGCACATCCGGTGGGCATAGGCCGCGCCGAAGCGCCCCCATCCCAAGCGTCCACCCGTGAAGGGCGCAATGCCCCGCGTTGCGGGGAAGGCGGCAAACGCATCTGGCAGGTGCTGACCTCCTCCGCTTCGCGGGGTGAGGTCAGCGCGCTCAGCGCGCGGGTGCGGGCATGGCCCGCTGCCAGCGGCACGCCACTCAAGCTCGTCGCCGCACGGTCGATATCGCTTGCGATCAGTCGCAGTCCGCCACGGCGCCCCCGGCACGTGACGACCCCGGTTGCCTTTCGATGACGTGCCTCCATGCGGAAACCGTCCAATCCGTCCGATTCCCCCGTGCGTCCGACCGGCGCGCGTGGACGTGAGGGCGCGATCGGCTCGGAGGGACTGGTCGCCTTGTTCGCGCAGGCCCATGCGCCGCATGCGCTGCTGATCGCCTTCGCCGACGGCGTCGCCGGCCTCCACGACGAGCTCGGCAGCCTCGGCCAGTACCTGCAATCAGCCTGCGCCAATAACGACTGGCCGGCCTACGGCCGCGCGATGCGGCAGCTGATCGACAAGTACATCCGCTTCGTCGATCTCGATGCGCCCGCACTGTCGGCCAGCGACCCTTCGACCCGCCTACGCGACCTGTTGCGCCAAACGCTCGGCATCGCCCTCGCGGCGTTGCTGCGCAACGAACCGGCGCTGTCGGAAGAAGCGCTCGCGCTGGCCAAGGCGTTCCGCACCACCGACGCCGGCGCGCCCGATCTCGATCGCCTGTCGCTGCGGCTCACCGACCTGTGCCGTCGCATCGACGTCCACGCCGAGGCTACCGAGGAGCAGGTCGGGCTGCTGATCGGCCTGTTCGACCTGCTGCTCGAGAACATCGGCGAATTGCTCGACGAAAAGAGCTGGCTGCATGGTCAGCTGACGCAGATCCGCGGCCTGCTCGCCGGGCCGCTGGACCGCGGCTCGATCGAGGAAGCGCGCGCAGAACTGCGCGAGGTGATCTACCGGCAGGGCGTTCTCAAACAGGGCATCGAGGCGTCCAAGGTCGCGATGAAGACGATGATGTCGACCTTCGTCGAGCGCCTGGACGGCATGGCCTTGCACACCGGCGAGTACCAGGACCGGTTGGCCGGGCATGCGCAACGGATCCGCGAGGCGCGCAGCATCGCCGGCCTCAGCACCGTCCTTGACCAGGTGCTCGACGACACCAGCCGGATCCAGGCGCAGGCGCTGCGCGCGCGCGACGACCTGATCGCCGCGCGGCGCGAGGTCGAGCAGAGCGAAAAGCGCATCCACCAGTTGGAGCAGAAGCTGCGCGATGCCGCCGGACTGGCGCGTGAGGACGAGCTCACCTCCTGCTTGAACCGGCGCGGCTTCGACGAGGCCTTCGAGCGCGAGGCGCTGCGCGCGCGCGCGGACCGGCCGCTGTGCATGGCGCTGGTGGACCTGGACGACTTCCGCCGCCTCAACGCCACCCACGGCCACCTGGGCGGCGACGCCGCGCTGCGCCATTTCGTCGACGTCGCCCGCCTCACCCTGCGCGACAACGACGTCCTGGGCCGCTTCGGCGGCGAAGAGTTCGTGATCATGATGCCGGCCACGACGCTCGCCCACGCCCTCGCCGCGCTGGCGCGCCTGCGCACCGTGCTCGTGCATCGGCCGGTCGTCCACGACGAGACCCGCATCGTGATCACCTTCAGCGCCGGCGTCGCACTGCGCCGACCGAACGAAACGCTCGAGTCACTGCTCAAGCGTGCCGACCTGGCGATGTACAGCGCCAAGCGCGCCGGCAAGGACCGCGCGATGGCCGCGCAGGTGTGAGCCGCGCGCGCCGCGGCGGGTCGGGAGGCTACACTCCCGCGATCGCGTCGAAGGATGTCGCATGCTGCCGGGCTGGATCCTGCTGCTGGTGTCGCTGGGCTACGCCGCGTTGCTGTTCGCGGTGGCGTGGTATGGCGACCGGCGGCCGCTGTATCCACAGCGGCCGTGGCTGCGCCCGCTGGTCTACAGCCTGGCGCTGGCGGTGTACTGCTCGTCGTGGACCTTCTACGGCGCGGTCGGCACTGCCGCGCGCCAGGGCATCGGTTACCTGCCGATCTACCTCGGCCCGCTGCTCGTGCTGCTGTTCGGCTGGCGCATCCTCGAGCGACTGGCGCTGATCGCGCAGTCGCAGAACACCGTCTCGATCGCCGACTTCATCGCCTCGCGCTACGGCCGCTCGCAGCGGCTGGCGGCGATGGTCGCGGGCATCGCGCTGGTGGCGGCAGTGCCGTACCTGGCGCTGCAGTACAAGGCGGTGGCGATCAGCCTGGGCGTGCTCGGCGGCCCGGATGACGCGGTCACGCCATTCGGCGACCCGGCGTTCTACGTCGCGGTGCTGATGGCACTGTTCGCCATCCTGTTCGGCACCCGCAAGGTCGATGCCACCGAGCACCGGCCCGGCCTGATGCTGGCGGTGGCGCTCGAATCACTGATCAAGCTGCTGGCGTTGGTCACGGTCGGCCTGTTCGCGACGCTGTGGCTGGGCGCGCGCGACCTGCACATGGTCGAGGCCACACGCGCGCTGATCGACAACGCGCCGCCCAGCGGCTTCGTGGCGCAGAGCCTGCTCGCGTTCGCGGCGCTGATCTGTCTGCCGCGCCAGTTCCACGTGGCGGTGGTCGAATGCGGCGACGTGCGCGACATCCGTCGTGCACGCTGGCTGTTCGGCGGCTACCTGATGATCGTCTGCCTGATGGTGCTGCCGATCGCCAGCGCCGGCGTCACGTTGTTCGGCCGCGACGGCCCGGTCGCCCCCGACAGCTTCGTGCTGGCGCTGCCGATGGCCGAGAACGCCAACGTGATCGCGCTGTTCGCCTACATCGGCGGGTTCTCGGCGGCGACCGGCATGGTCATCGTGTCGTCGGTCGCGCTGGCGACGATGCTCAGCAACGACCTGGTGATGCCGCTGCTGCTGCGCCGCGGCTACGCCGAACGCCACGGCGGCAATGTCGGCTCCACCGTGCTGTGGATCCGCCGGGTGGCGATCATCGCGCTGGCCGCATTGGCCTATGGGTACTACCGGGTCAGCGGCTCGGACACCACGCTGGCCGCTTACGGCTTGATGTCGTTCGCGGCGGTGGCGCAGTTCGCGCCGGCGCTGATCGGCGGGCTGTACTGGCGCGGTGCCAGCCGCCGCGGCGTCGAGGCCGGGCTGTTGCTGGGCTTCGCGATCTGGAGCTACACGCTGATGCTGCCCGCGCTGACCGAGTCGGGCTGGATCCAGCCGCAGTGGCTCGATGCCGGCCCGTTCGGCATCGCCTGGCTGCGGCCGCGCGCGCTGTTCGGGCTCGCCGGCTGGGACCCGCTGACCCACGGCACGTTCTGGTCGTTGCTTGGCAACGTCGGCGCGCTGCTGCTGGTGTCGGCGCGCTGGCGGCCCTCGCTCGACGAGCGCCTTCGCGCCGCACCCTTCCTCGACCCATATGCCGAGCGGCGTGCACTCGCATCGGAGGACTGGAGCGGCAACATCCGCGTTGGCGACCTGCTAACGCTGATCGGCCGCATCGTCGGCGACCGCACCGCGCGACGCGCATTCGATGAACACGCGCAGACGCAGGCGCGGCCCTTGGTGCTCAATGCCTCGGCTGACCGGACCTGGCTGCAGTTTACCGAGCGCCAGCTCGCCGCCGCGGTCGGCGCCTCGTCGGCGCGCCTGTTGATGACCAGCGCACTCAAGGGCTCGGGCATGGAGGTCGACGAGGTCGTCGCGATGCTCGACGAGGCCGGCCAGGAACTGCGCTTCAACCGCGAGGTGCTGTCCTCGACACTGGAAAACATCGACCACGGCGTGAGCGTGGTCGACCGCACCATGCGCCTGGTGGCGTGGAATCGCAGCTACCAGCGCCTGTTCGGCTATCCCGACAACATGCTCTACGTCGGCCGTCCGGTCGCCGACCTGATCCGCTACAACGCCGAGCGCGGCGAGCTTGGCCCGCGCGACGCGATCGACATCCAGACCGAGGTCGACAAGCGCATCGCCTACATGCGCGCCGGCTCGCCGCACGTCTCCGAACGCGTGCTCGGCAACGGCCAGGTCATCGAACTGCGAGGTCAGCCGCTGCCCGGCGGTGGCTATGCGACCAGCTACAGCGATGTCACCGACTACAAGCGCGCCGAACGCGAGCTGCGCGAGGTCAACGAAACACTCGAACAACGCGTGGCCGAGCGCACCCGTGAGGCCGAGGCCGCGCAGGAGTCGCGCTCGCGCTTCCTCACCGCGGTCAGCCACGACGTGCTGCAACCGCTCAATGCCGCGCGACTGTTCACCTCCGCGCTGCGCGAGACCCCCGATCCGGGCGAACAGCGCCACCTGGCCGAGCGCATCGACACCTCGCTGCGCGCCGCCGAGGAACTGCTCGACGGCCTGCTCGACGTCTCCCGGCTCGATGCCGGCGCGCTCAAGCCGGACATCGTCGACTTCGACGTCGCCGAACTGCTACGCCAGCTCGCCGGCCAATACGCGCCGATGGCCAAGGCGCGTGGCCTGGACATCCGCCTGCACGCCCCGCCCACGCCCGTACGCAGCGACCGCCGCCTGCTGCGTCGCGTGTTGCAGAACTTCCTGGCCAATGCGCTGCGCTACACCCGCAGCGGCCGCATCGTGCTGGCGGCGCGCCGGCGCGGCGACGAGGTCGCGCTGCAGGTCTGGGACACCGGGCCGGGCATTCCCGAGCACCACATGAGCCAGATCTACGACGAGTTCCACCGCTACGAGCACAGCTTCGACTGGGACGGCCGCGGCCTCGGCCTTGGCCTGTCGATCTGCCAGCGCATCTCGCGTCTGCTGGGGCATACGCTCGACGCGCGCGCGATGGTCGGCCGCGGCAGCATGTTCTCGATCACCGTGCCGCGCAGCGCATCGGCGGCGATCGTCGCTGCACCGGCGCCCGCACCACTGCGCGACGAATCGCTGCGCGGTCTGCGCGTGCTGTGCGTGGACAACGACGACGACATCCTCGCCGGCATGCGCGCCCTGCTGCGGCGCTGGGACGCGCTGCCGCTGTGCGCCAAGACCATCGACGAGGCGATCGCGGCGATGGACGAGGCGCCCGATGTACTGCTCGTCGACTTCCACCTGCACGACCGGCTTGACGGCCTCGACACCCTCGACGCCCTGCGCGGCATGGCGCCCGAGACGCCCGGCGCCCTACTGACCGCCGACGGCAGCGACGCGCTCAAGCAAACCGCCCGCATCCGTGGCTACCGGGTGCTCACCAAGCCCGTCAAACCGGCCTCGATGCGCGCCTTCCTCGCCGCCCAGCGCAGCGCGATGACCGCCCGCCGCGCCCGCGCCGAAGGCCGGCTCGTGTAGGACGGCCGTGCGCCTGCGCCGTAGCAGGTCGCGACGACTGGCCAATGCGTTGCGTGCCGGTGTGGACCGCTCGCGCCTGGCGCTCGGCGCCGCTGCCGGCGGTCGTCGCCTGCCCGCCCTTCGGGGCGCCCGCCCGCGCATGACGATTCCCTAACGCCCTCCATTGCTAGGCTGCAGCCTTTCGCAACGCAGACGCCGCATGAGCACACGCTATCTGATCCGTATCCCCGACGCCGGCAAGGCCCGCGCCTCCGGTGCCTACGCCCTGCAGTCGCAAGGCCCCGAGGGCATCGCCGCCGAACTCCAGGACGCCCTACGCGGCGACGCCCTCTTCGCACGCTGGCGCGCCGACCAGCCCGAGCCCGACGACGTCGACCCGTCGCTGGGCATTACTGACGCTGACGCACGCGTGGTGGGTGAACAGCGCGATCTCGACATCGACCTGACCGTCGACACCTCGATCTCGAGCACCGTCCTCAAGCACCGCCTGCGCCTGCTCGCCGGCAGCGCCTGGGAACTGCGCGACGTCCGCGCGGCCTGAGGCCTGCACCGCGACAGACTGTGATGCCTCTCCCACCCGGTGGGCTGCATGCATTGCCGCTCCCCACGCCCGTCTCTGTGGCGGGCTGGGAACGCTCAAGCGGTCATTGCAGCTGCAGCTCTCAGCCGATCAACCGGGTCAGCGGCGGCAGTGCGTAGTGCGCGGCGATGCCGATGAAGACCGTCATGCCGACCCAGTGGTTGTGCAGGAACGCGCGGAAGCAGGGCCCGCGCTCGCGGTTGCGCGCGATCGAGAACTCCCACAGCACCAGCCCCACCGCGACGGCGAGCGCCAGCCAGTAATAGGGGCCAAGCCCCGCCAGGTGACCGGCGATCGCAAGGGCGGCGAACATCGCCATATAGAGCAGCGCCTGCGCGAGTAGGTCGAAGCGTCCGAACAGGATCGCGGTGGAGCGCGCGCCCGCTCGGATGTCGTCCTCGCGGTCGACCATCGCGTACCAAGTGTCGTACGCGGTCGCCCAGAAGATGTTGGCCACGAACAGCACCCAGCCCACCACCGGCACCGTGTCCTGCACGGCCGCGAAGGCCATCGGGATCGCCCAGCCGAACGACAGGCCCAGGTACACCTGCGGCAGGTGCGTGTAGCGCTTGAGGTAGGGGTAGCTGGCGGCGAGCAAGACGCCGACGACGCTCATCAGCACCGTCAGCCGGTTCATCGTCAGCACCAGCGCGAACGCGACCAGCATCAACCCCGCAAACAACCACAGCGCTTCGCGCCCCCGCACGGCACCGCTTGCCAGCGGTCGATCCTTGGTGCGCTCGACGTGGGGGTCGAGCCAGCGATCGGCATAGTCGTTGATCACGCAGCCGGCCGAGCGCGTCAGCCAAACGCCGGCGCTGAAGACAGCGAGCGTCCAGAGCGGCGGCACACCCTCCGCGGCGATCCAGAGCGCCCACCAGGTCGGCCACAGCAACAGCAACCACCCGATCGGGCGGTCGCCGCGGACCAGTTTCCAGTACAGCGCCAGGCGCTGGCGCCAGCCGGGGGAGCTCAAAGAGGTGGAAAGCGATGCGGGCATGACGGGCGACAGATTAGCGGCGAGGTCCCAGCAGGGCCAGGTGTTTCGGCCCGTGTCGCGCTGCTGACCCCGTACGCCCCCATCCCAGCCTTCCACCCGTGAAGGGCGCAATGCCCCACCCGCGGGGGAAGGAGCGAAGCGGCGCAGCGCACACGTCACCTCCCCCGCCTGCGGGGGAGGTCGATGCCGCCAGGCATCGGGTGGGGGCACGAGCCTGGCGTGGGGCGCCCCCACCCCAGCCTTCCACCCATGAAGGGCGCAATGCCCCGGAAGGCGGGGGAAGGCGCAAAAGCGCGAGAGCAGCGCGGGGGGTCAGGCCTTGTCGGCCGTGTACTCGTAGTAGCCGTAGCTGTAGTAGCCGGTGGTGCGCTTCTCGACCGCGTTGAAGATCACGCCCTTGACCTGCACGCCGTTCTGCTCGAAGCGCTTCTTGGTCAGCAGGATCTCCTTGGGCTGGTTCACGCCGAAGCGCGTCACCAGCAGGCTCGAGCCGGCATGGCGGGCGATCAGCGCGGCGTCGGTGACGGCCAGGATCGGCGGGGTATCGACGATCACCAGGTCGTACTGCTTCGACAATGCCTCCAGCAACTGGCCGAAGCGCGGATGCATCAGCAGTTCCGACGGGTTCGGCGGGATGTCGCCGCGCACCATGTAGTGCATGTTCTCCACGCCATCGGTCGTGTGGATCGCATCGGCCGCCTCCAGCTTGCCGCCGAGCACATCGGATAGACCACCGGTTTGCGGCACACCCAGCACCTTGTGCAGCGTACCCTTGCGCATGTCCGCGTCGATCACCAGCACGCGTTGCCCGACCTGCGCGATCACCGCGGCCAGGTTCGCCGACACAAAGGTCTTGCCCACCGCCGGGCGCGGGCCGGAGATCGCCAGGATGTTGTTCTTGGCCTCGAGCATCGCGAAATGCAGGCTGGTGCGCAGGCTGCGGATCGCCTCGATCGCCAGGTCCGCGGGTGCATTGACCGCGAGCAGGTGCTGCCGCTTGTCGAAGCCTGGATCGCGGCGCACGCGCCCCTTGCGGTTGCGCAGCCGATCCATGATCAGCAAATCGCGCGACTCGCTGAGTGGGATGGAGGCGTAGACCGGAAGCCCGAGTTCCTCGATCTGCGCGGGATCCTCGATGCCGGCGTGCAGCATACGCTGCAGAAACACCAGGCCCACGGCAAGGAATGCGCCCAGGAATGTCCCGATCAGCACGATCAGCGGCTTGCGCGGCTTCACCGGACGCTGGGTATCGACGACCGCCGGATCGACGATCCGCACGTTGCCCACGGTACCGGCGCGTGCAACGTCGAGCTGCTGCGCCTGATTGAGTAGCCCGGTGTAGAGCTCGTTGCTGACCTGCAAGTCACGCGTCAGTGTCAGCAATTCCTGCTGGGTGTCGGGCAACTCGCCAACCTGCTTCTGGAAGCCGGCCTTACGCGCTTCGAGTTCGCCGATCTGCTTGAGCAACGCGCGGTACGCCGGGTGCTCGCGCGTGAAGCTGCGATCCATCTCGGCTTGTTGCAGGCGCAACTGCTGGATGCTGGTCTCGACCGCCACTTCCTGCTGCAGCAGCCCCTGGGTCTGCATCGTGATGTCGACCGAATTCGCGCGGGTCTGGTACGCGTTCATCGCCTTCTGCGCCGCCTCCACCTGGAGACGCACCGTCGGCAACTGCTCGCGCACGAACTCCAGCTGCGCACCGGCTTCGGCCGAGTTGCGCTCGACGTTCTGGCGCACATAAGCGGATGCGACCGCCTGCAGGAAGGTCTCGGCGAACTGCGGATCTGGATGCTCGAACGACAACTGCAGGATGCCGGACTCGCGCCCCTGTTCGGCTGCGCTAACACTCTGCTGAAAACCGGACACGACGTCGAGACGGCGCAGCTTCGTCACCTTGAACCGCGTGCCTGGATTGGCGCGTAGTGCCGCCACCTGCAGCCTGATGCCACCGCCTTCTGCATCGGTGCCGACTGTCCCTTCGAGCAACAACTGGTCGTCCGGCCCGAACAGGCTGAAACGCGAAGCGTCATCGCCCACGCGCAGCGTCAGCGGCTGGTTCTCCCACATCGACGGCACCGTCATGCCGGCGATCTCGACATGCTCGCCGCCCCAGCCGTAACGCGACAGCCCGAACCACGGCGAAGCCACCGCATCAGGCGTCTCGGGCGAGAAACGGCGCGCGAGGAAACCGCCGATCAACGGGAAGCGCACCGGCTCGATGACCACATCGGCATGCGTGCTGTCGACTGCATCGCCGATCACCGTGCGCGACGTGATCAGTGCGACTTCCGTCGTCGCTGCCGCCGACGTGACGCCACCGCCCAGCGACGACAGATCCGGCAGGCCCGGAATGCTGGGCGCCTTCGACTCCACCTGCACCATCGAGCGCGCCTGGTAGATCGGCGTCGCCAGCAGCGCGTAGGCCACGCTGACCACAAAGAACGCCGCCGTGATAACGATGATCCACCACTTTCGGTCAATCAACAGGCCCACGAGTTCGCGCAGATCGATCTCGTCCTCGCCCTTGGCGGACACTCCGGTTTCCTTGCTCATGCAGTGGCTCTGATTTCTATAGGTGGGGGCGCGATGCGCGGGGATGCGGGTGGCCGGGGAGGCCGAGGCGCTAGCGAAGGTAGCGCTGCCAAGCGGCGACCGATTCGTCGACCAGGCGCAATACGTGTTCGAAGGCGGGGCGTTGCTGTCGATACGGATCCGGAATCTCGCGTTCGCCGATCCACTTGCCCAGCAGCATCACCTTACCGCTAGCCTGTGGCACCTCACGGGCGATCCGCGCCTGGTGGGCCCGCTCCATCACCAGTACCAGGTCGGCATCGGCAAGCAGGGCGGGCGTCAACTGGCGGGCGCGATGTTGATCGGTGTCGAGGCCACGTTCCTGCAACAGCAGGCCTGCGGTCGGGTCGATCGGGCGGTCGACCAGCGCCTGCAGCCCGGCCGACGATACGGCGACGCCGGAGGTCCCGAGCACCGATCGCAACACGATCTCCGCGGTTGGGCTGCGGCAGATGTTACCGATGCAGACGAACAAGACCTTCCGAAACACCTGGACGTACTCCACTCCCGGACGCCGCCGGGGGCGGACACAAGCGCGTAGTCTAGCAAGCTCACTCTTGGTGAGCTGCACCCTCCCATTCAGCCTTGTCGAGGCCGCCTCACCAAACTATCCCCACGTGAGAATCCGCCTTGACATGAACGGCTCGCCAGCTATAGCCTCGCTACAGCCTGGACGCATAGCGTCCTTCAACACGCTTGGAGCTCCCCCATGAACATGACCTTTCGCCTGATCGGCACCATCGCCCTCGCCGGCCTGTCCGGCATCGCCTTCGCCGCGCCGCAGGCACAGGATACGGCGGCCTCCAACAACGACGCTCCGCAGGCGAGCGGCATTCCCGGTGGCACCGGCGGTGCAGTGGGCACCGGGCTGACCACCGGCGCGACCGTTGGTATCGTGGCGGGCGTTGTCGCGCTGGCTGCGGTGGCGATGGACAACAGCGGTGACAGCGAAGGCGAGTTCACCGGCGGTGGCGACGGTGGCGGCGGCACCGGCGGTACCGGTGGCACGGGCGGCACCGGCGGCACCGGCGGCACCGGCGGCTGATCGAGCTTCCGCACCTCGCGGTCATACCGATAGATCGACCCCGCCGGTGAACACCGGCGGGGTTTTTTATGGACGGCACCTCCTTATGCCGCCCACTGTAGTCAGGAGAGTTTCGTCCATGCGCGTAACGCTGCGCCCGCTCATCGCCCTCGTCGCCGTCTCCGCCCTGTCAGGGTGCATCTGGAGCCCCGGCCAGCATCTGCGCCCCGGCAGCGCCAACGATGAGGGCATCCGCACGGTCGGTAACGACCAGCTCGACCTGATCCCAATCACCCCCAAGCTGATCGCGATGGAGCGCGCCACCCAGCAGACGACCGGTGGTTTGCCGACTGCACTGGTCGAGTATCAGCCGTCCGCCTACACCATCGGGGTCGGCGATGTGCTCTACATCACGGTCTGGGACCACCCCGAACTCACGGTGCCCGCGGGCGCGCAGCAACAGCTCAACGCCGCCGGCCGCCATGTGCAGACCGACGGCACGCTGTTCTATCCCTATATCGGCAAGGTCCAGGCCGCAGGCCGCACGCCGGCCGAACTGCGCGCGGACATCGCCGGCAAGCTGGCGCGCTACATCGAATCGCCGCAGGTCGACGTCTCGGTGATGAATTACGGCAGCCAGCGCGCCTGGGTCACTGGCGCGACCGCCAATTCGACCGCCGTGCCGCTGACCATGACGCCGATGACGCTCAACGATGCGATCAGCCAGGCCGGCATCAACCCGACGGTCGCCGACCTCTCGGGCGTGCGCCTGACCCGCGACGGCCTCAGCTACACGATCGACCTGGATCGCCAGTCAGGCGATGCGATCTATCTCAAGTCTGGCGACCATCTGTACATCCCGTTCCTCGACGCCAAGGAAGTCTTCGTGGTCGGCGAGGTGACGCAACCCGGCGCGCAGAGCTTCCGCACGGGCAACATCAGCCTGAGCCAGGCGCTGGGCCGCGCGCGCGGCCTGCTGCAGACCACGTCCAACGGCAATGCGGTCTATGTGATCCGCGGGGCACGCGGTCTCGAGGCCGACGCGCCGCCGTCCGTGGTCTACCAGCTCGAAGCCAAGTCTCCGGCGGCATTCGCGGTGGCCAGTCAGTTCCAACTGCAACCCGGCGACGTGGTCTTCGTCGGTGCCGCCGGCATCACCCGGTGGAACCGCTTCATTGCCCAGCTGATTCCCTTCTCGGGCCTGATTCGCAACGCTGCTGGCACCAGCAACGACCTGGAATGATGGCCCGATCCTACCCCGCGTCCGCCATGCGGGCGCTGGCAGCGCTTTGCCTCGTCCTGCTGCTGTCGGTGCTGGCCGGTTGCAGCGGCCTGAGCCGCGGCAGTCTCGATGCCGCCCGCCTTGCGGTTTTCGGCGCCAAGCTCGAGATCACGCCGGAGCAGGTGGCCGCCAACCCGTATGCCCAGATGCTGGTGCGGGGCGACGACTTCGAAGCGTTGATGGTGCTGGGCAACGACGATGCCGGCCGCAGCGCCTGGTACAGCCCCGACCGCAGGATCGTGTTCTTGCGCGACGGTCTGTTGGCCGGGACCGCCGGACTGCCGCAGGATGCCAACGACATTCGCCTGGTGGGCGACAGTCCGTTCTCGCGGCTGGCGACCTTGCAGGGCGCGTCTCCCACGCTGCGACGCTATGACTGGATGCCGGGCTATCGCCATGGTGCGATGGTCGAAGGCGAACTGCGGCGTATCGGCCCGGAGCAGGTGGAGATCCTCGGCACGATGCACACGCTGGTGCGTTTCGATGAAGCGCTGCGCGGCGCCGGTGTCGATGCGACCAACCAGTATTGGGTGGAACCGCAGACCGGCTTCATCCGCAAGAGCCGGCAGCTCGTCGCGCCCGGCCACAGCGTGGATCTGGTGCAGCTCAAGCCGTA
Source organism: Luteimonas sp. S4-F44 (assembly GCF_022637415.1). NCBI lineage: Bacteria > Pseudomonadati > Pseudomonadota > Gammaproteobacteria > Lysobacterales > Lysobacteraceae > Luteimonas > Luteimonas sp. S4-F44. The sequence goes on from NZ_CP093340.1 coordinate 3,315,932, forward strand.
CCGGCCGGGAGGCGCGCGATGAAGCGGATACCGCTATGTCTGGCCCTGCTGACGGCAAGCGTCGCACAGGCCGAATCCGGGACGTTACAGGTCCGCGTCGACGGCGCCGTGCAACGGCCGGCCGACTACCAGGTTCCGACCGGGACTCGTTTGGCTGACGTCCTGCTGGCAGCGATGCCGACCGATGCGGCCTACACCACCGGCGCCGCGTTGCTGCGCCCATCTGCGCTCGAAGCACAGACCCGGCTCAAGGCGGGCGTGCTGCACGACCTGCAAGCCGTGCAAGCGGGTGCCAATGTGCCGTCGTCCACAATCGCCACCGCCGCCCGACTGGAAACCGAGTTGGCCGCGCTTCCGGTCACCGGGCGCGTCAACAACGAACTCGACGCGCGCGTCGTCGAGGTGCGGCCCGAGGCCAACCTCGTCCTGCGGCCTGGCGACCGGATCACCTATCCAACGCGTCCCGCGGACGTACGCGTCACCGGCGCGGTGGTTGCCACATGCACCCTGCCGCATGTGCCGCTGCGCGATGCCGTCGACTATCTACGCGATTGCCCGGTTGCAGGCGCTGACCGCGACCTGCTGTTCGCGGTGCAGCCCGACGGCACGGTGCAGATGCTCGGCATCGCCGGCTGGAACCGCAGCCCCAGGCAGGCGCTCGCCCCGGGCGCGACGCTCTATGTCCCGCTGCCCGAGCGCGACCTGCACCGCGCCGGGGCGCCAGACCTCAACCGCGAACTCGCGGCGTTTCTGGCCACTCAACCGCTTCCTTCCTTGCCCGCCCACGCGCCGGACACTTCGAATACGGATCCCGCACCATGATCGCCCGCCATCGCCGCCGCCCCGTCCACCTGGCACCGGGGCTGCTGGCCCTGGCGATCGCCGGCAGCCTTCATGCGCAGGAGTCGGCGCATAGCCTGATCACTCAGAGCGACTGGGGCGGTGCCGGGCTGCTGCAGACCCCGACCGCGCGCATGGAAGCCGAGGGCCAGCTGAGCCTGACCGGCAGCTACACCTCGCCATATGCGCGTTACAACCTGTCGATGCAGCCGTTCCCTTGGTTCGAGGGCACGTTCCGCTACATGAACATCAACAACCGTCGCTACGGCCGACCAAGCCTGAGCGGCGACCAACACTTCAAGGACAAGTCGATCGATATCAAGGTCCGGCTTTGGGAGGAAAGTCGTTATTGGCCTGAAATCGCCTTCGGCATGCGTGATATTGGTGGTACCGGCTTGTTCTCGAGCGAGTATCTCGTTGCGAACAAGCGCTTCGGCAGCATCGATGCCAGCCTGGGCTTCGCGACCGGCTACATCGGCAATCGTGGCGATATCGCAAATCCGCTCCGCCTGATCAACGATCGCTTCGAGACGCGTCCTATCCCTCGACCTGACATCACCCAGGCCGGCGAGGCCGGACGCGACGTGTTCCGCGGACCGATCGGCGTGTTCGGCGGTATCACCTGGCAGACGCCACTCGATCAACTGCTGCTCAAGGTCGAGCTGGACGGCAATGACTACGAGCGCGAGCCCCAAGGCAACAACCAGCGACAGAGCTCACCGATCAACGTCGGCCTGGTCTACCGCCCCAGCCCGAACCTGCAGCTGACGGCAGGCCTGGAGCGCGGCAACACGGCTGTGATCGGCCTGACGCTGACCACCAACCTCGCCACGGCGCGCAGCAATGCGCCGATCCTGGATCGCCCGGCAGTGCCCTTACGCCGCCACGCCGATCCGGGGGCGGGCGTCCCCGCGTCCGCCTTCCCGTCGGCATCCGACCTGGATGACGTGACCGGCGCGCGCCCCGACTGGGAACGCATCGCTGCCGACCTCAACCAGGAAGCCGGTATCCACGTTTCGCGCATCACCCGCCGCGAGCACGAGGTCATCGTCCACGGGAGCCACAACCGCTACTTCTACCCGGCCCAAGGCATCGGCCGCGGCGCCCGCGTGCTTGACAATGCGCTCGGCGACGACGTCACGTGGTTCACCTTTGCGCACGAGCGCGCCGGCACGCCGATCGCCGAGACCAGCGTGGAGCGGCAGGCGTTCGCCGACTACGTCGACCGGCGGATCGATCTGCCCGCATTCGCCCGCAAGGTAGAGCTCGCACCACCCGCGCAGCAGCACCGCGATGAGGTCTACGAGGCCCCGTTCCGCCGCCTGCGCGGCAGCATCGCGCCCGGGTACAAGCAGATCCTGGGCGGCCCCGACGGCTTCATCCTGTACCAGCTCTCGGCGGACTTCAGCGGCAGCTACTGGTTCTCACGCAATACGTGGTTGTCGGGCCTAGTCAGCGTGGACATCGCCAACAACTTTGACAAGTTCCGCTACGACGCGCCGACACGCCTGCCGCGCGTGCGCACCTGGCAGCGTCAGTACATGACGACATCCGACGTGACCGTGCCCAACCTGCAGCTGACGACCGTGCACCAACTCGGGCGCGACTGGTACGGCATGGCCTACGCCGGCTACCTGGAGTCGATGTACGGCGGCGTCGGCGGCGAAGTGCTGTATCGCCCGTTCGGCGAGCAATGGGCGATAGGCGCGGACGTCAACCAAGTGCGGCAGCGCGACTTCGACCAGCACGCAGGCTTCCGCGACTACGAGATCACCACCGGTCACATCACCGGCTACTACACGTTCGGGCGTACACGTCGGCTACAGGCCAATGTCAGCGTCGGCAAGTACCTGGCCGGCGATATCGGCACGACGGTCAACCTGACCCGTCGCTTCAATAACGGCGTGACCATGGGCGCGTACGCCACGAAGACCAACATCTCCTCGCGCACTTTTGGCGAGGGCAGCTTCGACAAGGGCATCTACTTTTCGATCCCGATGGACTTCGTGTTGCCTCGTCCCAGCCGCGCACGCGCCGAGATCATGTGGCAGCCCCTGTTCCGCGACGGCGGCGCCAAGCTGTTCAGGACCTACGGCCTGTACCCGATGACGGGTGAGCGCAGCGGCGAGCTGTTCTTCGACAACCTGGAATGGATCGACCGCTGAACCGCATTGGGTGTTCTATTAACTGAACGGTCATCGTATTCATCCGGGCATGGAAGGAGATGAGAAGCGCCTCTCAGGCGCAAAGTCGCGATGACACATGTCTCCACGCCCGTCAGCACGCGAATTTGGACAATATTTGTCACTTCTTGCCGCATAGCAGCAAATTTTTGTTGCTCTGCGTCACCATCTATGAGAAATTTCTCACAGGTGGTGAGCTGGCGTGAAATTGGTATGCGTATCCACCTCCCAAAGGCACCACCGTGGCCATTCAGCTGCGGATGGGATGTTGAACACCGCACACAGGGTGAAGCCGGGGGTGCCCCCAGGTAGGGGCCCGGTCCGGCTCTGTGCTCGATGAAGGAGTCGGGCATGTTCTTTGCACCCAGCCGGCCGCAGGCCGAAGGGGATTGGCGCATCGCCAGCAAGCTGACCGCCCTGCTGTCATGGGGGCTGCGCGCGCTCGATTTGGTGGTGCTGCTTGTTGCCGGCCTGGTGGCCTACTGGCTGCGGTTCGACACTTTTGTCATGCCGCTCGACTATGTGCGCAACCTGGCGCGCGTGCTGCTGTTCGCGGTTCTGGTGCTCAACGGCTCCACGCTTTACCACAGCTGGCGCGGGCGCGGCGTCGTTCGCGAAGGCAGCCAACTGCTGGCACTGTGGACGCTAGTATTCGCCGCCAGCATTCTCTATGCCGTCGCCTTCAAGCTCAGCGACGATTTTTCTCGGCTGTGGTGGGCCACCTGGTTCGTCCTGACGATCGTGGCAACCGCAACCCTGCGCGTCGGCGTGCGCACGCTGGCGGACAGACTGCGTGCACGTGGTGTCGACCGCCGAACGGCCGTGATCGTTGGCGGCGGGCGGGATGCGCGGCGTCTGGCCGACCAACTCAAGGCCCAACCCTGGCTTGGCCTACAGGTGCGCGGCTGGTTCGCGCCCTCGACTTCCCGGCAACGGCTCGACGGGCTGCCCCTGCTCGGCAGCGTGGACGCGCTGGAGCAGTACGTGCACCGCCTACGCATCGACCAGGTCTGGATCGCGCTGCCCATGAGCGCCGAGTCCGAGATCAAAGATGTCCTGCATCGCCTGCGACACTCGACCGCGGACATCAAACTGGTCCCCGACCTGTTCGGCATGCAGATGCTGAACCACTCCGTGGAACAGGTGGCAGGCGTGCCGATCATCAACCTGCGCAGCAGCCCGCTGCGTGGCGATGCCTATGTGCTGAAGGCCGTTGAAGACCACGTGCTGGCGTTTCTGATCCTGCTGCTGATCTCACCACTGATGCTGGCCATCGCGCTGGGCGTGAAGCTCTCTTCGCCGGGACCGGTGTTCTTCCGTCAGCGGCGGCACGGCCTCAACGGCCGCGAGATCAAGGTCCTGAAGTTCCGTAGCATGCGCGTCCATGCCGAAGCCTCCGGCAAAGTGACGCAGGCTCGAAAAGGCGATCCGCGTGTGACCCCTTTCGGCGCCTTCCTGCGCCGGACCAGCTTGGACGAGTTACCGCAGTTCATCAATGTTCTGAAGGGCGACATGTCCATCGTGGGCCCAAGACCGCACGCCATCGCTCACAACCACGAATTCATGGACCAGGTGGACGATTACATGCAGCGCCACCGCGTCAAGCCCGGCATCACCGGCTGGGCACAGGTCAACGGCCTGCGTGGCGAGACCGACACCCTCGATAAAATGGCCCGTCGCGTCGAACACGACCTGTACTACTTGCAGAACTGGTCGCTGGCCTTCGACCTGAGAATCATCGTGATGACCATCTTCAAAGGCTTCATCGGCCGCAACGCCTATTGAAGGCCATGCGTTCTCGGACCTTCCGTCCCCCGCCTGCGGGGGAAGCCGGCCCGAAGGGCCGGACGGGGGCGCCTTTCGCTGTTCCTTTCCTCCGCTCTTCGCACCACCCTTCCAACCCACATCGCCCGCAACCAACTCCCGCCCATGAAAATCGCCATCGCCGGCACCGGCTACGTCGGTCTGTCCAACGCCCTCCTCCTCGCCCAGCACCACACCGTGGTCGCCCTGGATATCGACGCGGCCAAGGTCGACATGCTCAACCGCCGCGAATCGCCGCTGGACGATGTCGAGATCCGCGAATACCTCGCCAAGCCGGAACTGGATTTCACCGCGACGACCGATCCCCGCGTGGCCTACACTGACGCTCAATACGTCGTCATCGCGACCCCGACCGACTACGACACGACATCGAACTACTTCAACACGCGTTCGGTCGAAAGCGTCATCGCGCAGGTGCGGGAGATCAACCCTGACGCGGTGATGGTGGTCAAATCCACTGTACCGGTGGGCTTCACCGCCAAGGCCCGTGCACAGTTCGGCACTGACAAAGTGCTGTTCTCGCCGGAATTCCTGCGCGAAGGCCGGGCGCTGTACGACAACCTGCACCCCAGCCGGATCATCGTGGGCGAGCGCTCCGAACGAGCTGAGATCTTTGCCCGTCTGCTGCAGGAAGGCGCAATCAAGCAAGACGTGCCGGTGCTATTCACCGAAGCCACCGAGGCCGAGGCGATCAAGCTGTTCGCCAACACCTATCTCGCGATGCGCGTGGCGTACTTCAATGAGCTTGATACCTACGCCTGCACGCATGGCCTGGATACCCGGCAGATCATCGAAGGTGTAAGCCTCGACTCGCGCATCGGCAGCCACTACAACAACCCGTCGTTCGGGTACGGCGGCTATTGCCTGCCCAAGGACACCAAGCAACTGCTCGCCAATTACAGCGACGTGCCGCAGAACATGATCCACGCCATCGTGGAAGCGAATCGGACACGCAAGGACTTCATCGCGGACGACGTGATCCGGCGAAACCCGAAGGTGGTCGGCATCTATCGGCTCGTCATGAAGACCGGCTCCGACAACTTCCGCGCCTCGGCGATCCAGGGCGTCATGAAGCGCATCAAGGCCAAGGGCATCGAAGTCGTCGTGCACGAGCCTGTACTGGACGCGCCGGAGTTCTACCATTCACGCGTGGTCAACGACCTCGTCGCCTTCAAGGCGAAGGCCGACGTCATCATCGCAAACCGGTTGACTCGGGACCTCGAGGACGTCAGGGCGAAGGTCTACACCCGCGACCTGTTCGGCTTCGATTAATCCCGCTCTACGGGGAAATAATAGATGAATATTCTAATTACCGGCGCAGCCGGATTCGTGGGATTTCACTCGTCGCAACGACTGCTCGATAATGGGCACAGCATCGTCGGAATCGACAACCTCAATGATTATTACGATGTGAGATTGAAGGAGGCGCGCCTCTCGCAGCTTTCTGCTCGCGAAGGGTTTTCGTTCAACCGCCTGGATCTTGCAAATCGTGAAGGCATGGCAAGCCTATTTGCGGAGAACGAATTTGACGTGGTGCTCCACCTCGGGGCTCAGGCAGGTGTTCGCTATTCTATCGACAATCCGTTTGCGTATATCGACAGCAACCTCACTGGCACATTGACCGTGCTCGAGGGCTGCCGCCATCACCGCATCAAGCATCTCATCTACGCGTCCTCCTCCTCAGTGTATGGCGCCAACACCAAGCAGCCTTTCTCTATCGAAGACAGGGTAGATGCGCCGGTTTCGCTCTACGCAGCCACAAAAAAAGCTGACGAGTTGATGTGCCAAACATATGCGCATCTCTATCGATTCCCGATCACGGGCTTGCGCTTCTTTACGGTCTACGGCCCCTGGGGCCGGCCCGACATGGCGTACTTCAAGTTCGCAAATGCCATTACCGCCGGAAAGTCGATCGATGTATATAATTACGGCGACATGAAGCGAGACTTCACCTATATCGACGATATTGTGGACGGAATCCAGACCCTCGTAGAGGGCGCCCCACTGGCGGCTTCAGATGAGACCCCACACCGGATCTACAACTTGGGCAATAACAACCCCGAGCAGTTGCTGGAGATGATCTCCCTGCTTGAGGACGCGCTTGGCCGCCAGGCGAAGAAGAACATGCTAGATATGCAGCCAGGCGACGTGTATGCGACGTATGCTGACATCGATCGTAGCGCACAGGATTTCGGCTTCTCGCCCAAGACCGACCTTGCGACCGGCTTGCAGCGTTTCGCTGCATGGTATCGCGAATTCTATCCCGAACGCGCACGATGATCCTGTAGGGCCGCAATGCAATCGGCGATCGGCATGAAATTATCCCGGCTCCGCGAACGCCTCCTGGGTGGAGACGCTAGCGACGTTGTGCGTGGAATGCTGACGCTGGCTTTGGGATCGGGAATGGCCCGACTGATCGGCATCGCAGCGATTCCTCTCCTTACCCGTATCTACAGCCCTTCTGACTATGGCGCACTGTCTGTCTACAGTGCCCTTGTCGCAGTAATCGCCCCAATGCTGACGCTGCGTTATGTGCTCGCCGTTCCGCTGCCGCGCTCGGACGGCATGGCAGCCAATCTGATGATGTTGTCGGGGCTGCTGCTTATAGGTGTCACCGTCATAATCTCACTGCTGGCCTGGTTGTTCGGCGACATCGTTCTTGGCTGGATGTCCATGCAGATTCTTGCCCCTTGGTGGTGGCTCGTCATTCTTGGGGCAGTCGGACTGGCGATGTATGAAGCCCTGAGCCTGTGGGCAACACGCCGGCGAGCGTACCGAGTGATCTCGCAGACCAAAGTTCTCCAGTCAGCACTGAGCGTCCTCGTGAAAGTCTGCCTAGGCCTGGCAGCAATCAAGCCCTTCGGATTGTTACTTGGACACCTAGTAGAGCAAAGCGGGGGTATCAGCTCGTTCTGGCTGCGTTTTCGGCACGATTTCCGCGCCAATGCACACCGCATTCGACGGAGCTCCATGCGGCTGTTGGCCCGCTACTATCGCGGCTTCCCGACGTTTCGCATGCCCTCACAGTTCCTGCTGGTGTTCTCCACGCAGGCGCCCATCATGTTTGCTGCAGCTTTGTTCGGTGCCAGCGCCACTGGTCAACTTGGCCTGGCCCTTATGGCGCTGGCAATACCCAGCAACCTGATCGGGCAATCAGTCGGGCAGGCATTCTACGGCGAGATCGCACGATTACCAAAGGGCTCCGAAGTCCGCATCAAGGCACTCGCCTACTCGGTGCAGAAGAAACTTTTCCTCGTCGGCTTACCTCTGACTCTCGTACTGGTGCTATTGGGGGAGCCACTCTTCCATGTGGCGTTTGGAGCACGCTGGACCGATGCGGGGCGTTATGCGTCGATCCTAGCTCCGTTCATACTCCTGCAGCTGACTTCGGCACCGCTTGTGCAGATTCTAAATATCTACAACGCACAAGGCGCATTTCTAATCATCAACGCGATCCGAGCAGCCGGTCTTCTTGCGATTTATCAAGGCTGCCTGATTTTCTCACTCCCTCAACGCCAATTCATTTACTTGCTGAGCGGATTTCTTTTCGGTTTTTATCTCTTGATAACACTCTACATCCTCCACGTGGTCAACAAAGCCGCAGCCCGACACATGGAAGCAAAGAAATGAGGAACCTGTTACGGCTGTTCTACATGCTTGTTTTCGGAGGCGCCAAGCCACGCGTGCGATGGCATCTGCGCGTCATGATATATGCGCGAGAGAACGGCTACAGCACCCTAGGTCGATTTATCGAGACGCGATTGCAACGCAAGCACGGCCTCTTTATTTCGCGCAAAGCGACCTTCCCCGCATCAATGGACCTCAAGCATCCGACCGGCGTTGTGATTGGCGAGGGCGTGGTGATAGGTGAATCTGTCAAAATCTATCAGAATGTCACGCTCGGCGGAGCGCGCTCCGGCGATTGGAAATCCAATAATTACCCTACTGTCGGAGCCGGTACCACGATTTTCGCTGGCGCCGTCGTGGTTGGTCGTGTCAACGTCGGTCGCAATTGCATCATCGGCGCAAATGCCGTCGTGACCCGAGACGTTCCCGACAACGCCACCGCTGTCGGAATTCCGGCCCGTATTGTCACAAATTCTCCCCCCGCCTCCTTGTCCGAGCAAATGCACCCATGAGCAACAGCGCTGTCCTGCATGTAAAAAAGTCCCGCCTCGAAGGCCGCGTTTCTCTCGCCGGCGCCAAGAATTCTGCGCTTCGGCTGCTAGCTGCCAGCATTCTCACCGACGGCGTGCTGGAGCTGCGGAACTACCCGGCTGGCCTTCTGGATACCCAGGTGCATGTAGACATGCTGCGTGCGCTCGGCAAGTCTGCAGAGATCGTCGGTAAAGACGTCATCCGTATCAGCGAGACGCAATCGCTGTTGAGCCAGCTGAGATGGGAGGGCCGTTCGATTCGCAATACGCTTCTCATCTTGGGCGCGCTTACCGCGCGCTTGGGTGCCGGCAGCGTCCCGCTTCCCGGTGGCTGCAAGCTCGGAGAAAGAAAGTACGACCTGCATGTGATGCTCCTGGAACGCCTCGGCGCCCGCGTTTGGGAGGATGATGACTATTTGTATGCAGAAGCTCCCAGCGGTTTGGTGGGCGCCGATATCCACCTTCCAATGCGCTCTACGGGTGCCACCGAGAATGCAATTCTTGCCGGCACCTTGGCCAAAGGCATCACACGGGTTTGGAATCCTCACATCCGCCCGGAAATCTTGGATCTCATTGCCCTTCTCAACTCGATGGGTGCACGCATTACTGTGTTCGGACAGGAGCACATTGAAATCCGTGGAGTGGACGCCCTGCACGGCGCTGAGCATCGGGTGATTGCCGACAACATGGAGGCTATTACCTGGCTTTCTGCCGCCGTCATCACTGGCGGAGACATTGAGATCGCCGACTTCCCGCATGCGGATCTGGAAGTGGTGCTGGCCCATTTGCGATCCGCCGGTGCGCGTCTTTACGTCGGTGACGACTCACTGATTGTGAGGGGCGGTACTTGCTACCCGATCGAGATCAGCACTGGTCCACATCCTGGAATCAACTCCGACGTGCAACCGATCCTTGCGGCATGGGGAGCGATGGCCCGAGGCGAATCGCGTATCGTCGATCTTCGGTTCCCCGGCCGTTATGGATATGCCGAGGAGATGGCGAAAATGGGGGTTCGCCATGACGTGGACGGCGACATGCTGCGCATTCATGGTCAAGGCGGAGCGCTTCAGGGCGCGGAAGTGCGCGCATTGGATCTCAGAGCTGGCGCAGCATTGACACTTTGCGGCTTGGCGGCCGAGGGCGAGACCGTCGTGACGGATGCTTGGCAGATCTCGCGTGGCTATGTCGATTTTGCTGAGAAGCTTCAGGCAATGGGCGCAGACATAAGATGGGCTTGAAGAAGGCCGCTGTCGAACTAGCCCGGCTATTTCCTGGAGCTGTGCGGTGCGATGTACCACTGAGCTCTATAAGTCGCTGGCGGATCGGCGGGAACGCCGACATTCTCGTGTCTCCTCGTAGCATCGATGAGCTCTCCCATCTCCGTGGCTGGCTTTACAGCTGCGGATTGCCTTCGGTCGTCATTGGCGCCACAAGCAATCTGCTGTTCGCGGACGAGGGGCTGCGCGCCGTTGTGATCCAGATCGGTTGCGGCCTTTCTTCGGTGACTATAAGGGGCAGCCGAGTCAATGCGGAGGCCGGAACATGGGTACCGGGCCTCGCCCGACGCGCAATGATGGCGGGGCTTACCGGGATCGAACATACGTGTGGTATTCCCGGCACACTTGGAGGACTGGTTTGCATGAATGGGGGGAGTCAGCGCAAGGGTATTGGTTCCCACGTAGTCTCCGTGGTTTCGGTAGATGTCCGCGGCGAGCGAGTGGAGCGCAACCAGCAAGCATGTGGCTTCGCGTATCGTACGTCGGCGTTCCAGTCGAGCGATGAGATCATTTCCAGCGTGGAACTGGAGCTCGAAGCTGGGGCGGACCACAGAGTTCAGCGGCGGGAGATGCTCGATATCATGCGAAGCCGCCGCTCGAAGTTTCCGCAGAAGCTGCCCAATTGCGGCTCGGTCTTCGTAAGCAACCCCGCCATGTATGCGCAGTACGGACCTCCAGGCAAGGTGATCGAAGCACAAGGGCTGAAGGGACACACGGTCGGCGATGCATTTGTGTCGCATGAGCACGCGAACTTCATCATCAATGGCGGACAAGCGAGGGCCGCCGACGTACTCGCGCTGATTGCACTTGTCAAAGACCAAGTTGCTCGAGCAACGGGCTATTCGATGGCGGTGGAAGCGCGTTATGTCACGCCCGTAGGCACCATCAAGGAGATCTGATGGAAGGCCTTCCCCTCGTCTCGATCGTCTGCGCCTGGTACAACAGGGCTGACTTCCTGCACGACACGCTGCAAAGTCTGCTGACGCAGAGCTTTGATTCCTTCGAGATCGTTCTTGTCAACGATGGAAGCAAGGATCCTCGCGTCCGAGAGATCCTTGACACCTTCGACGATCCAAGGTTAATCGTCATTCACCAGACCAACGCAGGCTTCGTAGCGGCAATTCGTCATGCCATCGACGCTTCGCGCGGGCGCTATATCGCCGTACAAGGCGCTGGTGATGTTTCTGAGCCTGAACGTATTTCCAAGCAGGTTCAAGCGATGGAAGCGGATACACGCCTGGGTGTTGTTGGGTGCCTCAGGCGGCATGAGGCGTACAATGTGGCCGGCGTCTCAACTGCTCTTGGAACCCATGGCAAGGCGGGGCCTGCGTCGATCGATGACTTCCTGAAGGGCGGCAACCCATTCAGCCACGGCGAGGTCATGATCCGTCGCGAGGCGTATGAACAGGTTGGCGGCTACCGCCCATTTTTCATGTTCGCCCAGGATCGCGATCTTTGGATCCGCATAGCAGCCGCGGGCTGGAAAATGAGCAATCTTCCCGATGTTCTGTATGTAAGGCGGAATTTTGCGGGTGATGGGGTGTCGACCAATCGTTCCAAGCTCTATCTTCAGCAGGCCTTCTCCTCTTTCGCACGGCAATGCCACGATGACCGCCTTCGGGACGGCGCTGATGCGGTTGATATTTACGGTGCATCTGCGGGACTACTGCGCCGCCCACACCCGGCACTCGCCGAGGCGTCCGCAAAAATTGCGCTCCAGTCTCTTTACCTAGGAGATATGGACGAAGCGCGCCTGTACGCTCGGCGGGCCTTGGAAGAGCGGTGCAACGTGCGGACATTCGCCACCAGGTTGGCTGTCGAATCTGCAGCACATTTTCCACTCCTCCGCCGTTTTTATCTCAAGCTCCTCGGCCATCGCGCTGGCTGGGAAACGTTGAGCTGAAGCAGCTTTCGCCGAGATTTGATCAGCATGAAGATTTTAGCAGTCGCCTCCGCAGGCGGGCATTGGATTCAGTTGCTACGGCTCAGGCCAGCCTTCGATGGCGCCAAGCTGGTCTATTTGACCACGCAGCAGCCAACCCTAGATGCAGTTGGCGCTAGTCCCTGTCATACGGTTATCGACGCCAACTTCAATCGCAAGTTCAAGCTGGGTCTGATGTCCTTTCAGGTACTTCTTGTGCTTCTGCGTGAACGGCCGGACATCGTGATCTCCACGGGCGCGGCTCCTGGGTTTGTCGCTGTGGTGCTGGGTAAGCTAATGGGCGCCCGCACCATCTGGGTGGATAGCATTGCGAATGCAGAAGAGCTTTCACTTGCCGGACGCAAGGTCGCTCGGTGGGCTGATCACTGGCTTACGCAATGGCCGGAATTGGCCAGAACCTCGGGGCCGATACATCTAGGAGCGGTGTTGTGATCTTCCTGACGACGGGAACCCAGTTACCGTTCGACCGTTTGGTGCGCACGGCCGACGAATGGGCCTTGGAAAGAGGGATCGAGGGTTTCGCACAGATCGGCAACTCATCCCACGTACCTACTGCCCTCACATACGAGCGATTCATAACCCAGCATGAGTTCGAAGAGCGGATCAAGATGTGCACCTGTATAGTTTCACATGCCGGGATGGGAACTATCATTTTGGCACTTACCTACGGAAAACCGGCGATTTTGATGCCTCGCCGGTTTTCTTTGGGCGAACATCGGAACGATCATCAGCTGGCTACTGCCCGCAAACTGGCCGATCGCCCATTCCTGCGCTTCATCCAAGAGGCCGATGAGCTTGACGCGGCCTATCGCGACCTGACTTCCGGAGTCAATCTTGGAGAGCGCATATCCCCCTACGCGGACGAGCGCCTTATCCGAAACTTGCGCGGACTGATATTCGGCCAGACCACGGAGCATGCGACATGAATTATTCCGGATTGAATCCCGTGCTCACGTCCGCGCCGGCCGGCCACGCCGGCGTGCGGTTGACGCATGTCGCTGGAATGCTGGCGGTATTGATCGCAGCAACACTGCACAACTCACTCGGAATGTTGGCTGCGATTCTCTTTTCCGCAGCCAACGGCAATCTTCTACGGAGCCGCCTGAACATCGGATGGTTCTCCGGCGCGTTTTATCTGATTGCCGCTTACGTGCTTGTTCGGCTTCTATTTCCCTCCCTAGTACCGCTGGGCGTACAAGCGCAAGAAGTCCTGAGGTTCGCTGTATTCGCCATATTCGCTTATTCGCTGCGAAGCATGCGCATCCAGGAACTCGTAACCGTGCTCATGATGTTCCTGGGCTTCTTGCTCGCCCCTCTAGCGATAGACCTGGTCACTGGCGCAGTGCTGTCGGACAGTTACCGATACCGTTCGATCATGCCCCACGCCAACCACCTCGGCTACGTCTGCGCTACGATTCTTATCACCTTCTCCTATTTGCATTTCGGCAAGATCTATTCGCCGCGAGGCTTATCCCTGTTCATGGGCGCCGCTCTTGGCATGCTGCTCGCATCCAAGAGCTCCGGCGCTCTGTTCGTCTTCATCTCGGGCGTACTGACAATTTTCCTGAGCTTGCGTTTCAGCGCGGCGCGCCTTTTCTATGCGGCTATCGCGGTGACGCTGGCAGGAGTACTGATTCAGACTCCAGTCGGCCAGTACGCACTTGAGAAGATAACGGTTTCCGATCTGGATCTGATTGTCGAGAAAGCACGAAGTCACGAGTTCGGGAACCAAGGCTCATCCTTTGCTTGGCGCGCCTCCTATTGGATCGCAATGCTCGATGCCCAATTTGCCAGCGGCTGGCCGATCGTGCTTTTCGGGCAAGGCGGGGGAGCCACTGGCGGCGGTAACTACGTGTTCGATTTCATCTCCAAGGATCCTCATTCTGACTTTGTTCGCGTCTTTATTGAGTACGGTGCTCTGGGCAGCCTGCTGATTCTTCTTGCACTTGCGCGGGCCTGCATGAAATCCGGTCCTGTGGTGATCGCATTCGTTCTACTGTTTGGCCCGATGCTAACCGGAAACAGCATTATCTCCCCTCCCGTTATTTTCCCTATCCTGATTAACCTTTTCCTCATAAAGAGGCTGTCAGAGTTCCAGAAATGAGCCGAAGAATTTTTCTCAGTACACCGTTGCGCAACGAGTTCGATAACATTCCTGATCTTTACAGGGCTGTCTCATCCCAGGATGTAAGCATCTCCATATGGGTCATCGTCGAAAACGGATCAACCGATGGCTCACAGGAACTCCTCCAAACGCTCCCTAAGCCATCCAATGTGGAGCAATTGATCGTACTCAACGAAGATACCGAGTCCGGCGAGTACGCACTGGGTCAGAAGTACGCGCGGATCGTGTCTCGGGGCTTTGATGAGATCAGAGCAAGAGTGGATCTTCAACCAGAAGACCTCATTGGAATACTTGATGCGGACAGTTTTCCATCCGATGGCTACTATCGGATACTGACACTCGCTTTCGATCAAAACCCTCGGCTTGGCCTTGCGAGTGGCGTCAGCTGCGATACGGGAACAGAGAAGAAATCCATCCATGCAGCTGACTGGGTCCGGGGTAGCTGCCGTCTGTGGCGTGGGGCCTGCATGTTGCAATCGGGCTACATCGTCGGACCCTCGGCTGACACCCTTTCCTTGGCTCGCGCCGAGATCGATGGCTGGCAGGCGGACGTCGTAAAGGACGCGATGTTCAAAGCGCGTGAAGTAGGTACTCGGTCAAAGCAGCGCTACTACGGAAGCTCGGCATATTTTCGTGGAAACACGTTGACCTACGCATTGGTGCGCTTTGGAAAGTTTCTAGCTTACGGGCGTTTTTCTGACGCCCGTGACTATCTTGCCGGCTATTGCAGCGCACGCTCTGACGACGCGCCTCGTATCGACGACGAGCAGATCCGTGACTATTTCGAGCAATATCTTCCCCGGAAGATCAAGAAGCGCCTTGGTTTGACAGGCCGCTGAAAATCTCCTTAAAGGCTCGAATGTGAAGAAGAATTACTTCCCCCTCGTTGATCTCTCGCGGTTTTTTGCCGCAGTTCTCGTTCTCATCTATCACTTGGGATATTCGACCTGGCAGCCACGCAGCAACGGATATTTTATCCACGACGGGCTCTACACCATCCCACAGATGTCTTGGGCATGGTTTGGATACATAGGCGTTCAGATATTCTTCGTTATTTCAGGATTTGTAATAACGAATTCCGCGGCAAAATCTTCTATCTCCCAGTTCGTGATCGGACGCATCACGCGCCTTTACCCCACACTTTGGATATGTGCAACCATAACGCTCGGAGTTTGCATATATGCAGAGCTCTATTCTGAAAGCCAACTGTTGCGCAGGTACTTAGGTTCTCTGCTACTTCTCCCGAAGTCGCCTTGGATGGAAGGGGTATATTGGACGCTTGTACTGGAAGTTATTTTCTACGCACTAGTAGGCCTGATGATACTGCGACGGTGCATCGATCGCATCGACCTGCTGGCGTTGGGTCTTGCTGTCTACAGTGGCTCGGCAATCATCGTGTCCTGGCTTTTCCACGGCACTGATGTTGAGTGGTTGAACTCAGCTATAGCCCTCGCGCGCGGAAAGCGCCAGTTGCTTGCTTGGCACGGCGTTTTCTTTGCGATGGGAATCTACTTCTACCTTGCAGCCGTCGGCCGCTTACAACGCAGCGGTATCATCTTCGCGATTTTGACGCTGAGCTTGTGCTGCCTGCAGATCTATGTAGGAACTGCGCTACCCCGCGCCGAAGCGCTCGCGGAAATCAGTGAAGCAGAGATGACCATGCGGTCAGCGTGGGTGCCGATTGTCGCATTCCTCGGCTTCACCGCAATCATTCCGGTTTCAATCTACAAGGGCGCGTGGATTATTGAGCGTCTATCGACGAGAACCATCGCATGGCTGCGGGTGTTGGGACTTATGTCATACCCCATCTACCTTCTGCACTTTACTTTGGGCCTAGTGCTCATGCGCGAGATGGTCTCTCTCGGAGGCAACCCTCTCGCGGCACTGTTGCTCGCGTGCGCTACTGTGCTGATCCTTTCATGGTTCATCGTAAAGTTTGTTGAACCACCGATGCAGAGCTGGACCAAGAACCGCTTGCTCAAGGTGAATGCGCTGCTCAGCTCTCGGGATTGAAGATCAATCCTGACCACTGGCCTCGAATCGCAGTAGATGCGATAGTACTGATAGACGCACGAGTCTTTTTGTACACATCGCGATTTCACTATCCAAGAATCGACCGCCCATTTTCCTTGCCTTATTTGATTCCACTAAAAAATGAGAAGGCATCATTGGTCATTGACTTCATTGGCAGCAATTGCGCCGCAGGCACGCGCCCTGTTTTTTCTGGTAGCGCTTTTTTTATCCGGCGGCGCTACACAAGCGGCTGAGTGCTCCAGCTACATTCCACCGCCGGTTTCAGAACTCAAGACTGTCAGCTTTTATGGCGATGCCCGGTCATCCATAGTCAGCAAGGCAAGGATGTCCCAGTACTCTTCTGACATCGCCCGTCTTAATGATTTCTCCTTCCACGTGAGCAAAAGCGCAAACGACTTCATGGAGGGCGATGAATGCGCTGGCCTGAACGCCCTGGCGCTTCTTCGCGAATGGTCAAAATCCAACGCACTGAACAAGCTCGACGGCTTTCAAGCAAATGTTGCAGCAATGTTCATGGGCATTCCGGCTGTGGTGGCCTACGCCAAAGTTTCCACGCTTTGCCACGAAAGCGACTGCGTGGTTATCCAGCAATGGCTACTGCGCCTGGCCAGAAGGTCGAGCATCTATTTCTCATCGCCAAACCGGCCACGCAACAACCTTTACTACTGGTCTTCCACTTTCTCCATTCTCGCGGGGAAGTACGCGCATGATCCCCGACTCTTCGAGTACGGAAAAGACGGTGTCATCCGTGGCTTTTCTTCGCTCGGGCGGTCCGGATTTTCGTTAGAGAATGAGCGCGGACAGCGCGCCCAAACATACAACAGGTTTGCGTTTACCGCTCTGTCGTGGGGCGCTGCCGCAGTGTCTAAAGAGTTCATGGTCGACCTCTATCGTCAGAACCCTGAAGTGAAGGCATTCTTGGATGGCCATCGATCTCAGTCTGAAATCTCCATTGATGTTCTTCACCCCTCGAAATCTCGCCAAGTAGAAGCATCCTCAACCTGGCGTCTTCCGTGGGATATTCTTCTTCTCTCCGAGCAGAGCTGCGCTACTATGAGCTCGAAAGAGCGCTACAGAATTCTGGGGCTCGACACTCCGAAGCTTCTGACGGTGCTTTGGGAACTGGAACCATGCACCTGACTAGGTTTCGGGGCATCTAGAGTGCGTTATTGGTTTTGATTCCGTTTCTTTGATGCCAGCGCAGTCCGCCATTTTCGGCAGAAGAGTTGGATACGCTCAATCCCACCAACGCCAGCGCGACTGCGGCTTCTCCGCGCCCGACATCGCGACGCCGGCCTTCGCGAACCAGCGTTCGGTGTCAGGCCTGGTAATGTCGCGCGCAGCGCCCAGCGCGACGAGGCCGGCCAGCCCGGCAGCGAGCATGATGCCGCGCACGTCGAGCGACAGGCTGCGCAACAGACGCAGCGTGCCGAGGCAGGCGGCCAGACCCAGCGCCACGCCGGCGATCACCTCGCTCGGCGGATGCGCGCCGGTCGGGACGCGCGACCAGGCCACGAGCGCCGCAAGCCCCGCCCCGGCAAGCGTGGTCACCGCGCGCAGGGCGCGGTGGCGCGGGGGCACGAGCAGTGCGAACAGCGCCGGCCAGGCGAGCCACGCGAGCGCCGCATGACCGCTGAAGCAGGTCAGGTCCCAGTAACGGATGCCGGTGCCCCAGCCATAGAACGCGACCTTGCTGGCGGCGACGAGCGCGAGACTGCCAGCGACGAGGGCGGCCCAGTGCAGCAAGCCGCCGGTCGACAGCCGCGCGGCCCCGGGCCGGAGCCTCAGCCACAGGGCGACGGCGACCAGCAGTGGCACGACGAGCACGGCGTCGCCGAGCGGGGTCAGGGCGTTCCAGGCCATGGAAATCCATATGGGGGAACCGGGCGCCGACGGCAGTCGGGACGGATCGATTGTAGGCGCGCGAGATGGCGGGGGCCTGAAGCGTGAGCGGCGGCCGCTGCCCGGTGTCATGTGGACGCGGCCGCCTGCCGCATCGTCAGGCGAGACGGTGAGGTGCATCGCAGACGCCGCTTTGGGCTACAATCATCGGCCGCCCTCCTCCGCTTCGCGGTGGTCGGCCGGACAACGCGCCTGTAGCTCAGCCGGATAGAGTAGTGGCTTCCGAAGCCATTGGTCGGGGGTTCGAATCCCTCCAGGCGCGCCATCTTCGGTCCGATGGATTCGAGCGCTGATACGCGCAGAAGCCATGTCCACGACGCTGCCCCCCCCATCGCGCGCCGGCAGAACGGCTGGGCATGGGCCACCGCGCAGGTTACCCCTTGTTTCGCTTCCTGTCCGGTGCCTGCGACAGCGCGGATCCCGCCGCTGTCTTCGCGTCCTTGCTGCTGCCTTTGTTCTTCAGCGTGTTGGAGGCCCCAGTCGCAGCCTTGGGGCTGGTCTTCTCGTTCTTCGCCATGCCGCTGGATTCCCGGGATGCCGGCGGCTGCCGGCCGATAGAACCCGCAGATCGAGCGGCGCTGCGCCAGACCTACCACGGTTGACGACACGCGCACCGTTGGCGGCTCTTGGGTTCGCCTCACCGCCCCCGTTAAGCGCCGTCATACCAGGCTCGACTCGCCGCCTGACGTGCTCACGAGACAGATGGGCGCGTAGAGTAGGTGCGCGCGCACCACAGATGTTCGAGATGCTGTCGTCGAACTTCGAATCGCGCCTGTCCCTCGATCTGCGCAATCTTGAGACCGGGCGCATCCACCGCCGCGACTATGCCGGCAAGCGCTGTTACGGGTCGCTGGCCAAGGTCGGCAGCCGCTGGGAGCTTCCGGCGGTCACCGACCGGTACGAGGACGGGTCGCTGCGGGAGCTTCGGCGCCAACGCACTCTCACAATGCTTGTCGCTCCAACGATCAAAGCCTGATGCGTCACCACGCCACCTCAATTAAAAGTCCGGCCGTACACCCTAGACGCCTTAGCATTACTGCGATAGAAGGCACGGAACGATCGCCCGCACCGACAGGGCGGACCGGGCGACACATCACACGCCACTTGCAAGCCGTCGGGGTCAGGCGCCGATCAAACTGGCGCACTCACGACGGCACCCGCTCAAAGCATCAGTGTGAAACCGAGCTGCAGGCCACGTAGATCTGCCCCCGGTCGGTCCGGCGGCAGGCCGCCCGTGGCCGCGCCGGCGAAGCGGTAGTTCGCCTGCCCGCGATTGTGCAGAACGTTGTAGCCGGCGTAGCCGATCAGATAAGCATTGAATGTGCGCCGATAGAGCACGCCAATCTGACGTGCGTGATCACCGAGCCCGCTCCGGTCGTGCAGGATGCCGACGCCGGCACCGATAATGTCCTTATCGTTGAGCGTGTACTTCACCGAGAGCTCGGCGGCATCGATGTCGACCTCCTTCCCCCAGCGCGCCGAGTGGGTGCCGAGGTACCAGGTGAGATCGCCGCTGCGGTAGTTGCCGCCAGCGAACATCGAGAATCGACGGTTGCCGGCAGGGCCGTCGAGGGTCTGCGCAGAGATCACGCCCTGCCACGAGCCGCGATCGTAGGTGACTGCGAATTCGCGGCTGGGACCCGAGCGATGCGGGTCGTCATCGCCCCTGCCCCAGTAGGCGGACAGTTGCCAGGCACCCAGTTTCGGCGTCGTATAGGACAGCGTGTCGGGCGTGCGGTAGGTGTACCAGGCGAAGTTATTGATCGCTGATGCATGGGTTCCGCTCTCGGCGACATCGAGCCGGTCGGCGTGCACGAACATCAGGGCGTTCTGCGTGCCGTAACGCAGTTCGCCCCAACCTCCAGCAATGCCTGCCCATGCCTGCCGGTTGAACAGCGCGTTGCCGGTGCGCGCCAGGGTGCCTTCGGACGGATTGAAGCCCGCCTCAAGCTTGAAGCTGAGCTTGACTGGGCCCGCGGCGGTATCGCCCACCAGACCGAAGCGGCTGGCCAAATACCCATTGGACCCGACGTCGCTTTGCCAAGTGTCTCCGGTGTTGACGTGCTGATAGAACACGTCGACGACCGCGAACGGCTTCAGCGTGGATTGGGCGTGCGCCACCGCTGGCAACAGTGCGACGCCGATGGCACCCCACGTCATGTGCCTGACCAACATGCTCTTCCTCCACCGCGCCAGCCAAGGCCAGTGCGGTCATCGTGATGGTTACCGCGGAACATGCGCGATGCGCCGGCACGACCGATGGTCCAGCCAAGCATCAGTCCTGTTCGTCTGCGTACTCGGCCAAGGCCTCGCGTGCGATGCGGAAGCTGTCGACCGCGGCGGGGACGCCGCAATAGATCGCCACCTGCAACAGGACTTCGCGAATTTTCTCTTCGCTCACGCCATTGCGTCGCGCACCCTTGATGTGGACCTTCAGCTCGTGCGGCCGATTGAGCGCCGAGAGCAAGGCCACGTTCACCAGACTGCGCTCGGCCAACTCCAGTCCGTCGCGACCCCAGATCTCGCCCCAGCAGTACTCGGTGACCAGGGTCTGCAGCGGCTCGCCAAAGGTATCTGCACTCGCCAGCGCCTTGTCGACGTAGGCATCGCCCAGCACCCGACGACGGATAGCCAACCCTTTCTCGTAGCGTGTGTTGCTCATGTGTTGATCCCGCCGAACAGGCTGTACTTGATATCCAGGTAATCCTCAATGCCGTACTTGGAGCCCTCGCGGCCCAGGCCCGACTGCTTGATGCCGCCGAACGGAGCGACCTCGTTGGAGATCGCCCCGCTGTTGATCCCCACCATGCCGTAATCAAGCTGCTCGCTCATCCGCCACGCGCGGCCATGGTCACGGGTGTAGCAGTACGCGGCGAGACCGAACTCGGTGTCATTGGCGAGTGCGATGGCCTGTGCTTCGGTATCGAACTGGAAAATCGCGGCCAGCGGGCCAAATGTCTCGTCGCGCGCGACGTCCATATCGGGCGTTGCACCGTCGAGCAGGGTCGGCGCGTAGAAGGCGCCCCCGAGGGCGTGACGCTTGCCACCCGACACGCAGCGCGCGCCTTTTGCGAGCGCATCCTGCACCTGCGACTCGACCTTGGCCACAGCCTGTTCGCTAATCAGCGGGCCGATCTGCACATCCGGCTCACTGCCCTCGCCGACCTTCAGCTGCATGATCCGTGCGGCGAACTTCTCGACGAATGCATCGTGGATGCCGGCTTGCACCAGGAAGCGGTTCACGCAAACACAGGTTTGGCCAGCATTGCGGAACTTGGCCAGCAGTGCGCCTTCGACCGCTGCGTCGAGATCGGCGTCGTCGAACACGATGAAGGGCGCGTTGCCGCCGAGTTCCAGAGACACCTTCTTCATCGTAGCGGCGGCTCTGGCGTAGAGCTGCCTGCCGATCGGCGTGGAACCGGTGAAAGTGAACTTTCGTACCGCCTCGCTCTCGAAGAAGGCATCGCCAATGGCACGCGCATCGCCGGTCACCACGCTGAAGATGCCGGCCGGCACACCGGCCTGCAGCGCGAGGTCGGCAAGCGCCAATGCAGTGAAAGGCGTCTCCAGCGCCGGTTTGACGATGCAAGGGCATCCGGCGGCGAGTGCCGGCGCGACCTTGCGGGTGATCATCGCTGCTGGGAAGTTCCACGGTGTGATGGCCGCAACAACGCCCACCGGCTGTTTGGTCACCACAATGCGCGCGTCACGGTAGGGGCTCGGGATCACATCGCCGTACACGCGCTTGGCTTCCTCGGCGAACCACTCGATGAAGCTCGCCGCGTAGAGGACCTCGCCGCGCGCCTCCGCCAACGGCTTGCCCTGCTCGGCAGTGAGGATGCGCGCAAGCGCATCGACGTGTTCGACAATCAGGTCGAACCAGCGCTTGAGGATTCGGGCCCGTTCTTTCGCAGGCAGGCCGCGCCAGTCAGGCCAGGCCTTCGTGGCGGCAGCGATCGCACGCCCCGTCTCGCGATGGCCCATCGTCGGTACGTGACCGATCGCGGTCTGCGTGGCCGGGTTGGTGACCGCCGACACGGCACCATCGTCGGCATCGCACCACCGGCCATCGATGAGGGCTTGCTGACGGAACAGCGGACTATGCTCGAGTTGCATGGAGACTCCGGGTTCTGCGGCGCCGGCAAGCCGGCGCGTGGCAACATGGGGCTACGTGAGGCGTCAGGCCGCCGGCCGGCTTGTCGAGGCGTAGCGCGGCAGCGGGCGGATGCAGTGGAACAGTACGCAGGCGATCGCACTGGACGCGATGCCAAAGACCCAGGAGACGTCGACGCCAGCAAATGTGTCTGCCCAGATGCCTTCGAACCAGGGATTCTTCAGGAATGGCAACTGCACGACGATGCCGATGATGTACGCCGTAATCGCGCGCGAGTTGAAGCGGCCGTACACACCACCGTCAGCCGCAAAGATCGATCGGATGTCGTAGCCATTGCGGTGTAGAACGTAGAAGTCGAACAGATTGATCGAGACCCACGGCGCCATCACGAACAGGATCGCGAACACGCCACTGATGAACAGCGAGACGAAATCGCTTGATGCCCACAGCGCCGACCCGGTCGACAGCACCAGCACGATCATCGACATCGCGATGCGGGCCCGGCCCTTGGGCACCCAGTCTGTGGCGAAGGTCTGGATAGCGGTGATGAACGACAGCACCGCGCCGTAGAGGTTCATCGCGTTGTGGCCGATGATGTTGCACAGAAACAGCACCATCAGCACCGCACCGAACACACCGGTGTGCGTCTTGACCGCTTCCATGGCATCGCCATGATGACCGATGCTGACCGCGACCATACCGAAGACGAACGACAAGATCGTGCCGAGCGAAGCGCCCAGGTAGGTATAGACAAATGGCTTGACGCGGCCTTCGGCCAGCGGCAGATAGCGGGAGTAGTCCGACGTATAAGGCGCGAAGCTGATCTGCCAGACCGCGCAGATGCCGAACATCGAGAACCAGGGCGCGGCGCTGAAACGTCCCTGCTGCAGCACGTCGGGCGTCAGGTGCGGCATCATCAGTGCCAAACCGATGAGCAGTGCGCCGCCCATGAACCAGGCGCCGATACGGTTGAACACGTGGATCAGGTGGTAGCCCACCACACCGATCAACGTTGCCACGCCCGCACCGATCACTGTCGCCACCGAGACCGGGATCGCCGGCACGACCGCGTGCAGGGTCTTTCCTGACAGGATGATGTTGGAGACGAAGTACCCCAGATAGATGATGGTGGTGAACAGCACCACCAGCAGCGAGCCGTAGCGACCGAACTGCGCGCGGCTCTGGATCATCTGCGGAATGCCGGCCAGCGGTCCCTGGGCCGAAGTGAGCGCGAGCACCACAGCACCGAACAGATGCCCGGCGGCGATTGCCGACAATGCGCTGATGACATCGAGTTCGAACACCATCACCGACATTGCGCCGGTGATCACGGCCAGCGGGGCGACGTTGGTGCAGAACCACAGGGTGAACAGATCTATCGCCTTGCCATGGCGCTTGTGCGGTGGCACATAGTCGATGGCGTTGCCTTCGATCGCGAAAACGCCCTTGTCCTGCTGCTTCGGGTCCTGCTGCATACGCTGATATTCCCGTTGGCTGCCGCACCGCGGGCCCTCCCCGACGGCGTCACGCATCACCCCGAACAGGCGCTGCGGGCGTGGATGGAACAGAACGATCGGTGCCTGCGGCGAGCGGCGTGCGCACCGGAGGTGCGCGACACGTCAAGCCGCCGCACCGGCCGGCTAGCGCATCACGAACGGATCGCCCATGGGCGCGTCGGACGTCCGCAACCACACCGTCTTGGTGGTGGTGTAGTCGAGTACCGCATCGGCGCCGCCTTCGCGGCCGTGCCCGGACAGACCGTAGCCGCCGAACGGTGCGTGTGGGGACACCGCGCGATAGGTGTTGAGCCATACAACGCCGGCATGGATCGCCTGCGACATGCGGTGGGCTCGCGTCAGGTCGCGAGTGAACACACCCGCTGCCAATCCGTAATCAGTCGAGTTGGCCTTGGCGATCGCATCGGCCTCGTCGGAGAACACGTCGATCGACAATACCGGACCGAACAATTCGGTGATCTCGCTCATCGCCCGTGGAACGCCGCTGCAGTCGAGCACCGTCGGTGCGTAATAGAAGCCGTCGCGTTCGATGCGATGCCCGCCGGTCAGCAGACGCGCGCCCTGTTCGATCGACTGGGCAACCACCGTTTCGATGGTGCGCAGCTGGCGTTCGGTGCACAGCGGTCCATACTCGGTCTGCGCGTCGTCCGGTGCGCCGACGCGGATGGCATTGACCTTCTCGATCAGGCGGGCCAGGAACGCATCCTTGACGCCAGCCTCGATCAGCAAGCGTGAGCCGGCGACGCAACTCTGTCCGCTCGCGGCGAAGATTGCCGCCAACTGGGCGTTGACCGCGCTGTCGATGTCGGCATCGGCAAACACCACCAACGGCGACTTGCCGCCCAGTTCCAGCGACACCTTGGCCAGGTTGTCGGCAGTGTTACGGATGATGTGGCGCGCCGTCTCCGGCCCGCCTGTGAACGCGACCAGGCTCACCTTGGGGTGCCGGCTGAGCACGGCGCCGCACTCTGGCCCGAAGCCGGTGATGATGTTGACCACCCCCGGCGGGAACCCTGCCTCGTGGATCAGCCGCGCGAACGCCAGCAGCGGTGCAGGCGCCTCTTCCGACGCCTTGAGGACCACCGTGCAGCCGGCGGCGAGCGCCGGTCCGAGCTTCACCGCCGAGAGAAACAGCTGGCTGTTCCAGGGCACGATCGCGGCGACTACACCCAGCGGCTCACGCTTGATCCAGACCTGCATGTCCGGCTTGTCGACCGGCACCACGTGGCCCCGCACCTGGTCGGCGATGCCGGCGTAGTAGCGGTAGTAGTGGGCGACGTAGGCGATCTGTCCCCGGGTCTCGCGGACGATCTTCCCGGTGTCGCGGGTTTCGAGTGCAGCCAGCTCGGGCGCCGCATGCTCGAGCAGGTCAGCCAGGCGATACAGCAATCGCCCACGCTGCGATGCCGTCAGGCCGGCCCAGGCAGGGTCCCGCAACGCGCGCTCGGCCGCGGTAACGGCGCGCTCGACTTCGTCGATGCGCGCCTCGGGCATCTGTGCCCAGACCTGGCCAGTCGCCGGGTCGATGCTGTCGAATGTCGCGGCGCCGGCTTCGAAACGGCCGTCGATGTACAGAGCGAATGGGGCAGTCATGGCCATTGCTTACCGGAACGCCGGCATCACATCGCGGATCATGCGCTCGAGCGAGGCTTTCTTGCGCTCAAAGCTCATGCCGGTATCGATCCAGAACGCGTACTCGTCGTAGCCCATGCGCTCGTAGATCTTCAGGCGGGCAATCACTTCCTCGGGCGGGCCGATGACGTTGTTGCTGCGCATCGCCTGGGGCGAGTACATCGGATGCGCAGCGATCTCGTCTTCGCTCAGCGGCGCGATCAGGCCTTGGGTGATGTCGCGCTCGTTCTTGAACCACGCGCCGAAGTAGTTGTAGAAGACGTTGATCTCGTCGGCCGCCTGTTGCGCGTCGGCTTCGCCGTCGGCCACATAGGTGTGGCGCAGCAGCATGATCTGCGGACGCGGCACGTCGCTGAACTTTTCGCAGGCCGCATTGAAGTGACCCATCAGTTTCTCGACCTCCTCGTCGCCGAAGTGCAGCGGCGTGACCTGCACGTTGCAACCGTTCTCCACCGCGAACTCGTGGCTGTTGGGATCGCGCGCGGCCACCCAGATCGGCGGATGCGGCGCCTGCAGCGGCTGCGGTGCAGAGGTGGTCTTGGGAAACTTCCAGTACTCGCCTTGGTGCGCGTAGTCGCCCTTCCACAACGCTTTGATGGCCGGAATCAACTCGCGCAGACGGCCGCCGGCGCCCCAGGCGTCGAGGCCGGGGTGCAGGCGCTCGTACTCGAACGCGTACGCACCGCGGGCGATCCCCAGTTCCAGGCGACCATCGCTGATGATGTCGGTCATCGCCGCTTCGCCGGCGAGCTTGATCGGATGCCAGAACGGTGCGACCACCGTGCCGGTGCCCAGGCGCACATGTTTGGTTCGGCGCGCGAGGTCGACAAGGTTCAGGAACGGATTTGGCGCGATGGTGAAGTTCATGCCGTGATGTTCGCCGGTCCAGATGGCGTGCATGCCGCCTTCGTCCGCGATCCGGCACAGTTCTACCATCTCGTCGTACAGCTGCTTCTGCGTCTGCTGGTCGGAGACGCGCTCGATATGGATGAACAGCGAAAAGCGCATATCAGATCTCCTGGCCTTGGACGTCACGCACGACGCCGTTGTGGTGGTTGCCGTAGTAGACGCCGTAGCTCTTGAGCCGGCTTTCCTTGCAGTAGCGCTCGAGCATGCTTTTCACCGCCGGGTCGGCGATGTCGAGCGCAGCGACGTCGGTCAGTTCGATGTAGCTGCCTTCGCGCGGCGTCGCGTCCGGCGTGCTGCACAGAAAGGCGACGAATTGCTGCTGGCTGTCGGTGTTGCGATAGACCGAATAAACGAAGTTTGCCGATGCGCCAGGCTGGTAGCGTTCAAACAGGGCGTGCAGTGCCTCGTCCGCACCGCGGTCTGCCGCGCCGACACAGGGCAGCGCCCAGCGCCCGTCTGCATCGCGCGTCAGTAGCACGCGGTTCTCATGGGCGATGACGGCGTGGATGACCACGCTGGCGCCGCCGATCACCTCGGCCGCCATCTTCGCCGGGGTGAAGTAGCCGCCGCGGTAGTAGCCCAGGCCGGCCTGACCACTCGACGCGAAGGCCTCGATGCGCCCGATCAGGATGGCGTGATCGCCGGCCGGCACCACCGAGTGCGTCGTGCAGTCGAACCAGG
The DNA here is from genome assembly GCF_022637415.1 of Luteimonas sp. S4-F44. NCBI lineage: Bacteria > Pseudomonadati > Pseudomonadota > Gammaproteobacteria > Lysobacterales > Lysobacteraceae > Luteimonas > Luteimonas sp. S4-F44. Next base: position 3,343,069 of record NZ_CP093340.1, read on the forward strand.
CACCGACACCGGCCAGCAGTGGATTGCCGTGTTCGCTCATGCGCCATTCGATACTGCCAAAACGGTCCTCAACACGGCTGGCGAACGTGCTGGAGACCTGCTTCTGTCCTTCAGCAAGCACGTTAATCGCAAAGTGGCCGCCGTTGGCGAAAGCGTCGTAGTTGCCGGAGCTGTTGGCGATACTGACCAGCAGCAGCGGCGGGTCCAGCGACACCGAAGCAAACGAGTTGGCGGTGAAGCCCACCGGCGTGCCTGCGGTGCTGGTTGTGGTGACGACGGTGATGCCGGTCATGAACGCGCCGAACGCGTCGCGGAGTTCCTTGGTGGTGCTGTCCATCTTGTTCCCTCCCAGGTTCTTGACGGATGCCGCGCTCAGGGTGTCGCGGCCAGCCAGTCCGACATCGCACGATTGACGAGATCGGGGGCGGTGAGATTGACCATGTGGCGCTGGCCTTCGAGGACCACGGCGTGGCCGCGCGCTGCAAGGCCTGCCATGCGTTCGGCCATCGGGCCGGTGGAATTGAGGTCATCGGCGCCGGTCAGCGCCAGCGTCGGGCACTGCACCTCACACCAGCGGTCGGCATAGAGCAGGTCACCGCGCGCGAATGCACGATAGGCATCGGCGTAGCCTTGGAGATCGACCTGCTCCAGCCACCCGCGCACTGCTGCGACCAACGCGGGCGGAACATCGGGCACATCGAACCAGCGCTGCAGCGGTGTGTCGACGTCCAGATGCCCGTCGAGCAGCTGGTCGGCGCGTGCCACAACCGCAGCGCGCGCAGCTTCGCTGCGCCGGTGCACGCCGTTGACCACCGCCAGGCGACGCACCAGCGCCGGGCGCTCGATCGCGACACCAAGGGCGATGAGCGCGCCCATCGAGTGGCCCGCCAGGTTGACGTGGCCCAGGTCCAGCGCTTCGATCACTTCGATCATCCAGCGCACGTAATCCACCAGCCCCGGCGTGCCGCCAAGGCGCGAGCTGCCGCCATGGCCTGGCAGGTCCACCGCGATCACACGGTAGCGGTCCGCAAAGTAGGCGACCTGCGGCCCCCATGCGGCAGCCTGCATGCCCACGCCGTGGATCAGCACCAGCGGCTCGCCGCGGCCCTGCTCCAGCATGTGGGCCGCGCGGCCATCAGACAGCGGCAGGGTTCTTGACGTCATGACCCAGCTCTTTGAGATCCGTGTAGCGATCGCCGATGCGGTGATGAGGGCGACCGCCGGTGGATGCACCGAGCACGATCACGAGTTCGTCGGCTGCCGGCGCATCCGGGATCGAGAACTGCAGGGTCAGGTAATGCGAACGACGGCCTTCGTCGTTCTTGTCCATCATTGGGATCGAGATCGGCGCATTCGCCGGACCGCGTGTATTGGTGAATGCCAGATAAGACTTCGCCCCCACCGCGCCGCGGTAGATGTTGCCGAAGTGCAGCGTGTGGATCAGCGCCGAGGCGTGCTCGAGCTCGCCGTCCAGACCGACCACCGCGCTCTTGCCGAACGCCTCGACGGCCTCCCCGGAACCAATCTCGCCGAGGATCAGGTCGGTCAGATGCCGGCTCAGCTGCGGGCCGAGCAGACGGATTTCCGGGGACAGGTCGGCGACGTAACCGCGGCCATGCCACGGATTCTTGATGACCGCTGCCGCACCGACCATCTTCAGGGGCGTGGGGGCGTCGACCTCGCCATCCACGAATACGGTTTCGCTATGGAGCACGGACTTGCGGATGAGTTGCACGGCGCGGCCTCTGGACTAAGCGGAGATTCTTAGGTGTACGGTATGATGGTATACCATACAGGTCGCTGAGCAACCCCCGAACGGCGCCTCGCCTCAGCACAGAGGAGCCACGCGCGGCAGCGACCCACCGCGGCTGCTACCTGGCATATGGCTGCGCGCGTGCAGCCATGGTCTTTGGAATGCGGTATACCGACGGGCCTGGATGCGCGCTTCGAACCTCGGCGCCTCTTGCGACATCCCATCAAGCACCGGACATACGAATGGACCTCAGAATCGACCACGCGCCCGTCACCCTGCGCGAGAAATGCCTGGAACGGTTGCGGGACGCGATCATCACCGGGCACTTCGCCGCCGGCGCGAGGCTGGTCGAGCGCACGCTCTGCGAACAGCTCGGGGTCAGCCGTAGCGTGGTGCGCGAGGTGATCCGGCACCTGCAGGCCGAAGGCCTCGTGGACGTGCTGGCCAACAAGGGGCCGATCGTCGCGCGGCTGGACTGGCCCACTGCGCACCAGATCTACGAGATCCGCCTGCTCCTCGAGCAGAGCGCCGTCGCGGCCTGCACACGGGCGCTGACCGATGACGTCATTGCGCGCATTCGCGCCACGCAACAGGCTCTGCAAACGGCCACCGCGGCCCAGGACATGGCCCAGATCCTGCGTGCGTCCTCGCAGCTCTACGAAACCATCTTCGTCGCCGCCAGTCAGGGCATTGCCTGGGACATCGTGCAGCGGCTCAACGGCCGGATCAGTCGTCTCAGGGCGATGACGCTACGCGACAACCGTCGCGAGCAGAGCGGCCAGTCGCGGATCGATGCCATCTGCGATGCGATCTGCATTGATCGGGCCCCCGAGCTGGCGAAGACGCGCGTCGCGGAGCACATCGGTGAAGTGGCGACCATCGCACGCCGCATCCTCGTCAACGACGAACAACCCTGATGCCTGCTTACTGGATCGCACACGTCGAAGTGCTGGATGCGACCGCCTACAGCGGGTACACCGACCTGGCACCCGCCGCTTTCCAGAGGTACGGCGCGAAGTTCCTGGCGCGCGGTGGTCGCAGCGAATCGCTGGAAGGGGGCGGCTTCAGCCGCCATGTGGTCATCGAGTTCACGGACCTGGAAACGGCGACCGCGTGCTATCGATCGCCGGAATACCAGCTTGCGAAGTCGAAACGTGACGGGGCCTGTATCGCGCACATCACGATTGTCGATGGTGTCGATACATCGGGCTGACTTTGCTACCGCTGGGGCCTGCGTCGAGTTCCGCGCCACTCGGCTGTGCCTGAGTGACCCAGCCTGTCGCGATGTCCCGAAGGGCGTGGCCTTTCATTGAGGCCCCTACGCGCGATGCGACCGCGACCGCGTGCCGGACGCCAGTAGCGTCAGTTCGCGGCCGGCGTTGCCGCCGGTGTCTCGGGCGGCGGAATCGTGGGAGTCCACGGCTTCTTGAGCTCGGCCAGTGCCGCGGCGATCGGGGCGTCGCCCGGCAGGGCTTCGCCACCGGTGCTGCCGTCCTCTTCGTCGCCGCGCAGGTGGCCGGGAAGCGCGGCTTCGGTGTACGCGCTGGCAGCACGCGGGACATCGGCATCGGTGCCGGCGTTCTCGGGCCGCAGCACGACATCCGGGTCGATCCCGCGAGCCTGGATCGAGCGGCCGCTGGGGGTGAAGTAGCGCGCGGTGGTGAGCTTGACCGAGTCGCCGTTGTCGAGCGGCAGCACCGTCTGCACCGAGCCCTTGCCGAAGGTGCGACTGCCGACGACGCGGGCGCGGCCGTTGTCGCGCAGCGCGCCGGCCAGCACCTCCGAGGCGCTGGCCGAGCCGACATCGACGAGCACGACGACCGGGGCCCCGTCGAGGATGTCGCCGGGGGTGGCGCTGAACTGCGCGTCGCTGATCGGGATGCGGCCGCGGGTGCTGACGATGTCGCCGCTTTCGAGCAGGTCATCGGCGATCTGCACCGCCGAGGTCAGCAGCCCGCCGGGGTTGCTGCGCAGATCGATGACCAAGCCGCGCAGGTGCCCGCCGCTCTGGCTGGCGAGTTCGCCGACGGTGCGGCTGAAGGCAGCTGCGGTATCGACTTGGAACTGGCTCACGCGCACGTAGCCATAGCCCGGTTCGAGCATCCGGCCGCGGACACTGACCACGCGAATGGTCTCGCGTTGGACGCGGATCTCCAGCGGCGTGCGCTCGCCGTCGCGCAGCACGCCGAGCACCACGGCGGTACCCGATGCCCCGCGCAGCGGGCCATGCCCTTCGTTGTCGGCCGGCGTGAGCGCTCGGCCGTCGACGCTGACGATGATGTCGCCGGCGCGGATGCCGGCCTTCTCGGCCGGCGTGCCGTCAATCGGGGCGATCACGCGCATGCTGCCGTCGGGCAGGTACATGACCTCCACGCCGATGCCTTCGTAGGCGCCCGCCGTGCCTTCGTCGAAGGCCTCGGCTGCGTCCTTTTCCATGTAGACGCTGTGCGGATCGAGGTCGAGCAGCAGGCCACGGATGGCCGAGGCCATCAGCTTGCGGTCTTCGACCGGCTCGACATAGGCCTGGCGCACGGCGTTGAAGACGCCGACGTAGCGGCGGATCTCTTCAAGCGGCACGCGGTTGGAGGCGTGTTCGATCGCGTCCGGGTCGTCGCTGGCGGCGACCTCGCGGGCCGCCTGGGCGTCGTCGGGGGCGTCGTCGGGGGCGTCGTCGGGGGCGTCGTCGTCCGGTGCCGGCGTCGCATCCTGCCCCTCGTCCTGCGCTCCGTCCTGCGTTGCGGGCTGCGCGGTGGGTGTGTCCTGGGCCGGGGTCGCCTCTGCGGGAGGCGGCGCGGTCTCCTGCGCGAACGCCGCGGGCGACAGCAGCAACGACAGGGCCAGCGTCAGGGAACGAACACGCATGCAGGACTCCGGGCAGCGAAAACAGGCCGCGCGCAGGCTGCGCACGGCTGATGATTATGCGGCGCGGTCGTGTGAATGGGGTGCCTGCCGGACCGGCGATTCAGGTCCGTGAGACATCGCGCCGACGCGCCTACCGGGCCGGATGCTCGGCGAACGGGCGATGCGTGCCGTCGGTGGCGACCAGTTCCACGGTGTAGGCCTGGCTGCGGCCGTCGGGCATCTCCATGCCGGGCGAGCCCATCGGCATGCCCGGCGCCGCGATGCCACGCGCGTCCGGGCGCTCGGCCAGCAGGCGACGCACATCGGCAGCGGGCACGTGGCCCTCGACGAAGTAGCCATCGATCTCGGCGGTGTGGCAGGACGCCATCGCGGCGGGCACGCCCAAGCGCGTCTTGACCGCGGCAAGGTCCTCGACATCGATCGTCTCGACCTCGAAGCCGTCGCGCTGCATGTGCTCGACCCACTTGCCGCAGCAGCCGCAGGTCGCGGTCTTGTGCACACGCATGCGCGGCAGGACCTGGGTGTCGACGGCCTGCGCGACCGGCGTCGCGTCTGCTTCCATAGCCGGCACGGCAGCGGTGTCGGCCGCTGCGGGTGTTGCGCCGGTGCAGGCGACGACGGGCAGCAGCAACAGCGTCAGGGCGAGCGGATGGATGCGCATGTTCGGACTCCAGACAATCGGTCGCAAGACGCGCCGATTATGCGCGAGCGCTGTGAGCGAGCGGAACGATGGCATCAAGCGGTGGGGTTGGCCGGCATGGCGGGGACGCGCTGTTGCGAACAGCGCTCCCACGCCGGCCCTCCCCCGCGATGCGGGGGAGGGAGACAGGGATCAACGTCCCTTGCGGGCGTCGTCGTTGGCCTTGCCAACGGCGCTCTGTACCTTGCCTGCGGTCTTCTGCGCCTTGCCGGCGACTTCCTTGGTGGTGTTGCCGGTGACCTTGCCGACCACTTCCTTCGCGGTGCCCTTGACCTGGTTCTTCATGCCTTCGCTGCGGTTCTTGTCCACGACTGCCTCCTCACGCCTGCAGGATTGCAGGCTGCCAGGGGATATGCGCCTGTCGCCGCCATGCCGAGGTGAAGAAACGCAGCCTCATTACAGGATCGGCATGCCGCCGGTGACTGCATAGCGGCCACCAGTCATGTAGCTGGCTTCGTCGGAGGCCAGCAGCACGTAGATCGGCGCGCACTCGGCCGGCTGGCCCGGGCGCTTGAGCGGCGCCTGGCTGCCGAACTCGGCGACCGCATCGGGCGGCAGCGTCGAGGGGATCAGCGGGGTCCAGATCGGGCCGGGCGCGACGGAGTTAACGCGGATGCCCTGGTCGGCGAGCAGTTGCGCCAGGCCCGCGGTGAAGTTGGCGATCGCGCCCTTGGTCGTCGCATACGGCAGCAAGGTCGGATTGGGCTTGTCGGAATTGATCGAGCTGGTGTTGATGATCGACGCGCCAGGCTTCATGTACGGTACAGCCGCCTTGCACAGGTGGAACATCGCGCTGACGTTGACCTGGAAGGTGTAGTCCCACTTGTCGTCGGGGATCTCATCGAGCGATTCGTAGGTCATCTGGTAGGCGGCATTGTTGACCAGCACGTCGATGCGGCCGAAGGCCTCGACGGCCTTGCGCACGATCGCGCGGCAATGCGCGGGGTCGGCGATGTCACCGGGGACCAGTTCGCAGCGCCGGCCGGCAGCTTCGACCAGGCGCCGGGTTTCCTGCGCGTCTTCGTCCTCACTCAGGTAGCTCACCAGCACGTCCGCACCCTCGCGCGCGTAGGCCAACGCGACCGCACGACCAATGCCGCTGTCGCCACCAGTGATGATCGCGATCTTGCCCTGCAGCCGCCCACTGCCGCGATAGCTGTCTTCGCCGTGGTCTGCAGGTGGATCGAGCTTGCGCTCGACGCCGGGCACGGTCTGCTGCTGTGCGGGCTGGTTCATCGTCTGTCTCCATGGCGGGGGAAGGGCGCCACGCTAGGCGCGCGCATGTGGCGCGCCGGTGATTGCGATGCCATATGCGCGCATGGGATTGCAGGGATTGCAGCAGGTCCACGACATCGTGCTTACGACTTCTCGACATGATCCTAAGATTCACGTTGGTCTAATCCGCGCCCGTTCCCGGATGTGATGGGAACGCGAAGGGCGAGGTGGCGTGGCTGCCGGCACTGTCCGGCGGCGCGTCACTGCGCCTGCGGTCAGGCGGACAGGCGCACCTCGACGATCCACGATCACAGAGGGCTCCGCAGCACGATGACGTTCGCCGTCCATTCCCACCCCCGCCGCCTGGCCCTGGCCACGCTGACCACCGCCATCCTCGCCACGCCTGTCTTCGCGCAGACCGCAACGCCCGATGCCGAGCCACCGGCCGATGAGGTCGAAAATCTCGACGCGGTCCAGGTGCGCGGGGTCCGCGCCAGTGTCGCCGGCGCGCTCGACGCCAAGCGCGGCGCGGCGCAGATCACCGATTCGATCGTCGCAGAAGACATCGGCAAGCTGCCCGACAACAGCGTCGCGGCGGCGATGCAGCGCATCACCGGCGTGCAGGTCCAGCGCGGCGGCGCGGAAGTGGGCACGGTGCTGGTACGCGGGCTGCCGAACGTGGTCACCACGCTCAACGGCCGCAACATCTTCACCACCACCGGGCGCGGCGTTGCGCTGGCCGATATCCCGGCCGACCAGCTGCAGCAGGTCGATGTCTACAAGACCAGCGGCGCCGAGCAGATCGAGGGGGGCATCGCCGGTGCGGTCGACATCCGCCTGCGCCGGCCGTTCGACCTCGACGAGGACAGCACGCTCGCCGGCAGCGTGTCGACGCTCTATGCCGACCAGGCGCGCGAGACCGCGACCAATGGCAGCCTCACCGGCAGCCGCCAGTGGGAGACCGGGGCCGGCCGCGTGGGCGTGCTCGGCGCGGTGTCGTACCAGGAGACGCCGTACCTGGAGTCCAACACCTTCCACGGCACCTACGACCGCGTCGACGACCCGCTCGATCCGTCACGGCAGCTGCTGGTACCGTTCAATGCCGGTAACCTGCAGGCGCAGGGTTTCCGCCGGCGCAAGGCGGCGAACGTCGCGTTCCAGTGGGCGCCCAACGAGAACACCGAACTGTGGGCCGACGGCTTCTACGTCGGCTATCGCAACACGCCGCGGGTCAACTACTGGATGCCGTTCCCCGGGTCGCTGACGCCGGAGAACACCGACGCGCTGGCCACCCAGCCCGGCAACGACATCCTGCAGCGCGTCGAGCTGCGCGACAGCGACGTGCTGTCGAGCACCCAGGCGCACCAGAACAGTTCCGACACCTGGCAGGCGGCGATCGGCGGCAGTTGGAAGGGCGAGCGACTGAAGCTGTCGAGCGAGCTGGCTTACACCTACAGCGAATCGGACAACCGCTCGATGGTGCTCGATATCATGACCACGGTGCCGCGGTTGACTATCGACAGCAGCCGCGGCGTGCCGTTCACCTCGGTCACGAACGCCGACGGCAGCGCCTACGACGTCACCGACCCCGATGCCTGGCGCCTGAGCCAGTACTACGACAGCTGGAGCCGACAGGAGGGCGACGAGTGGGCGTGGCGCGCCGACGCCAATTTCGCCTTCGACGGCGGCATCATCAGTTCGCTCGACGCCGGCGTGCGCCTGGCCAGGCGCAACGCCTCCAATATCGGTGGCGACCCGGGCGCGCGCGACAACCTCAGCGGCGCGCCGATCCGGATGTCCGACATCCCCGGCCTGGCGCAGGTCACCCCCGGCAACATCCTCGACGGCGACCGCAATGTCGGCGTCGATCGCTGGCTGGGCGCCAACCGCGACTTCCTGCTCGGCCACACCGCGCTGATCCGCCAGGCCATGGGCCACGGCCCCGACCGGCCGCCTGCGAACCCGGCGGTGCAGTTCGACAACCGCGAGGACAACCACGCCGCCTACCTGCAGGCCAACTACGGGTTCGCGATCGGCACGATCCCGGTCGATGGCCGGATCGGTGTCCGCCATGTGCGGCTGGAAAGCGAACTCAACGGCACCTCGCTGGTCGACGGCGTCGAAACGCCGGTACAGACCACACGCGCGCGCAACGAATGGCTGCCGAGCTTCAGCGCGAACCTGTCGCTGCGTGAGGATCTGATGCTGCGCCTGTCGCACAGCCAGTCGATCACCCTGCCCCGCTTCGCCGACCTCAACCCGCAGCTGGCCCTGTTCGAGTCCACCGACACGCTGCCTGCGCGCGGCAGCGGCGGCAATCCGGATCTGGCACCGGTGGAGTCGAAGAACCTCGATGCGTCGCTGGAGTGGTACTTCCAGGACAACGCACTGCTGTCGCTGGCCGCGTTCCACCGCGATGTCGACGGCTATGTGCAGAACTACGCCGAGGACGAGACGATCGATGGCACCACCTACCAGATCACCCGCCCGCGCAACACCGGCAGCGGTTCGCTGCGTGGCGTGGAGATTGGCTACACCCAGTTCTACGATTTCCTGCCTGGCGCCTGGTCGGGCCTGGGCACGCAGTTGAATGCGACCTGGATCGACGCGGAGGCCGAATCGCCCGACGGCGTGATGCAGCCGCTGGCGAACGTGTCCAAGCGCGCCTGGAATGCGGTGCTGATGTACGAGTACGACGCGTTCTCCGCACGCCTGGCCTACAACTGGCGCGACGACTACGCAGTGAGCTTCAGCGCCTCAGGCGACCAGCCCAACGAGGTCTTCCATGGCCCCGAGGAATGGCTGGATCTTGCGCTCAACTACGCGATGGACGAGAACATCACCGTATTCCTGGAGGCGACCAACCTGCTGGGCAGCAAGACCTACAACTATTTCGGCAGCCCGGAGTTCCTGCGCGACCGTGCCTCGCCCGAACGCAGCTACATGCTCGGCATCCGTTTCCGGCTGTGATGCGCCCATCGCGCCGTCCCGCGACCCGCGGGATGGCGCGGTGCGGCGTGTGCACGCCGAACACCGGCATCACGCGGCACGCCAAGCTGGACCGGATCGGCCTGCACTTCTCCGCTTCTGGACCGCCAAGCACCGAAGGCGGCGTCGCTTCTGACCTGCATCGAAGCGACCACGCGACATTGCTATCGCCCACCCGCCGCTCTACCTTTTTGGCCATGACGATCCAGGTCTCGAACGCAGTCGCAAGGCGGCTATTTCTCGCGCGGCAAGGGCTTGCCGCGCCGCCGGGTCGGGCGCTGTCCAAGGCGGGGCTGCTGCAGCTCATCACCGATCTGGGCTTCGTGCAGGTGGACAGCATCGGCACGGTGGAGCGCGCCCACCACCAGATCCTGTTCTCGCGCAACCAGACCTACCGACGCGGCCATCTGACCACGCTGCTGGAGCAGGACCGTGCGCTGTTCGAGCACTGGACGCATGATGCATCGATCCTGCCGACCACGTTCTACCCGTATTGGAAGCACCGCTTCCGCCGCCGCGAGCCGATCATCCGCGAGCGCTGGCGCAAGTGGCATGGGGACGGCTTCGACGCGGCGTTCGAAGACACGCTCGCGCACATCGAGGCCAATGGACCGGTGCTCGCGCGAGAGTTGAAGGAGGCGGGGCACGCGTCGGGTGGTTGGTGGAACTGGCACCCGTCCAAGACCGCGCTCGAATACCTCTGGCACACCGGCAAGCTCGCGATCGCCGGCCGCGTGAACTTCCAGAAGGTCTACGACCTGGCCGAACGGGTGATTCCCGTCAAGTGCTACGAGCGTGAGGTCGCCCCCACCCAGTTCGTCGACTGGGCGTGTCGGGAGGCGTTGCGGCGGCTGGGCTTTGCGACACCTGGCGAGATATCCGCCTTCTTCGACCTGGTGTCGCCACAGGAGGCCAGGGACTGGATTGCATGCCATCGCGATGCGCTGTGCGAGGTCTCGCTCGTGTCCAGCGATGGCGAACGCGTGCGGTCGTCCTATGCCTTCGCCGATATCGCTACCGATCTGCAGGACGTGCCCGAGCCCTCCACGCGCGTCCGGGTCTTGAGCCCGTTCGATCCGTTGCTGCGCGACCGAAAGCGCACCGAACGGCTGTTCGGCTTCCACTACCGCATCGAGGTCTTCGTGCCGGAGTCCAAGCGGCAGTACGGCTACTACGTGTTCCCCCTTCTGGAGGGCGATCGCCTGATCGGCCGGATCGACATGAAGGCCGAACGCAAGGGCAGCACGCTGGATGTGCGTCGGCTGTGGCTCGAACCCGGCATCCGTGCCTCGGCCGGACGTCTGGACAAACTCGACGCGGAACTGACCCGGTTGGCGAGGTTCACCGGGGTTGCGCGGGTGCATTACCTAAAAGGATGGCAACGGGCGCGCTGAGGCTTTTGCGCTCGGGCGCCTGCGAGGTGTGGACACCGCCACGCGCACTGCACGCCCGCCGGGCTAGCGTGGCGCTTTCAGGACGGGGTCCCCCGCATGCGCCTGCTGGCTGGTTGCGAGATCGTGGTCGAAGCCGAGGACGACTGCGCGGTGGTTGCCATGCTGCGCCCGCGCAGCGGCGATGCGCAATGGCTGGTTAGCGAAAGCTACACGTTCGAGCCGGATGTCCGCCCGACCGAGCACGTCGATCCGTTCGGCAACCTGTGCCAGCGCTTGATCGTTCCCAAAGGCCGGATGCGCCTGCGGACCGAGCTCGAAGTCCAGACCGAACGCACGCTTGCCGTCGCGCCCTGGGCACTGCCCACGCCCGCCTCGCTGCTGGCCGATGAGACTCTGCAGTACCTACTGCCCAGCCGCTACTGCCCATCCGACCGCGCGTTCGACCAGGCCCAGGCCATCGTCGACGCCGCATCGCCCGGCACCGGCCATGTCGGCGCGATCGTGGCGTGGATCCGCCGCCACATCGTCTATCGCTACGGGGTCAGCGATGCCTGCACCGATGCGCTTGACACCATGACGCAAGGCGCGGGCGTGTGCCGCGACTTCGCCCATGTCGGGATCATGCTCTGCCGCAGCCTGCGGATTCCCGCACGCATGGTCGTGGGTTATCTGCACGGGCTCGAACCGATGGATCTGCACGCCTGGTTCGAGGCCTACCTGGACGGACGCTGGTACACCTTCGACGCCACCCAGGACGCGCCGCGTGGCGGCCGCATCGTCGTCGCGCATGGCCGCGACGCGGCCGATGTCGCCTTCCTGACCAACTACGGCTGGCTGCGGACCGTCGAGATGCAGGTCTGGGTCGGCGAGAAGACCTGAACGCGGCGGCGATGCGACACTGCCCGCATCCATCCTTGCGGAAGACCGCCATGTCGCGCGTTCGTCTTGCAACTCGCACCGCCGCCTGCCTGCTGTTCGCATTGCTGGCCGCCTGCACGTCCACCGGCCCCATGACGACTGCGGACCCTGCGCAATCCACGCTCGCCCAACCCGCGCCGGTCACGCCGGATGTCGGCTGGCCGCAGACCTTCGCCGCAGTGCAGGCTGCCTGGTTGTTCGAGGACCAGAAGACCTTCGCCGACGCGGTGCCGCGGCGCGACCCGGCGCAGATCGAGGCGGCGTTCGCCGCCGCGCACGCCCGCCCTGGCTTCGATCTGCGTGCATTCGTGGACGCCCACTTCGTGCTGCCCACGTCGCCGCCCGACACGCCGGTGGACCCGCAGCCGACGCTGCGCGCGCATATCGACGCGTTGTGGCCGCTGCTCACACGACCGCGTCCCGCGCCGCTTCCCCATGACAGCCTGCTGCCGCTGCCGCACGCCTATGTGGTGCCGGGCGGGCGCTTCCGCGAGATCTACTACTGGGACTCGTACTTCACGATGCGCGGCCTGGTCGAGAGCGGCGAGACCGCGGCGTCGCGCGCCATGCTCGACAACTTCGCGCAACTGATCGACGACTGGGGCCACGTGCCCAACGGCAACCGCAGCTATTACCTCAGCCGTTCTCAACCGCCGTTCTTCTCGCACATGGTCATGCTCGAGGCACGCGACGATCCCGCACTGGCCGTGCGCTACCTGCCGCAACTGCGTCGCGAGCATGGGTACTGGATGGACGGCGCCGAGCGGCTCGCGCCCGGCGAGGCAGCGCGTCGTGTCGTGCGCCTGGCCAATGGGCGTCTGCTCAACCGCTACTGGGACGACCGCGACGTGCCGCGACCCGAATCGTTCGAGCAGGACCGCCAGACCGCGTCCGCAACCACGTCACGGCCGGCGGCCGAGGTCTGGCGCGACCTGCGCGCCGGCGCCGAGAGCGGCTGGGATTTCTCCAGCCGCTGGCTCGACGATCCGATGCGGCTGGACACGATTCGCACCACGACGATCGTGCCGGTGGATCTCAACAGCCTGCTGTATCACCTGGAGTCTACGATCGCCACGGCCTGCGAACAGGCGCGGGATGCGGACTGTGCGCATCGCTATAAGGCCATGGCCGACGCGCGCGCCGAGGCGATCGCGCGCCATCTCTGGCATGCCGATGGCTACTACGCCGACTACGACCTGCGTACGGGTCAGCCGCGCGCGCAACTGACCGCCGCCGCGCTGTTTCCGCTGCATGCCGGCATCGCCTCGCCCGAGCGCGCACACCGCACCGCCGACGCCGTGCGTCGGCAATTGCTGCGCCCAGGCGGCCTGGTCACCACTGCGATCGACAGCGGTCAGCAGTGGGATGCGCCCAATGTCTGGGCACCGCTGCAGTGGATCGCGGTTGACGGCCTGCGGCGGTATGGCGAACACGCGCTCGCGCGCGATATCGCGCGCGGCTTCATCGGCAATGTGCAGACCGTCTTCGAGCGCGAGCGCAAGCTGGTGGAGAAGTATGACGCCGATGGCGCGCTGCAGGGCGGCGGCGGCGGCGAGTACCCGTTGCAGGACGGTTTCGGCTGGTCGAACGGGGTCACGCTGGCGCTGCTGGCCTTGTATCCCGAACTCGAACGCAGCCCGATCGAGACCGATTGACGCCTGGCGTCAGCGCTCAGCCGCGCGTGCTGCGGCCGCGAACGGGCAACCTGGATGCAGGGCGACGCCGTTCTTGCGCGCGCGAAAGTCCTGAGAGGCGGCGTAAGCCGAGCGTCGCAGGCGCATCAACTCGCCCAGCGGGCGATGCGCGTCCAGCCCGTGCCACGGGCTGAACCCCATCCCGTCGTCGATCGCCGTGCTGCGCTCGGGCGTCCACGCCGGCTGCGACGGTGCAATCACGCGGGCCACGGTCCGGAACGGGCTGCGCGCCTCATCCCAGCGCGCGGTGGCATCGTCGACCGGCATCTCCTCGAGCGAGGTGCACAGCTGCGCGCGCAGTTCCCATTCGCCGCCCTGCGCGGCGAAGAACGCGATCACAGCGTCGCGCAGGGCGTCGTCGTCGGACAGGTCGAGCCGCGTGTCGGTAAGCGCGCGCAGCGAGCTCGATACCGGCACCAGTTGCAGCTTGGCAATGTGGTCGCCGTGACGCAGCGGCAGTTGCGTGAAGAACGTCTCGCCGAGGATGTGATGCGGTGGCTCGCCGCCCATCGCCTTGAGCGTGGCGCTCTCCCCACCCATTGCCTCCAGTCCACGCTCGGTCCCGCGCAGGATCGCCGAGATCAGCTTCTTGGTGCGGTCCATGCGGTCGGTGGTCTTGGCCAGCAGCTTGAGGCTACGCAAGAACGTACGTCCATTGGGTGCGTTGAACTGCGGGCCATTGACCAGGATGAAATCCTGCGCGCCCGGCCCGGCGCTGCCGTCGAGGCGGGCGCCGGGCACGTCGCAGATCCGAAGCGCGACCCCGCGTGGTGTCGAGACGCGGTCGGCGAGGAGGTCGCCGGGCGTGGTCGACAGCCGCATCACTGCGGGGTGACGGCCGGGCCGTGCGAACAAGCCCTGTGCCAGTTCGGGCGACAGCCCCGCCGGCACCTCGACGACGGCCGACAGCAAGCCGTGGCTCTTGGCATGCACCGCGCGTAGGCCCTTGCCTTCGTCTTCCCAGGTCTTGTGGGAGATCGACAGCAAGACCTCGTCGAGTTCGGCCGCCAGCGCCGCCTCGTCGGGGCCTGGCTGCGCGAGCGCGGGATCGTAGCGTTGGAATGCCGCTGGATGGGGGGTGGACATCGGGGCTCCTGGCGTCCAGGCGAGGCTCGCGTGGCGTGGACACCGTCAGCGCGCGAGGAAATCCAGCAGCGCGCGGTTGAAGGCGTCGGCATGACTGACATTCAGACCGTGGGGCGCGTCGGGCACCACGACCAGCTCGCTGCCCCGGATCGCCGCATGGGTGCGCTTGCCCGAGCCTTCGAACGGCACGGTCGCGTCGCCGTCACCATGCAGCACCAGCACCGGCACGGTGATCGCCTTCAGGTCGGTGCGGAAGTCGGTCGTCGCGAAGGCCTCCATGCAGCCCAGCGCCGCGGTCTGATCGGACTGACGTGCGAGCGCGAGCGCGTCCTGGCGCTGGGCCTCGTCGACCTTGAGCGTGCCGTCGACACTGAAGAACTGGGTGGTGAACTCATCGAAGAACGCGTCGCGATCGCGTTCGAGCCCTGCCCGCATCTCGTCGGCCTTCTCTTCGGGCAGCGGGCCTTCGGGGTTGTCCTCGGTCTTGAGTAGATACGGCGGCACTGCGGCGGCGAACACCGCGCTGTGCACACGCGCCTCACCATGGCGGGCGAGGTAGCGGGCCACTTCGCCGCCGCCCATCGAGAAGCCGACGAGCGTGACCTTCCGCAGGTCGAGATCATCGAGCACGCCGGCCAGGTCGTCGGCGAGGGTGTCGTAGGTGTAGCCGTTGTCCGGCTTGTCGGAACGTCCGAACCCGCGGCGGTCGTAGGCGATCACGCGATAGCCCGCCGCCTTCAGGGGGCCGACCTGGGCATGCCACGAGGCGGCCGACAACGGCCAACCATGAATCAGTACGACCGGGCGACCGGCGCCACCCGAGTCCTCGATATGGAGACGCACACGGGATGAAGACGATGCACGGGTCATGGCGCCACTCGGATGTCAGTACGAAGGCCCCCATGCTGCGCACATCCACCCGATGCGGATGTGAAGCCGCAGCGCGAGTCGCAGCGTGCACATCACGTCATCGCCAGGGTCCGGGAGTCACGGAGCTTTGATCGGCGCGCTCCTAGCCTGCGGATGTCTTCCCCCTCGGAGTCCGTCCCATGAGCACGATCTCTCCGGTGACCGGCGAGGTTTCGGACAGCAAAGTCGCGGCGATCTTCGACAGCGAGCACACCGCCCGGCGCGTCGGCCAGCAACTGCAGACCGAACGCGGGTTCAAGGCCTCGCAGGTGAAGGTGGTCACCCGCCACGACCGCGAGCCGGGCCGCAAGCTCGAGCCCGAAAACCGCGGCATCCTGCGCACCCTGATCATCGCGCACTACAAGTTGGGCCTGGCTGGCGTCGCGCTCGGCGCGGCCCTGTTCGGCGTGTTATATGCGGCCAGTGTGCCGGCGGTGATCAATTCGCCGTGGTTCGCAGCTGGCCTGATCATCGGCTACGGCGGCGTGTTCGGGTTGATGGTCGGTGGCCTGGTGACCTTGCGTCCCGACCATGATCCCTACCTGTTCAAGGTGCGCGAGGCCTTGGCCGAAGGCCGCGCGGCGGTCGTGGTGCACGTCTTCGATGCCGCGCAGCGCGACCGTGCCAGCGACGCGCTGTCGAGCGCCAGCGGCGAGACCATCCGCACTCTGTGACGCGTGACGCATTGCGGCCACCCTCATGCCTGGGCCGGAACGCCGGGCGTTCCGGCGAGGTCGCTCGCCAGCCGGCGCGCGATCTGCGGATGCTCGCTGTAGAACGCGGCATTGCCCGCGAGTTCGCGCCAGATCTCGGCATCGGTGATCAGCCGCGCCGCGTGCTGCGTGACTTCCGCAATCTGGTGCGGCGCGGGCGCGGTCCGCGCCATCGACAGTTCGAGCAGATGCAGCAGGGTACGCGACTGCGCCACGCAGGTCTCGGCCTCGCGCAAAGCGAGTTGGCCAAGCATCTGCATCTGGTCGTGATCAAGCGTGGCCGCGCGGGCGTCGGCGAGCACCGCGTCGGGTGTGCCCGCCACGAGATCGAGGAGCCGGCGTAGCGGGCCCTGAGTGGACGCGCAGCGCGCGATGTCGTCGATGCGCGTACCGCGTCGCGCGGGGTGACGGGCTTCGTCCATGGTCGCTCTCCTTGAGATAGGCCGCCGGCGGACCGGCGCGTCGCACACGCATGCCGCCTTCCGGCGCAGCGACATGCGAGCAGCCACCGCCAAACTACGTTTAACGTAGTATCGGAGTCAAGCGACGTTTCGGAAGCTTCCCGACGCCGAAGTCCGGGATGCGATGCACGCGTGGCTGTCAAGAAGGAACCCCTGCCTGTCTTCAGCCGTCGGTTGCGCGAAGCGCGCACCGCGGTGGGCATCTCGCAGCGCACGCTGGGAATCGAAGCCGGACTCGACGACTTCGTCGCCAGTACCCGGGTCAACCGCTACGAGACCGGCGTGCACCAGCCCGACCTGCAGACTTTTCGCCGCATGGCCGAGGTGCTCGATCTGCCGGTGGCGTACTTCTACGCAGACGACGATGCGCTGGCTGGCCTGATCGCCGACCACCACCGTCGCGGCCGCACGCCGACGCGCTGAACGCGACCAACGCCGCGGTATGGCCCCAGCGTGCATGCAGCTGCGGCTTCAGGCTGCAGCCCTTGCAGGCACGTGGTTGCGCGGTTCACGCATCGCCGATGCCTGCGTTCGCACAATCGCTTGCATTCCCCCTCCTCCCTGCGCTCGCGCGCACGGCTGCCTGTTCGAGGACGCGATCGATGAACAACAGTTTCACTCTGGAGTACGACATGAGCCTGCGCCTGTGGGTGCTGCGGCAGGACGGCTCGGGGCGCCTGGTCGCCTCGTTCCTCAGCCGCCAGAGCGCCACCGAAGGTTCGACGTTGCGCGATCTCATCGGTCCAAAGGCGCGTCTGCGGATCCGCAATGCCGACGGCAGCTATCAGGACGGGCTTGCCGACAGGCTGGACCCCGCGCTGTCGACATCACCGACGCCGCGCGCCGTACGGCCGCTGCACCCGACGAACTGATTCACGCACACCCATAACGCACATGGGCGCCCGAGGGCGCCCATGTGCGTCGAACCCCTCGATACGGACCGGGCAACGCCCGGTCCGTACGTCGGCATCAGAACGCGTATTCGGCCGTCAAGCCGAGCAGCGCGGTCGAACGCTTGGGACCTTCGAACTTCACACCGGTGACCGGATCGCGCAGGTCGCCCGACTTGGCGCGGAAGTAGTCGTAATGCACACCAATGCTGAAGTTCTCGGTGGCGTTCCAACCGGTGCCGACACCGGCGTACCAGCTGTTGCGACCATCGCGACCGCCGCTTTCGAGGCCCAGATCCTGGCCGACGTCGTTGTAGTAGCGCGAGTTGTTGTCCGAGGCGCGGAAGAAGCCACCACGTGCACCCACGTACCACTCCGGCGTGATGTTCAGACGGGCATTACCGCCCGCGATCCAGCCGCGCAGCGCATTGGTGTCCTCGCGCTGGTTGACGCTGTCGTCGCGGAATGCGTTCTTGACCACCAGGTTGCCCAGGTCGGTGTAGCCGCCTTCCACGCCCAGGCCGAAGTTCTGCGCCAGCTTCCAGCGATAGCCGCCGACCAGGCCGTAGCCGGTCTTGCGGCCGTCACGGCTCTCGAACACGTGAAAATTACCGGTGCCGAATCGACCGGCCGTGCCACCGTCCGTACGACCGACGTTACCAGCAATGAAGGCGTTGCCCTGGCCGACCTGCAGGTCGGGGCGATAGGTATCGCCGCCCATGCCCTGGGCGAATGCGGACGGGGCACACAGGGCAGTGGCAATTGCGGCAGGAATCAGGACAGTTCTCATCGGGGCGTTTCCTTTTTTTTCTTGGATGCGCAGCGCGCGCATCCGTGGACATACGGGGTTGGGGGTGGCCCCGGGGCGCAGTAGAGACGCTATTGCCTGAAGCGCGCGCAAACGTTCACGCCGGTTCGACGCGATCGCGCGTTTCGCGTTCAAGTCGGGTTTACGCGAGTGAGGAACCTGCGAGTGCGGGCACGAATGCAGATCGATTGCAAGCCGCGGCGAACCCCATTCGTGTAGGGCACCTCGGCTACGATGCCTGCCCATTCTTTCGGTGCTTGCCGTGGCTCACCTTACCGGCCCCCTGTTGACGCGCGATACCGCCGACGCGCTCACTGCGGCGCGCGATGCCGGCATGGCAACATGGACCGGTTCGCTGGACCTGGATCGCAGCACCGACACCGCGACGCTGCACGCGACGCACTGGACGTGGCAGGGCGCGGACTATCCTTGGCCTGGGCCGCTGCGCGAGCGCACCATATACCAACACGACGGCGAGGCCTGGGTCGCCATCTCGCGCTACGGCAATGCCTTGATCAAGCTCGTGCCCACGCCGTGGGGGCCGCCGACATTCGAGATCGACGGCATCAAGATGTTGCCCACCGCGCAGACATCGCCTCTGGACGATGCTCGCCGCAAGGTCGCGCTGGTCGCGCCGCAGGGCGCGCGCGTCCTCGACACCTGTGGCGGCCTGGGCTATTTCGCCGCGTGCTGCCTGGACGCGGGCGCGGCGCACGTGCGTTCGTTCGAGAAGAACGCCGACGTGCTGTGGCTGCGCACCTGCAATCCGTGGTCGCCCGATCCCGAGGCCGCGCCGTGGCAGGGACGTCTGTCGCTGGCGCATGCCGATGTCGTCACGGCTATCGCCGACCTCGCCGACGCCTCGGTGGATGCGATCCTGCACGACCCGCCGCGCTTCGGGATCGCCGGCGAGCTCTACGCGCGGACGTTCTACGACCAACTGGGCCGGGTCCTTCGGCGCGGTGGCCGGTTGTTCCACTACACCGGCAGCCCGAACCGCCTCACCAGTGGCCGCGACGTGCCGCGCGAGGTCGCGCGGCGGCTCGAGGCAGCGGGCTTTCGCGCGGCCCCCGCGCTTGATGGCGTGCTCGCGACGCGACGTTGAGCAGCCGCCATCCCCCAGAACGCCGGCGCGGGCCGTCTGCCCGCGCGTCCCGCGTGAGCTGCACGCGGCTTCGTTAGTCGCGCCACCAAGCGGTCGACGCCTGCGGCGCGGTCAGGTCCACGCGCTCGCCCATGCGCGGCGTTGCCAGCGTGACCCCGCGCTCGGCGGCGATCGCCACAACACGCTCGAACGGCTCGTCCCAGTCATGCATCGCCAAGTCGAAGGTGCCGTTGTGCACCGGCAGCAGCACGCGCGCGCCCAGGTCGACATGCGCCTGCACGGTCTGCTCGGGCTGCATGTGCACGAAGGCCCAGCGACGGTCGTAGGCGCCGGTCTCGACCATCGCCACATCGAACGGTCCGAAGCGCTGGCCGATCTGGGCGAATCCGTCGAAGTAGCCCGTGTCACCGCTGAAGAACAGCCGCAGGCCCGGGTCGCCATCCGCCGCGCGGTCCTCGATCACCCACGAGGCCCACAGCGTGCGGTCGCTGTCGAACGGCCCGCGACCGGAGAAGTGCTGGGCCGGCGTAGCCGTGAAGCGCAGATCGCCGATCGTGGTGCCCTGCCACCAGTCGAATTGCTGCACCTTGGCCGCCGGCACGCCCCAGGCGATCAACCGATCACCCACGCCCAACGGCGTCAGGAACACTGCCGCGCGGTCGGCCAAGGCGCGCACGGTGTCGCGGTCGAGATGGTCGTAGTGGTCGTGCGACAGCACCACGCCCCGCAGCGGCGGCAACGCATCGAGCGCGATCGGCGGGGCGTGGAAGCGTTTGGGTCCCATCCATTGCACCGGCGAAGCGCGCTCGGAGAAGACTGGGTCGGTCAGCCAGAAGTCGCCGCGAAGCTTCAGCAGCACGGTCGAGTGGCCCAGCCGCCAGGCACTGCGGTCCGGTGCAGCCTCGAGATCGGCCGCTGTCAGCGGCGACACCGATGGTGCCCGCGCGGGCACGGTCGTGACCGGCTTTTCGAACAGCATTTCCCACAGCAGTCGCGCGGTCTTGGCCGCCCCCATCGGCGGGCGCGGTACAGGGTTGCGGAACCGGCCGGCCTCGGCCTGCGGCGATGCCGAATAGTCGGCGATGGGGCGATTGGTCCGGAAGTACGACAGCAGGCTGGCGCTCACGATGCAGGCTCCAAGGATGGAGAGGGCGATGACGACGATGCGCCGTCGGCGATGCGGCCGTGCGGACGAGGACGAAGGGACGGCGGGCATCGATGGATTCCATAAGAACTACACCGTGCAGTGTAGTTATCCCAGGCTGAATGTAAACCCGTCGGTGTAGAATCCTCGGATGGACCGTCCCCCGCCCCTCGCCCGGCTCACCGACCGCAAGCATGCGGCGATCCTGGAGGCGGCAGTGGCCGAGTTCCGCGCCGCCGGCTTTGAGGCGACCAGCATGGATCGCATCGCCAGTCGCGCCGGCGTCTCCAAGCGCACCGTCTACAACCATTTCCCCGGCAAGGACGCGCTGTTCCTGCGCATCCTCGAGTCGATGCTCGAGCGCGGCGTCTGCGGACCGGACCTCGCCTACCGGGCCGATCGCGCACTGCGTCCACAACTGCTCGAACTTGTGGGCCAGAAACTGCGGCTCCTCCACGACCCGGAGTTTGTGGACCTGGCGCGGGTGGCCATCGCCGCGGGCATCCACTCGCCCGCGCTGGCGCGCGACCTGCTCTCCCGCCTGGGCGATCGCGAGGAAGGGGTGACGGTCTGGGTCCGGGCCGCGGCCGCCGATGGCCGGCTGCGGACGGACGATCCTGCATTCGCGTCGATGCAGCTCCAGGGCCTGGTCAAGAGCTTCGCGCTGTGGCCGCAGTTGTCGATGGGCCAACCACCGCTGACGGCCGCGCAGCAAACGCGCGTGGCCGAATCGGCGGTCGACATGTTCCTGGCCTACTACGGCTGAGCAACCGCGCCGCGCCCGCCCGCGCGCCGGATCAGGCCGTGGATGTAGGCCATCTTCTCCAGCACCGGCGGGACGATCGAGAATGGGTACAGGTCGGGTTGGCCCATCGCGCGGTTGAGGCTGTTGACCGCGTAGGTCAGCGGCAGCCAGGCGTCGATCAGCGGTTGCAGGTTGGCCACGTGATGGGGGTCGAAGGTGATCTCGGCCTCCATCGTCGCGCTCTCGGCGATATCGGGCGCGATGCGGATGCCGAACGCGGCGGCCATCTCCAGCGTGTCGACAATGTGCAGGTAGTGCGCCCAGGTCTCGGCCCAGTCTTCCCACGGGTGCATCGTCGCGTAGGGGCTGACGTGGCCGTCCTGCCAACGCGCGGGCGCGCCGTTCGCGTAGTAGCGCTGCAGGGCCTGGCCGTAATCTTGCCGATCGTCGCCGAACAGCGCGCGACATCGGGCGAGCTCGGCCTGTCCGGCGTCGCGCACCAGCCGGTCCCAGTAGTAATGACCGATCTCGTGGCGGAAATGGCCCAGCAGGGTGCGGTAGAGCTCGCCCATCGACACCCGCGCCGCCTCGCGGCGGGCATCGTCGGCTTCCGACAACGCGATGGTGATGTGCCCGTTGTCGTGCCCGGTCATCACCCGGGGCCCGTGCGGCGGGTCGGCCAGGAAATCGAACGACAACGGCTCGGGATCGCCGCTGCCGACGGTCGGCGTGGGCAGGCGCAGGCGCAGCAGGCTGTAGAACAGCCGGCGCTTGGCGACTTCGAGCCGCCGCCAGGCCTGTAGCCGGTCATCGTCGGACAGGTCCGGAATCGTGCGGTTGTGACGACAGGCGCGGCAATAGCGCTGCGAATCGTCCGCAGGCAGCAGCCAGTTGCAGGCCGAATGCGTGGCGTTGGCGCAGAACCGGTAGCGCGGACCGGCGGGCGCGGCCTGCAGCCGCCAGGCCGCACCGTCAGGGATCAGCGCGCCCAGTGTGACCTGTTCGGGCACAAACCCCAGCCGCGCGCCGCAGCGCAGGCACTCGGTGTTCTCGAAATATAGAACCTGCTCGCAACGGTCGCACTTGAACAACTGCATGGACGGGGTTCCAGTGGGCTCACGCTGCGGCGTCGAGTTCGGTCCAGACCTGGATCGACACCGTGCGCAGCAGCTGGTCGCTGGTGAGAAAGGCAACGTCGGCCGCATCGCGCCCATGTGCGATCACCACGCGTCCGCCGCGTGACGTCGCCTGCGGGGCATCGAAGGGGCGCCAGGCGTCGCCCAGGTACGCCTCGAACCAAGCGTGTATGTCCATCGGCTTGAGGTCGGCAACCACCCCACGACTATCCGCGCCGAGATCTCGAGCGCGCGGCACAACGTCATGCCGACATGCGCGAAGTCGCGCGGGCATCGCCTCGGGATCGGGCGCGACGACGGCGGGCTCGATGACGAGTTCGCAGCCTGCGCGGACGTGCATGCGGGGGAACTCGTCTCGGCGGTACGCCAGCCTAGGAGCATCGATGTGCAGCGGCCGTGCAGGCCCGGGCACACTAACGGCACGTTGCCTTGGGTTGGATAGGATGCGCGCTCCACAACCGGACCTCGCCCGCATGCAACGACGCTCGTTCCTGCAAGGCGGCCTGGCGGCCCTCTGCGCGGCCGCTCTGCCGACCTCGGTTTTAGCCGCCCTGCGCATGGGCGCACCGGCCCCGTTCGACTTCGCCGCGCTCAAGGGGCGCGCCCGCGCGCTGGCCGGCCAGGCATACACCGCGCGGCCGGGCGCACTGCCCCAGTCGGTCGCCGCGCTCGACTGGGACGCCTACCAGGCGCTGCAGTTCCGCCAGGACCATGCGCTGTGGCGCGAGGACGACACCCGTTACCTGGCCCAGTTCTTCCACCTGGGCCTGTATTTCAAGCGGCCGGTCCGCATGCACGCGCTGGCCGACGGCCAGGCGCGCGAGATCGCCTACGATCCGGCCATGTTCGACTACGGCGCCTCGGGCCTGGACGGCACCGCACTGCCGACCGATCTGGGCTTCGCCGGCTTCCGGCTCAACCGGCGCAGCGATCCCAAGCGCGACTTCGCCGCGTTCCTGGGCGCAAGCTACTTCCGCGCCGTCGGTGCCAGCGGCCAGTACGGCCTGTCGGCGCGCGGCCTGGCCGTGGATACGGGCTTGCCGCGGCCGGAGGAGTTTCCCGACTTCACCGACTTCTGGCTCGAGCGTCCGGCGCCCGGTAGCGACACCGTGGTCGTCTATGCCCTGCTCGACTCGCCCTCGGTCGCCGGCGCCTACCGGTTCGCGATCACCCCGGGCGAACCGCTGGTGATGGAGGTCGACTGCGCACTATACCCGCGCACCGCGATCGAGCGCCTGGGCATCGCGCCGGCGACCAGCATGTACCAGACCGGTGAAAACGACCGCCGCATGGCCTGGGACTGGCGCCCCGAAATCCACGACAGCGATGGTCTGGCGCTGCACACCGGCAGCGGCGAGTGGCTGTGGCGACCGCTGGAGAATCCGCGGGCGCTGCGGTTCAACGCTTTCGCCGACGACAACCCGCGCGGCTTCGGCCTGCTGCAACGCGATCGCAACTTCGAGCACTACCAGGACGACGGCGTCTTCTACGAGCGCCGGCCCTCGCTGTGGGTGGAGCCGCGCGACGGCTGGGGGCGCGGCGAGGTGCAGCTGATCGAGATCCCGACGGTCGATGAGACCTTCGACAACGTGGTCGCGTTCTGGCATCCGGCCCAGCCGATCGAACCCGGTCGCGAACTGCTGTTCGGCTACCGGCTGTTCTGGGGCGAGGCGATGCCGGCGCGTCCGCCGCTGGCCACCTGCATCGCCACGCGCACGGGGCTGGGCGGCCGCATCGGCTTCGCGCGCAAGGCCTGGTCGCAGCGCTTCGCAGTCGACTTCGCCGGCGGCGCGCTCGCCGCGCTGGCTGGGCGCAATGCCACGGTCGAGCCGGTGCTGCAGACCACCGCCGGCCAGTTGGAAACCGTCTCGGCACGCCCGCTGCACGCAGTCGAAGGCTACCGCGTGATGTTCGACATCGTCCCGCCCGGGCCCGGCACTGAGCAGTTGGACCTGCGCCTGTTCCTGCGCGATCCGGCCACCGGCGATGCGCTGAGCGAGACCTGGCTGTACCAGTGGAACCCGCCCCCGCCGGAGGCACGGCAGGTCTACTAGCGCCTAGCGTGTGCGCCGCCGTGGCAGCGACGGCGCTGCGCACGTGACGGCGGGCGGACCGTGTGTCCGCCCGCCGCAGCCCTTACGGACAGGGATAGAGCGTGAAGCCGTTCGCCCCGCCCGCCTCGCCCCAGGTCTGGACCGTGCCGTCGCATTCGATCCGGCCACCGCCGATCGCATTGCCAGCCGCGTCGTAGCGCGTCCATTCCGCCCACTCCACGCCGAGGATCGGCCAGCGCGCGGCGGCGCTGCCCACGACCACGATCCCCAGCACCAGCGACACCATCGCCGCGATCACGCGTCCACGTCTGCTCATCGTGCTTGCCTCCAGTCCGTCGGAAGAATCCCCCCCGCGCCAGCCTAGTGGCCTGTGGGGCCGGCGAATGGGGCGCCGGTCACAGCCCGCCCTGGGGCCGCGTTCAGCCCTCGGCATCCGCCGGCAACGCCAGGCGTCGCAGCCTGGGCGAACGGCTGAGTGGCGTGGGCAGTAGATAGTCGCCCTGCATCAGCGGCAGGGCGAGCCGGGTGAAGCGTACCTGCAGATCGACGCCGGCACGGCGCCAGGCCTCCCAGACCAGCCGCGTGCAGTAAGTGCCGGCCGGATCGGCGATCCGGAAGCGGGCGCCGCGCTGGCCCAGCGCCTCGCCGACCGCGGCGGCGCGCAGGGCATCGGGGGCATCGACTCGATAGACCGCATAGCCGCGGCTGCGCACGGGATCGAGGAAGAAGCTGAGGGTGTCGACAACCACGCCGTCGGCGCGGCCGGGCACTTCAGCGGGCGTTGCATGCACGACCTGCCAGGCGCCGGGACGCCCGACCAGCATGCCGACGTGGCTGAACTGCCCGCCGTCGATCGCCAGCACCATCGCGCTGACCGACTCGGTCCCGCGCCGGAACACCAGGTCGCCGGGCTGCGCATCGATCGGCAGCGCAGGGCCGGCCAGGCAGGCGCTGGCCGCGCACAACGCCAGCAGCGCACTCACCCAGCGTCGCATCGCCTCGTCCTCAGCGCAGACGGATCTTCCACTTGCCGTCGTCGCGGACCATACGGTGCGTCTCGGTCAGGTCCTTGCCGTTGTCGAAGACCACCCGGACCTGCACGCGCGCAGTTTCGCCGTCGTCGTCGATGCTCGACTCGATCACCTCGACCTTGTCGAGACCGTCGTTGGCATCGATCCGCGCCTGCATCTCGCCGACGATCATCTGCACCTTGCCCTTGGCCTGCACCATTCCGTTGGCGGGCACGTCGGCGAACGACACCTGCGCGGTGGCCTTCTCGACATCGCCCTTGGCCGCCGCCTCATAGAACGCCTCGACCGCCGCTTCGGGCTTGGCGGACGAACACGCCGCCAGGGCCAGCGTGGCGAGCACCAGGAAACAGACAGTCGACAGACGGAATCGGGACATGACGCGCTCCTCGCGCTCAGGGAACCGGAAGTTTACCGCCCGTGCCATGCCGCGGTTCGTGGGCATGCCGTGCAGGAACGTCACGGCACCCGGGCGCGGCCTTAGCAACGGACCGACGTCCGCGCGGTCAAAGTCGCCGACTACTCAGCTGTCCCCACGGCTCGGAGGAGCTTGCCGTGCTGCAAACACTGCTCGACTACGCCCCATTGATCGCCGCGGGCATGAGCGGGCTGACCGCGCTGATCTGGATCGTCTATCTCAATGTGTTCCTGTCGAGCTACCGGCGGCAGCACCGTCCGTCGATCCTGATCACCTCGGGCGCCGGGCGCGGCATGCACGCGCATTGCGTCGTGACCAACCTGGGCCTGGAGCCGGTCTATCTGCAGGAGCATGCCGACCAGCAGGCCGGCCCAGGTGAACGCTTCGATCGAGGCGACCGCCGCGAAGACGCGGCCGATGGGCGACAGCGTGGGCGATCTCGTCATCCGGGGCACGGGCGCAGCCCGGGCACCAGGACGCAAGCCGGCCATCGCTCGGCCCAGCGTGGAGAGGCGATGCGGCCGTCGGAGTCACACCCGGATCACCGCCGCACTTCCACGCTATCGCATCGACCGCCGCGCCCCCCTCGCGCGACGGCGTGCCCAACCGATGGAGACGCCCCATGGATTCGATCAACCGCAACCAGCCCGAGGACAACCGCCAGGATCTGGCGGCCACGGCGGCAGCCACCCGCATCCGCGACATGTCCAAGGAGGCCGGCGCTTGTTTCTTCTGCACCACACCGCTGGCCGGCAGCGACACCGGCGGCACCCGTCCGATGTCGATCGAGCAGGCCGACGACGATGGCGTGCTGTGGTTCCTCAGCGCGGCCGACAGTCATAAGAACGCCGAGATCCAGGCCGACCCGAAGGTGCGGCTGTACCTGCAGGCGTCCAAGCACTCCGGCTTTCTGGTGCTCGACGGCCACGCCACGGTGAGTCGGGACCGCGACCGGATCGAGGCACTGTGGAGCCCGATCATGAAAACCTGGTTCACCGAGGGCAAGGACGACCCGCGGATCACCGTGATCCGGGTGCAGCCGCAGGCGGGTTACTACTGGGACAACAAGCACGGCGACTTCGTCGCGGCGACGAAGATGGCGCTCGGCGCCGCGATCGGCAAGACGCTCGACGATTCGATCGAAGGCAACGTCGCACCGTGATCGCGCACTGGTGGCGGGAGGACCCCGCCACCAGTGCGGCCGAGCGGACGCTGCGCGCCGGATTGGATGGAATGGCCGGATGGACTGACCGACCGGGATGATCGAGTGGAATCAGGGCGCGCGGCGACTCACGGCCCGCACTGCCACATCCCCTCGAAGCTGCGGCTCGCGCCATCGCCGCGCTGGTAGGTCAACGTCGCCGGGCGTGGAGGCGACTCGCCGCCGCCGGGCGCCGTGCCGGTTTCGACGATGTGGATCGTTGTCCCCCGTCCTGTGAACGTGGGGTTCTTGTTCATGCCCTCGAAGCCACCGGGCGCGCGCACCTGCTCCACGACATCGCTCACTTTCACCACGCCCTGCGCAGGCTCGGCGGCGCCGACCACGCCCTTGGCGAACAACAACGGCGCCTGGCCTTCTTCAGCGAAGCTGCATGCGAGTTCGCCGGCCAATGCGGCATCGGCGATGTCGCGTTCGCTCAACGGACCGAGTTGGATCTGCGACCCGTCGCCACCTTCGGTGCCGCCCGCTGCACTGGGCGCGGGGGCGTCGGCGGCAGGCGCCTGCTCCGGTGCCGGGGTCGGCGTGGTCGCTTCGGGCTGCTGCGCGGCCGTCGGCGCGTCCCCAGCGGGCGCGCAGGCGGCGAGCAGCATGCCGGACATCAGACCCAGGACGGTGGCCTGGGCCGCGGCACGCACACGCGGTGGGGTGAAAAAGCGTGTGGACATCGTGACCTCCTGTTGGACGACCGCGCATGCACGCAGTCGGGACCCTGGATGCTCGCCAACACGGTCTTGGCATTGTGTGAAACAGACGTCATGCGATCGTGTGCGTTGCGCGACCGCCATGACGCGAACATCGTGATGACCTGCTAGCCGGAGACCGCATGACCCGCACCGCGCCGCCACTGAAGACCCCCGACGGCCGTTACTTGGTGGTGCGTGGACGTCTCTGGCGCAGCACCAATCCACACCTGGATGCACGCGCGCGCCAGCGACTGGTGTCGGCGCTGATGGACGCGCGTCGCGCGGTCAAGGCGGCGCGGGCGGCGGACGACGCCGAAGCGCTCGCCCACGCACGCCAACAGGTGGATGAGGCCAAGCGCGAGCTGGGCGAACGCGGTCCGGTGTGGTGGACCGACGGCGCCCCCGACTACAACCGGCACCTGGTCCGCAATTCGCCGTACGCTGCGTGGTTCGAGGCGCTCGCGGACGGCGCGCCGCCATCCGCGACGGCGTGACCGCCATGCCCGCGCGCGCCGCGCCGGCACGTCCACCATGCCGGCCGCGGTAACATGGTCGGATGCACGACCCACATGCTTCGCTGCCGTTCGTCCCCGAGCGCGTGCTCGTCGCCGGCGTCACCGGAAGTGGCAAGACCACGCTGGCGCAACGCCTGGCCGCGCACTGGGGCCTGCGCCATATCGAGATCGACAGCCTGTATCACGGCCCTGACTGGGTACCACGACCGACGTTCCTCGACGATGTCCGCGCCTTCGCCGCAGAGCCGCGTTGGGTCACCGAGTTCCAGTACATCAGCCACGGCACCGACCGCATCCTGGGGCCGCGTGCGCAGTTGCTACTGTGGCTCGATTACCCGGTAGCGCTGGTGCGTCGCCGGCTGCTGCGCCGCACACTGATGCGCAGCGTGATGCGCACGCGGTTGTGGAACGGCAACGTCGAGGGGCCGCCGTGGCGGCTGCTGTCGCGCGATCCGAATGTCAGCATTCTGCGCTGGCAGACGGTGACCCTGCACAAGTGGGCCGAACGCATGCCCAGCATCGAGGCAGCCTATCCGCACCTGACGGTGGTGCGGCTGCGCAATCCGGCCGAGACCGAGAGCTGGCTGCAGGCGCAGTAGCGCCGGCAACCCGACACCGCGCCGAACCGCGAGGTTGCCACGCATGGGCCGGCGCCCACTTCGCGCCCGCTCAGAGTTCGAGCAACTGGCCGAAGCGGTCGATGACCGCATGCGCGCCGCAACCGTGCAGATCGAAGTCGCGCCGATAGCCGTAGCTCACCAGCACCAACGGCGCCCCCGCGGCGATTGCCGCGCCGGCATCGGCCGACGAATCGCCGACCATCAGGCACTGCCCGATGTCGACGCCGAAGTGCGCGGCCAGATGCAGCAGCGGCAGCGGATGCGGCTTGCGTTCGGGCAACGCGCCGGCGCCGAGCACCGCATTGAAGTACTGCGCCAGATCCAGCGCCTTGAGCAGTGGGTCGACGAACGGCGCCGGCTTGTTGGTGCACACCGCCATCCGCACGCCGGCCGCGCGCAGCGCCTGCAGGGTCTCGGGCACCTCCGGATAGACCTGTGGGTCGAGCAGCAGGCAGTCGCGGTAGTGCTGCATGAAACGCGGCATCACGGTCTCGACATCGCGTCCGTCGCCGGCGTGCCGCAACGCCGCGGTGATGAGCTGGCGGGCACCGTCGCCGATCCAGCTACGCACGGTGGCTTCGTCGACCTCGGCATGGCCGAGCTCGGCCAACAGGCGATTGACCGATGCGGCGATGTCCGACGCGCTGTCGACCAGGGTGCCGTCGAGATCGAACAGCGCCACCGGCCAGGGAAAACCGGCCGCCTTCGCGGATGCATCGTTCACGCCTGTGCCTCGTCGTGCAGGGGAGGCCGCCTAGTGTGGGCCATCGCGTCGCGGCTTGCCGCCTGCAACGCTGCGTTCGCCCGATTCCATGTGCAAGGCGTGCGGTGCGCGCCTATGCTCGCTCCGCGGCGATGCCGCCCGCTCTGGAGTCCTGCGATGCCGATCACCACAACCGCCACCTCCCGATCCAACGATGCCCCGCGCCTGCTGCGCACGCTGTGCAACCACTGGCGGCACAAGTTCGAGATCCGCCGCGACCACGACGCGCACGCATTCGTTCCGTTCGCGGGTGACGATGCGGGTGCGGATTTCGTCGTCGAGGGCGATGCGCTGCGGATCGTATTGACCCAGCCCGATGCCGAGTCGATCGCCCGCTACCAGCAGGTCATCGAGAACCATCTGCAGCGCTTCGCGCGCGACGAGACGCTGGCCTTCGACTGGCAGCCGGCCTGACGCCGGCTAGAGCGAGGCCGGCTAGAGATCGGCCTCGCCGAATAGGCCGGCCTGCTGCGGCAGCTCTTCCGGCTCGCGGAAGCCGCCCAGCCCGACGCCGACGAGCCGGTAGCGGGTCGAGGCCGGCAGATCCACGCGCTCGCGTAAGGCCAGCGCGATCCGCGTGAGTTCGGCCTGTGAGGTCGGCGGCGTATCGGGCGTGAAACTACGCGTGAGGATGCGGAACTGCGCGGTCTTGAGCTTGAGCACCACCGTCCGCCCCACGCGCGCGGTCTTGCGCGTGGCCGCCCAGGTCTTCTCCGCCAGATGTTCGATCATCGGCCCCAGCGCCTCGAGCGGCAGGTCGGTCTCGAAGGTATCTTCCGACGAGATCGACTGCACCGGCTGATCCGGCTCGACCGGCCGCTCGTCGATGCCGCGTGCGCGCTGGTAGAGCCGCGCGCCGAAGGTGCCGAAACGCCGCTCGAGCGCATCGAGCGACAAGCCGCGCAACTCGCCGACCGTGGTCACACCGAGTTCGGCCAGCTTCTTCTCCATCACCTTGCCGACGCCGGGAATCAAGCCGACCTTCAACGGCGTCAAGAACGCCTCGACCTGACCCGGCTTGACCACGAACAGGCCGTCGGGCTTGCGCCAGTCCGAGGCGATCTTGGCCAGGAACTTGTTCGGCGCCACGCCCGCCGACGCCGTCAGCTGCGTCGCCTCGCGGATCTGCGCGCGGATCGCCTGCGCGGTCGCGGTCGCACTGGGGGAGGGAATCTTGGGGGCGGTGACGTCGAGATAGGCTTCATCGAGCGACAACGGCTGCACCAGATCGGTGTGTTGCAGGAAGATCTCGCGCACCTGGCGCGAGACGGCCTTGTAGCGCGGGAAATCCGGCGGCACGAACACCGCATCCGGGCACAGCCGCTCGGCGGTCACCGCCGGCATCGCCGAGCGCACGCCGTAGGGCCGGGCCTCATAGGAGGCCGCGCAGACCACCGAGCGCGCGCCGCGCCAGGCCACGACGACCGGCCGCCCACGCAGCGACGGATCGTCGCGCTGCTCCACTGACGCGTAGAACGCATCCATGTCGATGTGGAGGATCTTGCGCACGCGCCATTATCGCCGGCGCGGTGGGCGCCGGCACGAGGCCGGCGGCCGGCGTTCAGATCGCCGGCGGCGACTCGGCCACGATCGGCAAGCGCACGATCGCCACGGTCGCATCGTCGGGGTCTGCGGTGATCGCAAACCCCAGCTGGCGGCACATCGCCAGCATCGTGGTGTTCTCCCGCAGCACCTGGCCCTCGACCATCCGCAGCCCCTGCCAGCGGGCGTACTCGATCATGATCCGCATCAACCGCCAGCCCAGACCTGCGCCCTTGAGGTCGGAGCGCACCATGATCCCGTACTCGCCGGTGTCGTAGTTGGCATCGGCCAGCAGACGCACCGCGCCGAGCATCTCGCCGCTGGCCGGGTCGATCGCCGCCAGCGCGATCGAGCGCGCATAGTCGAGCTGGGTGAGCCGGGCGATGAATTCGTGGCTGAAGTGGCGCACTGCGCTGAAGAAGCGCAGCCGCAGGTCGTCGGTGCTGACCCGTTCGAAGAAGCGCAGGAACATGGCTTCATCTTCTGGCCGTACTGGACGCACGAACACATCGCTGCCGTTGCCCAGCGCGATTGTGCGCTCCCACTCCTTCGGGTAGGGGAACACCGCAAAGCGCGGGTGCCCGCGGCCGCGGTGCAGCCGTTGCACCGGACCGACCGCGACCCGCGCATCGACCGCGATCACGCCGTCGCGGTCGGCCAGCAGGGGATTGACGTCGACCTCCTGGATCTCGGGAATGTCGGCGGCCATCTGCGCCAGTTTCACCAGCAGCAGCGCCACCGCCCGTTCGTCGGCCGCCGGTACGTCGCGGTAGGCGTTGAGGATGCGCGCCACCCGCGTGCGTCCGATCAACTCGTGGGCCAGGCGCAAGTCCAGCGGCGGCAACGCCAGCGCCTTGTCGTCGATGATCTCGGCTGCGGTGCCGCCGCGTCCGAACACCACCACTGGTCCGAAGGTCGGGTCGTCGGCGATGCCGGCGATCAGTTCGCGCGCTTTGGGCCGCACGATCATCGGATGCACGGTCACGCCATCGATCCGCGCCTGCGGACGGGCAGCGCGGGCGCAGCGCAGCAGCTCGTCCGCGGCCTCGCGCACCGCATCCACGCTGGCCAGATTCAGGCGCACGCCGTCGATGTCGGACTTGTGCGGGATGTCGCGCGACCAGATCTTCACCGCCACCGCGCCGCCGCGCTCGAGCAGGGTCGCCGCAACCTCAGCCGCCGCGTCGGCGTCGGACGCCGGGATCGCCTCGGCGAGCGGGATATCGTAGGCCGAGAACAGCTTGGCGATCGCCGGCGGATCGAGCCAGCGCTGACCATCGGCGAGCGCCGCCTCGACAACCGCACGCGCGCCCGCGGCATCGACATTGAAGTCGTCGGGCAGGCTCGGCGGCGTCTCCATCAACGCGCGCTGCGCCTGCTGATGCCGCACCAGGTACATGAAGCCGCGCACGGCGCCGGCTTCGCTGGTGAAGGCATGCACGCCGGCATCGGCCAGGATCCGCCGCGCCTCGGGATGCTCGCCCACCAGCACGCCGAACACTGGCTTGCGCGCGGCCTCACGCGGATGCGCGCGCAGCGTCTCCACGACCGCCCGCGCGACCTCGGGCGGCGAGGACAGCACTGTGGGCACGTTCATGACCAGGATCGCGTCGTTGGCCCGGTCCTGCAGCAGCGCGGCCAGGGTCGCGGCGTAGCGCGGGCCGTCGGCGTCGCCGAGCATGTCGACCGCATTGCGGCGCGACCAGCCGCGCGGCAATGCGGCATCAAGTGTCTCGAGCGTGGCGTCCGACAGCGTGGCGCGTTCGCCGCCCAGGTCGACCAGGCGATCGAGTGCGAGCATGCCCACGCCGATGCCGTTGGTCATCACCGCCAGGCGGTTGCCAGGCGGCATCCGCAGCCGCGACAGCGTCGCGGCCGCAGCGAACAGTTCGTCGAGCGCATGCACGCGCAGCAACCCTGCGCGCCGGAACGCCGCGTCGTAGACTGCATCGGGACTGGCCAGCGCGGCGATGTGGGTCTGCGACGGCTCGGCGCTGCGCGCATGCCGGCCGGGCTTGACCACCACCACGGGCTTGGCGCGTGCAGCGGCGCGCGCGGCCGACAGGAATTTGCGGGCATCGCGCACGCGCTCGACGTAGAGCAGGATCGCGCGGGTGTGGCGGTCGGTAGCGAAATAGTCGAGAAGGTCGGCGAAGTCGACATCCAGACCGTCGCCGAGCGAGGCCACGGCCGAGAATCCAATCCCGCGCGAGCGGCCCCACTCGATCATGCCAGCGGCCACGGCGCCCGACTGCGAGATCAGCGCCAGTTCGCCCGGTGCCGGCGCATGCGCGGCGAAACTCGCGAACAGCCGCGCATGCGGCGCGATGACGCCCAGGCAGTTCGGCCCGACGATGCGCAGGCCGCGGCTGCGCGCGACGTCGGCCAGCGCCGCATTGTGCGAGCCCGGTCCGCTGCCCATATCGCGCGTGAGCACGATCGCGGCCTTGGCGCCCCGATCGGCCGCGGCGCGGGCCACGTCGGCGACGTCGGCCGGCGGTGCGGCGATGATCACCAGTTCGGGCGCGAACGGCAGCGCCTCGAGCGAGGTCACCGCCTCTACGCCGTCGATCTGCGCGTGACGCGGATTGACCAGTCCGATGGGTCCGGCGAACCCGCCGTCGCGCAACTGCCGCAGCACCAACCGCCCAAGCGAACGCGGCCGTGGGCTGGCGCCGACGACGGCGACCGAAGCCGGCCGGAACACCGATTCCAGTGCATAGATGCTCATCGGCGTGCGTCTGGCCTCCCGCTGGACGAGCCCCTGACGATACACGAGGCCAGGCGCACGCCGCCTGGGGCGAACCGACGCAGGCGACGCGCGACTCGCGAGCGCGTCACCGCGCCAGACGGCATGCGGCGAGGACAGTGGGCATCTCGCCATACCTCGCTTCTCGTGCGTGACGGCGTCCACTAAGCTGGACGCATGCACGCGCCTTCCGATTTCCAGCTGAGAATCCGCCTCGACAGCGTCATGCTCGGGCCGGGCAAGGCGGACCTGCTGGCGGGTATTCGCGAGACGGGATCGATCTCGGCAGCCGGTCGCCGCATGGCGATGAGCTACCGGCGCGCCTGGCAGCTGGTCGAGGAGATGAATCTCTATTTCGGTGCGCCGGTCGCATCGACGCTGACCGGCGGCAAGGGCGGCGGCGGCGCGGCGTTGACACCGTTGGGGGACCAGGTCCTGGCGCTCTATCGCAGCATGGAGGCGAACTGCCGTAACGCGATCGCCGACGACCTGGCGCAACTGCGCCGCCTGCGCCGCTGAAACGATTCCACGAGTATCTAGCGGACGCCGTTAGAG
Source organism: Luteimonas sp. S4-F44 (assembly GCF_022637415.1). NCBI lineage: Bacteria > Pseudomonadati > Pseudomonadota > Gammaproteobacteria > Lysobacterales > Lysobacteraceae > Luteimonas > Luteimonas sp. S4-F44. The sequence continues at coordinate 3,377,739 of NZ_CP093340.1, forward strand.
GCGTTCTGACATCCCTCCAGCGACACCGCCTCATTCGCGGCGATGGAGTACGACTCCGGATAGGCAGCCGCCTGGCGGCCGGAAGCCGCTCTCCCCTCGGCAAGGCATCCTGCCTTGACTCGGGCGCGCGCCATCCATGGCGCGCTTGACGCGGCCACCGGCCACCAATCTGCTGCTCTGGGGCGTTTGCAACTCATCTCCTGGAAGCCCAGCGCCGCTCCATCAAACAAAGCTGCGGACCTTCAACCTCAGTGCGACGCGCTGTTCGGCGATTGCGATGGCGGAACGGATGAGGGGAGGTCTTTTGTGCTGCAGTGCCTCGCGACCTCAGCAATGCCCAGCACGCGGCTCTAGGCTGCGAAGCGGCACGGTGTTCTGACTCAGGCGTGCCCGCTCCGCGTCTCGGATCGGTCCAGCCCATGGCAGAAAACCGGGGTCAGAGTGCAATTTCGAGCCACGAAATTGCACTCTGACCCCGGTTTTCGCAACACGCAAAGAAAAACCCCCGCCGGATAACCGGCGGGGGTTTAGGGTAAAAACCCTGGCGATGACCTACTCTCGCATGCTAGATGCACACTACCATCGGCGCATGTACGTTTCACTTCCGAGTTCGGAATGGGATCGGGTGGTTCCATACAGCTATTGTCACCAGGGAGAGGGTGGAGGGTCGCCAGGATGTGGGGAGTCTTCGCATTTTTGGACAGTCCGCACATGGAAGTGCGGGCTTATGCGAGGGACTCGCCATACCGGCGCTCACGCTCTCAGAGGTTGGGAAGTAGCGAACATTTTATGACGACTGTACGTGTCGTAGGGCCAAGGATGCTTCGGGTTGCGAAGCAACTTGAGGTTATATGGTCAAGCCACACGGATCATTAGTACTGGTTAGCTCAATACATTGCTGTACTTACACACCCAGCCTATCAACCACCTGGTCTTGATGGTTCCTTCAGGGGAGTCAAGCTCCCGGGAGATCTCATCTTGAGGCGCGCTTCCCGCTTAGATGCTTTCAGCGGTTATCGCTTCCGAACATAGCTACCCGGCAGTGCCACTGGCGTGACAACCGGAACACCAGAGGTTCGTCCACTCCGGTCCTCTCGTACTAGGAGCAGCCCCTCTCAAATCTCCAACGCCCATGGCAGATAGGGACCGAACTGTCTCACGACGTTCTGAACCCAGCTCGCGTACCACTTTAAATGGCGAACAGCCATACCCTTGGGACCGACTACAGCCCCAGGATGTGATGAGCCGACATCGAGGTGCCAAACACCGCCGTCGATATGAACTCTTGGGCGGTATCAGCCTGTTATCCCCGGAGTACCTTTTATCCGTTGAGCGATGGCCCTTCCATACAGAACCACCGGATCACTAAGTCCTAGTTTCCTACCTGCTTGATCCGTCGATCTTGCAGTCAAGCACGCTTATGCCTTTGCACACAGTGCGCGATGTCCGACCGCGCTGAGCGTACCTTCGAGCTCCTCCGTTACTCTTTGGGAGGAGACCGCCCCAGTCAAACTACCCACCATACACGGTCCCCGATCCGGATAACGGACCTAGGTTAGAACGTCAAGCACGACAGGGTGGTATTTCAAGGTTGGCTCCGCTGCAGCTAGCGCCACAGTTTCATAGCCTCCCACCTATCCTACACAGACGAACTCAACGTTCAGTGTAAAGCTATAGTAAAGGTTCACGGGGTCTTTCCGTCTTGCCACGGGAACGCTGCATCTTCACAGCGATTTCAATTTCACTGAGTCTCGGGTGGAGACAGCGCCGCCATCGTTACGCCATTCGTGCAGGTCGGAACTTACCCGACAAGGAATTTCGCTACCTTAGGACCGTTATAGTTACGGCCGCCGTTTACCGGGGCTTCGATCAAGAGCTTCGCCTTGCGGCTGACCCCATCAATTAACCTTCCGGCACCGGGCAGGCGTCAGACCCTATACGTCCACTTTCGTGTTTGCAGAGTCCTGTGTTTTTGATAAACAGTCGCAGCGGCCTGGTCACTGCGGCCCTCGATCGCTATAGCTCGCACGAGCCACGATCAAGGGCGCACCTTCTCCCGAAGTTACGGTGCTATGTTGCCTAGTTCCTTCACCCGAGTTCTCTCAAGCGCCTGAGAATTCTCTTCCTACCCACCTGTGTCGGTTTACGGTACGGTCTGCTTAAGCTGAAGCTTAGGGGCTTTTCCTGGAAGCGTGGTATCAGTCACTTCGCTCTAATGAGCTCGTCTCGGTGCTCGGAGTTAAAGGGTCCCGGATTTGCCTA